>CAZOYR010000102.1:0-11667 GCA_964584105.1 uncultured Alteromonas sp.
AAATTGTTAAAGAACACTGCTTGATTTGCCTTAAGGGCTTGTCTCAAGCGGGATGCGTATGATACTTGGCATCCAATTTTTGTCAATCATTTTCTCGAATATTTCTTAAAAACTTTTGACTCAGTTCATCAAGCTTCGCCATTGTTTTGGCCGTTGCTCGTTGAAGAGGCGCGCATTGTACAAAGTGCAGAATTAAACGCAAGCCCTTTTTCATTCTTTTATAAAAAAAGGCGCTCAAGTGAGCACCTTTAAACCAATACGAGAGATAAACGCCGTTATTCTTCTTTTTCAGCCCGTTTTTTATCGTTTTCTTGTTCGCTATCTTCACTAAAATCAGCGTCGGCCTCTTCATGATCACCGACCACATCATCTAATGTCACCTTGTCTACTGTCCTGAATGTATTGATCGGGCCTGCCAATGCGTACAGCGCAAATACAATAAACAAGACTAACGCCGGTTCAGTTGCAACAATGACAAACACCATAAGAATAATCAGGATTGCTACAAAAGGTACTTTGCCGTGCCAGTTGACCTCTTTAAACGAGTTGTATTTAAAGTTGCTTACCATTAACAAACCAGCAGCGGAGGTAATAAAGGCAACCACTAAACCGTAATCGTCACCATTAGCGCCATATTCTACCCCGACCCATACCAGGCCCGATACCAGTGCCGCTGCAGAAGGACTCGCTAACCCCTGAAAGAAGCGCTTATCAGCAATCCCAACCTGAGTATTGAACCGGGCTAGACGCAAAGCTGCACCTGCCACATAGATAAAGGCGGCCAGCCAACCCAACTTACCCATACCGCTCAGGCCCCAGTTATAAGCAACCAAGGCAGGCGCCATGCCGAAAGACACCATGTCAGCCATAGAATCGTATTCTGCACCAAAGTCACTCTGCGTGTTTGTCATTCTTGCTACACGCCCATCGAGGCCATCAAAAATCATCGCCACAAATATTGCTATCGCAGCAGCTTCGAAGCGTCCGTTCATTGATGATACAACAGCGAAAAAGCCAGAAAACAAACCAGCGGTTGTCAGTAAATTGGGAAGCAGATAAATTCCCTTACGCTTGCTTTGGGACATATTTCCTCATTATTCAAAAGACTAATCTTTATAGTATTTCATATATCAGGGCACTCAGGATAGTGAAATGTCCGCCCTGCTGTTTTATAACCAGGTATCAGTGTACATACACACAATCTGCTGTAATAGCTCAATAGCTCAACTAAGATACCCCCTGCCACATTGAGATATCGGTACTAAAATCGTGATTTTCATCAACCGATATACTGGTGTCAGTTTACCAGGGAAGTTGCCCACTCTATTTGCGCTGTTTTATTCGGAACAAAACGATGAAAAAATTGATAACAACCGTTGCTCTGATTTGCTCAGTCACCTTTGTACCCACACAGGTAATGGCCGCAGATACCACCTGGAACTTTAATCCATATAAATCTGCGTTATCTTTTGATAATCAGGGCTACGGCAATCAGATAACCACAACGCAAAATAATCAGACACTACATATCTCCGCCTGGTCTGGCACGGATACCGGAGATATTGCAGCCTCAAAGATAGGCGCTAACGAATGGGGATTGTTAAACTCCAACAAAATTCAGAAAGGTCAGAATAAAGACAGCCACTATATCGATAATGCCTACAGCAACGATATGCTATTGTTTTCTTTTGATGACTCAGTCAGCGTCAGTGGCCTGAGCCTGGGTTACACGCATAACGATCATGATATGTCTATTGCTGCGTTTCACTCTATCCCGCTGTTATCGGGCAACACGTGGGCGAACGTTGCCAGTCAGGCAATATTTACCAAGAGCTTTTCCAATACAGAGTTCAGCAATTCGAACACGTTAAGCTTCTCAAGTGTTGCCACTGAAGCAAAATACTGGCTTATCGGCGCGTATAACGCGAACTTTGGCGGGAATAGTATATGGACCCAGCAAAGCGATTATATGAAGCTGGTAAGTCTGACTACACATTATGCGCCTTCTGCAAATGTTCCGGCACCTGCATCCGCGTTTCTTTTTGCATTGCTGGGGTTGGTAGCACTGAAACGTCGTCATTAATGAACAAAATCAGTTAGAAAGCCCCTCGTCGCAGGGGCTTTTTTGTGTAGACTATCCGATAGATAAATGAATAAGAAAAACGAGAGCATTGTGAAATCATCAGTCAAAGCCAGTATTTTTAGTTTGTTGCTTATGGGTGGCTCAATAGCACATGCTACCCCACAATCCGCATCGTATGATGAAGCCTTAACCGCGTTTAACACCGGCCAGGTTCAAAGCGCTTACCTGACACTAAAACATGTACTCAAAGCTTCACCTGACCATTTACCAGCTAAGCTACTGATGGGGCGCATTCTGCTTCTGGATGGTTACACTAAAGAAGCTATTGAAGAATTTGAGGAAGTTTTGCTGGCTGGCGGTGATAAGAACCTCGTGCTCCCGGCATTATCCCGCGCTTACTTGCGGGAAGGACTGTACGAGAAAATTTTTGTGATGCTAAAGCGGCATAGATTATCTGGTGAGGCCGATGTATCTGTGACGCTGGCAGCAGGAACCGCTTATGTAAGGTTGAACCAATTAGATAAGGCGCGATCGCTATATGCCGGAGCACTTAACGCGCACCCAGATGTTGTTGCTCTATTGAATGCACAAGCTAATTTATTAATGGATCAGAACGATCTGGCAGCAGCCGGCGAACTCGTTCAACGCTCTTTGACGATAAGCGATAGCGAGCCACTGACTCTGATCACTCAAGCAAAGTTACATGCTGCTCAAGGTAAAGATGCGCTTCCCTTATTTGCTAAAGCCTACAAACTGGCGCCTGAAAATCCGGCTGCCATGCGGGCCTATGCCGGTGCCCTGGCAGAAAGTGGTCAGTTCAACAAAGCCTCCGCCATTATTGAAGATATTGAAGCACAAACCCCCGGCGATATTCAGAACCAGTTAATCAAAGCTCGCATACTGGCACTGACACAACACCATTCTGAAGCAGATAAAATTCTGAAGTCGCTCACCGATAAGCTCAGTCTACTGACAGAGAAACAGTTGAATGAGCGCATAGAGCTAAGTCTGATCGCAGGAATAGTGGCGTATCTCAATAAAAATTACAGTCTGGCAAGTACAGAGCTGTACCGGTATGTCGGTAAACGCGATGCATCGCCTGAGCAGCTCAGTATGCTGGCTGATGCGATGATAAAAAACAGCAATTACAAGGATGCCTCTAATTTACTCGACAAATACGAAGAAACGGTCATCTCGCATCTTCCTCTGGCGCGGTTGTATTGTGAACTCAACCTGGCATTGAACAAGCCATTTAAATGTAATCAGATTCTACCGGCATTGACTGCCAGGTATAAAGGCAGGGAAAACTTTGCCATTTTGAAAGTCAAACTGCTGTTACATGACAAGGAAATAGAACAGGCAAGAAAAATCCTGGCGACCGAACTTGCCGGGTCCGACACGGAAGAAGTACTACGTCTGAACATTGCGTTATTCAGTGAGCAGGAAGATTACGCTAACGCGCTTGAACTTGCTCAGACACTCCTGCAAAAGCAACCTGATAGTCTTGCACATCAGGCACTGGTCAGCGATTTATTGATTCGCAATCACAGTATGGATGAGGCAGCTGAAGCAGTTGATAAACTGCTGCGTGCTGATCCTGATAATGTTGCAGGCCTCATCGCAAAAGCCAGAATAAGCCTGTTTAATGAGAAATGGCCCACCAGCACAGAAGCAATCGAGCAGGCTGTGAAACTGGATAAAACAAATGTGGCTGCTCGCATTCTGGCCGCGCAAATCTACATCGCCCATGATAAAACAGACGATGCGATAGACCATTTACTTGCCGCCAAAACGCTGGAAAGTCGCAATCCAACTCCCCGTCAACTCCTTGCATCCATCTATTCCGGGAAGGGAGAACTAAACGCTGCGCTAAGTGAAATTAACGCCTTGCTCAACATCGATCGGTTATCGCCAGACTTTCATTTGCAAAAAGCATCTGTGCTCAACGAAATGGGCAAAGTGAACGACGCCCAGTCCCAATTAAACATGGTTTATGCGTTATGGGCACAGCAGCCTGATAAATTATTGCTACTGGCAGAGCAACAAGAACAGGCTAGGGATTTTTCTGGCGCGCAAAAATCATTGCAGCAGGCAATCAGGCTTGCCCCCAAAGCTCCTCGTCCTCACCTGGAATATATCTCATTTCTGATTCGGCAAAATCGCTTAGAGCAAGCGCAAACGACAATTACTGAGTTTGCTAATCAGTTTGGCAAGACCGCAAATCTGGCAATGCTTCGCGGGGATCTTGCAGTGGCGAGTAATGTTCCTCAAAAGGGGTTCTCGCATTACATGATAGCTCTAGAACGCGCGCCTTCTTTCAGACTGGCATTGATAAAAGCATTTGAACTGGCTCGCAGCGGCACAGGTCGCAGCGAATTAATTAACTATCTGTCTGACCTTGAGGTGGATAGCGATGCCTTTGTTAGCCACTTACTGGCCGATCTCTACTATATCAATGCGGACTATACTCGTGCTGAAAAAGCCTACGACCAGTTGCTGGCCGATGATGGATTTCAAAACAGAGCATTCGTGTTGAACAATCTGGCGAACATTCATGCTAAGAATAATTTATCTAAAGCGTTAGAACTAATTAACAGAGCGCTTGAGTTAGAGCCGCGTTCCGCTGCACTGATGGATACCAAAGGCTGGCTTCTTTCTCTTGGCGACAATTATCAGGAGGGGCTGAGCCTGCTTCGCCAGGCCTACACTCTGGATGCTTCAGATCCGAGTGTGCAGTACCACATTGCTTACACGCTGGATAAACTAGGCCGACAGGAAGAAGCACGCGCGATTCTCACTAAACACCAAACATTGGAAAGGTCGTTCAGAGAACAACCGGATGCGCAGGCTTTGATGCAATCATTATAGAAAAAAGGAGGCGCACGCCTCCTTTTTTATCATCATTACTAATGTATGTTTGACTCTGGCTTCAGAATGACAATCTGACCATCATCCTCATCAATTCGGATGGTCGAATCAGGAACCATGTTTCCAGATAAGAGTTCCTGCGCCAGCGGGTTCTCTATCTGTGTCTGAATAGCCCTTTTCAGTGGCCGCGCGCCGAATACCGGATCAAATCCTGCCTCGGCCAGCTTATCCATTGCCGAGCCGGACAATTCCAGCTTAAACCCTTTATCTGCTAACCGGGCACGCAATGACGCCAGCTGAATTTTGGCAATCGACTTAATTTCCTCTTTGCCTAATGGATGGAATACCACAATATCATCGACTCGGTTAATAAACTCAGGCCGGAAATGCTGGCCCACCACATTCATCACCATTGACTTCATCTCGTCATACTGACTTTGTGAATGTTTATCCTGAATGATGTCCGAGCCCAGATTCGAGGTCATGATGACAACCGTGTTTTTGAAATCAACAGTGCGCCCCTGACCATCGGTCAGTCTGCCATCGTCTAAAACCTGAAGCAGAATATTAAATACATCCGGATGCGCCTTTTCCACCTCATCCAGCAGAATGACCGAATAGGGTTTGCGTCTGACCGCTTCAGTCAGATAGCCCCCCTCCTCGTAACCCACATATCCGGGTGGTGCGCCCACCAACCGTGACACTGAGTGCTTTTCCATGAACTCAGACATATCAATTCGAACCATGGCATTTTCAGTATCGAACATGAATCCTGCCAGTGCTTTGCACAACTCGGTTTTGCCTACACCGGTCGGCCCTAGAAACAGGAATGAGCCAATCGGTCTGTCCGGATCAGCGAGCCCTGCCCGTGAACGCCTGATGGCATTGGAGACCGCAGTAACGGCTTCACCTTGACCCACAACGCGTTTATGCAACGCGTCTTCCATACGCAGCAGTTTTTCACGCTCGCCTTCAAGCATTCTGGCAACCGGGATACCTGTCCAGCGAGACAGAACATCGGCAATCTCAGCGTCGGTCACTTTGTTTTTAAGTAGCGATGTTTCGCGCGTTTCATTTTCTGAGGCTTTTTCCAACTTCATTTCAAGCTCAGGAATGCGGCCGTACTGAAGCTCTGACATACGGTTTAAGTCGGATGCTCTGCGCGCAATTTCCAGGTCAAGCTTCGCCTGTTCTAGCTCAGATTTGATGCTCTGGGTGCCTTGCATCGCTTCTTTTTCATCTTTCCAGATGCTATCCAACTCAGCATATTTTTGTTCCGCCTGCTCGCGCTCCAGTTCGATCATTTCAAGGCGCTTATGACTGGCATCGTCCGTTTCCTTGGCAAGCGCCTGCTCTTCAAGTTTAAGCTGTATAATTCTACGCTCTAACCTGTCCATATCTTCAGGCTTAGAATCTATCTGCAGTCGTATACTTGATGCCGCTTCATCAATAAGATCAATAGCCTTATCAGGAAGCTGACGGTCGCTGATATAGCGATGCGATAAACTGGCCGCAGCAACGATCGCGGGATCGGTAATGTCGACTGAATGATGTAACTCGTAGCGCTCTTTCAGCCCGCGTAAGATGGCGATGGTATCTTCAACTGAAGGCTCATCCACCAATACTTTCTGGAACCGACGCTCTAGCGCTGCATCTTTTTCGATATACTGACGGTATTCATCCAGCGTTGTTGCGCCAACGCAATGGAGTTCACCGCGAGCCAGCGCAGGCTTAAGCATATTGCCGGCATCCATTGCGCCATCAGATTTACCCGCCCCTACCATGGTGTGCAGCTCATCAATGAACAGAATCACGCGGCCTTCTTCTTTAGCCAGCTCGTTCAGTACCGCTTTTAATCTTTCCTCAAATTCGCCGCGATATTTGGCGCCAGCCACCAGTGCGCCCATATCCAGCGATAAAACACGCTTATCTTTTAGCCCTTCAGGAACCTCACCGTTGATAATACGCTGCGCAAGTCCCTCAACAATGGCGGTTTTACCGACACCCGGTTCACCAATTAATACTGGGTTATTTTTGGTACGGCGCTGAAGGACCTGAACTGTGCGACGGATCTCATCATCACGGCCAATAACCGGATCAAGCTTACCCTGCTCTGCCCTTTCGGTTAGATCCGTGGTGTATTTTTCAAGGGCCTGGCGGACATCTTCGGCATTCGGGTCAGTGACTTTCTGCCCACCGCGCATTGTATCAATAGCCTTTTCAACCTTCGCCTTTGTAAGGTTCAGCTCTTTAAGAATACTGCCCAGACGTCCTTTATCCTCAAGCGCAGCCAGCACAAACATTTCTGAGGTGATGTACTCATCTTTGCGCTGCTGTGCAATCTTATCGCAAAGGTTTAACAGGATACCGGTTTCTTTACTTAGCTGAATATCGCCGCCAACCCCTTCTACGCGAGGAAGGCGTTCGATGGCTTCGCTAAGTGCTGAGCGTAGTGCATTGACGTTGATACTGGCCTGATCAAGCAGTGGACGCACGGAACCGCCCTGCTGGTTTAGCATGGCCGTCATTAAATGTACCGGTTCGATGAACTGATGGTCTCTGCCCAGTGCAAGCGACTGCGCATCCGAGATGGCTATCTGAAATTTACTGGTGAATCTGTCTAAACGCATAGTTAAAGTCTCTAGCAAAAACCCTGTGTAATTTATGGGTACAGACGCGTTGCGATTCAAGACGACAGATTAAATTTGCGTCAGGTTATTGATGTAAATCAAATGATGCCGATGACACTGACCATTCGGCCAGTAGCTGGTTCTTTCTGATGAGACGCGCGTCGATGCGAGAAAAAGTGTTCGTTATTACGATAGGTACACAAACCTGCATGAGTGATGTTCGTGACACCCACATCAAGTAATTGCATTGTAGCAATACGCGGTAGATCAAGCCGCCACTTATCTGCTTCTGCGTCCTTTTCAACAGCACCTTCGTATTGTGAAAAATGGTTAGCAATCCGCGTATCAACCTGGTAGTGCTGCTGGCAGATAGCAGGGCCAATCCAGGCTATCAGCGCAGAGGCTGGCGACTGCATGGTCGCGATAGTCCTGGCTATTATTTTTTTATCAAGCCCCTGCCATCCTGCATGAATTGCAGCAACCTCTGTTCCCGCGCTGTTACATAGCAACACAGGCACACAATCAGCCGTCATGACCGCACACCAATGCGGCCGATGGCGGCTTATACTGGCGTCAGCCTTAATCTGAGAGGATGGTAACGTTAGCACGTCATTGCCATGCACCTGCTCCAGCCAGTGCAGCTTGTCACTGCCAGGCAATTTTGAACGGTTTTGTAACACTAACGCCGGGTCATCATTTACATGCAACCCAACGTTCAGCGACGCATAAGGTCCCTGACTAACCCCACCAGCACGCGTCGTACAGTACGCCATTATCGATTGTGGGGCCGCCCAGGTTGGCGTTATCAATGCGAAATCAGTAATCGTCGAAACCATGCTCTTTGGTGTCCTGTCGCACAACGTCCAGAAGATTGACCATATCTTCGGGAAGCGGTGCCTGCCAGGTCATCCACTCTTCGGTTTCAGGGTGAAACAGGGATAACTGTGCCGCATGTAGCGCCTGTCGTTTAAACTGTCGTAAGGTTTCGATGAAAGCCTCTGAGGCTTCTCGCGGTAAACGTGGCCGCCCACCGTATACCGGATCACCGACTAATGGATGCTTGATATGTGTCATGTGAACACGAATCTGGTGCGTTCTGCCCGATTCAAGTTTTAGCCTGATATAGGTATGAGCACGAAATTTTTCTTTTACCCGGTAATGCGTGACCGCCGGCTTGCCGGTTTCGCGCACTGCCATAAGTGTACGTTTGGTCGCATGACGCCCGATGGGGGCATCAACTTCCCCGCCACCGACCATTGTGCCAATAGCAAGTGCTTCATACTCGCGGCTCATCGTGCGTTCCTGCAACTGCTCGACCAGGTGTGTTTGCGCCGGTATGGTTTTCGCCACCACCATCAGGCCGGTAGTGTCTTTATCAAGGCGATGCACTATTCCCGCACGTGGCACCTTGTCAATATCAGGGACATGGTTTAGCAATGCATTAAGTAATGTACCATCCTGATTTCCGGCTCCCGGATGGACAACAAGATCTGCTGGCTTATTGATCACCAGAATAGCGTCATCCTCATATACGATATCGAGTTTGATATCCTGGGGCTTACTCTGGGTTTGTACTTCCATGATGGCATCGACTTTAACCGTCTCATCCATCGCCATCTTGTGTCTGGGTGTGGTATTTACTTCACCATTGATAGTAACATTACCGTCCAGAATCCAGCTTTTTAGCTTTGAACGTGAATATTCTGGGAACAAATCAGCTAAAACCTGATCTAACCTCTGACCAAAGTGATGGGGCTGAGTTACCGCCTCAAGATTCACGGTATTTTGTGACTGGGACATAAAGCGCCAATTCGTTAAATGAAAAGTCGCATTATAACAAGCTTTAGGATTTCTTGAGACGATCTTTGCAGTATTCTGTGGTCATTCACAGAATGAGTGCGTTAGAATGCCTGAAATAATTGCAAGATTGCCACACCAAAACGACGAATTGGGGTACGAGAAGAAAATATGAAGACATTCCGTTATATGGCGCCACTGGTAGTTGGTGTCATGGTGTCTGTTGCAGGATGTAGCTCCTCAGACGACGCAGAAGAACAAGCCGCACTGGCAAATATGGGCGCGCAGCAAATGTATCAGCAAGCGCAGCAAAATATGCAGGCCGGAAACTTCAGTGCAGCGTCAAATACATTGAGTGCGCTTGACTCGCGCTATCCGTTCGGGCCTCTATCGCATCAGGTTCAACTTGACCTGATTTATAGTTATTACAAGTCTGGCAAAATTGATGAAACTGTTGCGACTATCGATCGCTTCATTCGCCTGAACCCGAATCATTCTGATATCGATTATGCATTTTATATGCGCGGCTTGGTTAATATGGAAGCGGACAGTAACCTGTTTCAGGAATTGATGAATATAGACCGTGACGACCGGGATCCCGCAAAGTCTCGCCAGGCGTTTGATGATTTCAGACGGCTGATTCAGCAATACCCTGATAGCAAGTATGCTGCAGATGCTCGTAAGCGGATGATGTACATCAAAAACCGGCTAGCGAGCTATGAAATTGCCATAGCAAAATTTTACATGCGTCGGGAAGCGTATGTTGCTGCGGCCAACCGTGGACGCTACGTGATTGAACATTTCCCGGATTCTGACCAGGTTCAGCGAGCACTCGAAATCATGGTGTCTAGTTATGAGGAACTGGGGCTGACAGAGCTGCGTGACAATGCTATGAAAACCCTCAAATTAAACTATCCGGATAGTCGATATATTGGTTAGTGAAAATGGCCTGCAATTGCAGGTCTTTTTTTATCTGAAAAAAAGATGACTGAATGGATTGGTGTACCTTGCAACGCCTGAAGTAAAATGCAGGGGCTGATCCAGCACAGTAAAGAGTAAGCAACCCTGTGGCGAGTGACACTCTGGCGCATGCGTATTACTGCTATCCATATAAACATAATCACCAGCTTGATACTGGTTTAATCCATCTTCGTATGCGCCTTTAAGCACAAGCGTTGTTTCAATACCACGATGGGAATGTTCAGGAATTCCACCGCCCTGGCCCATATAGATAAGATTAGCGGCTACCGAATCATTCCCAATATCGACCGGCGCTTGCCACAATCGCCCTACCATACTCGTCCAGTTCCCCGTAGAAGATATATATTTGCGTAATGTCTTGGGGAGGATAAAACGACGACCATCCAATTCAACTGACGCTGAAAGCCCCTTTGATCGGTGCTTCGCTCTCTTGTCAGCAGGAAGCTTGAGTATACTTTCAAGCATGTCATCAAAACCGCGATGTTGAGATGCACCATCTTTGAGAGCGCCAATACTACTCGTATCACCCTCAAATTTTTCGGCATGGATTAGTGTTTGCTGGTGCGCTATTTTTTCGCAACGTTCGCACATATCACAATGTGCAGAGATCATTATAGAATCTATAGGAGACAACCCACCCTGAACATATTCCGATAACTGTTCAGGGCCAGGATGAAACTTAATCATGATCTTGTAGCATAACCTTTAAACGTTGAAGTGCCAGACGTGTTCTGGACTTAACAGTACCTAATGGAATGCTCAGCTCGTCAGCGACTTCCTGCTGAGACTTGCCATCGATATAGATAGCTTCGATAACTGCTTTTTGTTTTACAGGTAAGGCTTCAAACATAAAGCCGATTTGTTCAAGTGTGATTTGCTCGTCGAGGGAGGCTTCGTTGGCGTCTGCCGTTTGCTCACAAAGTACAGGCCATAAGTCATCTGAACAAACGTCTTCTTTGCGATTTTGCAGCTTGCGAAGCATATCAAAACGAATATTGCGTGCGATGGTAAATATCCAGGTAGATGGACTACCTTTCTCTGCATTAAACAGGTGTGCTTTTTGCCAGACGTTAGACATTGTGTCCTGAACCAATTCCATGGCTAAGGCTTCATTACCCATTTGCTTCAATGCATATGAGCGTAAGCGAGGCGCAAAATAACTGAAAATTCTCGCGAATGATCGTTTACACCGGCTCTCTGCTACAGACACGATATAGCCTGACATTTCTCCCGCACAATCTTTCGGTTTAACTACACTGTTGCTTTGTTCTAATGGAATTCCAACTAACATAAGCTTCGTCCGCATTT
>CAZOYR010000103.1:0-11542 GCA_964584105.1 uncultured Alteromonas sp.
TCCACTCTTTATCCGCGCGCATCATCGGCTCATGGTGAGAGGTACTCATCACAATCCCCATCTCATGCGCCAGCCTGGCATTTTTCGGATCGTCATCGGCAAATGCGTTGTTCCACATTGCAGGCCACAGAAAGTTGGCCTTTAAACGCAAAAGAAGCTCAAATACGTGCTCATAGAATTGCGCATTGAAGCCATCGAACTTTTCAGCCGCCCAGTTCGTCAGTGCTGGTGCTTCGTCATTTAAAAAGATACCTCGATATTTGACCGCTGGTGCATCCAGCTTGCGTGTGCCTTTTTGTAGTATCAGCGTCGCACTTTTTTTAACCGGTACATCCGCCCACCAGTACCAGGGAGAAACACCAATGGTTTCGCTGATATCGTACATGCCATACATCGCGCCGCGATGATTCGCCCCTACTACTATCCACGCCTCATCGACGCCTTCAAACGGGGCCGTGATATGTTCAATTAAAAATCCGTCCCAGCGACCTTTAAGGGCACTAACGTCAATTTTGTTGGTTGCAATCAGTTGCGCTAACAAGCGACTTTTACCCAGCTCTGCCACCAGCACAAAAGACTTCTGCTTCGCTAGAGTTGAAGAAATTTCTGCTTTTTGTGACGACACTTTAAAAATGTCATTTGCAAAACTCGCGGCGACTCGCTTTACACCTGCACTGGCAGTATTCTCGACAACAATCGGTGTCGCACCCGATTTATCAGCCAATACAAAACCAGGCTGCTCTGCATCCATCAAATAATCCGCCTGACTGCCAAAGGCATAACAAAACAGCATGAAAAACAATGATAGTTGTTTCATTTTTGACGTTCCTTTCTTGCATGCAGACCAATGAGCGCGCCCACAAAGCCACCAGCGGTCTGGGTGCTGACCAATGTCGCCGGTTGTGTATCGCCCAGTGGATATTGCCCGGTTTTCTCAGCAACAAAAAAGTTCAGCGAATCACCGTTCCCGGTTACCCGTAATTCCAATCCATCAACTTCACCTTTAAATTGCTTAGTCGCCACGCGACTAACAGCACCATCCTCTACTTTTTCCAGAAAAACCGTATAACCGCGCTTTTGTTGCTCCGCGCCCATGAAATAGTGAAAACCGCGATTTTGGAATACCACTAAGCCTGCAGCCGTATTCGCAGCAACCTGATTTAGCCGGGTAGCGCTGCTAAATGCCATATGTTGTTGGCGTTTCCCGACAAATGCGGATTGCGCCGGGTCGGTCAAAGTATCGGTAATGGGAGATAAAGTAAGTAAGCTATCACTTACTTTTAACCAGCCTCTCTCAAAGGTGTTAAGCGCAAGCCATTGCTGGCTTAGTGTAGTATCACCAAAATCATCGTGGAAGCGGCGACTTTTTTGGGCAAAGGTTTCAGATTTAGTCTCTACGCCTTCAGGTAATGGTAGCTCTGTAGGTACGGACTCACCGGCGGGTAGAAGCGTCGGCCAGCCGTCTTCCCAAGTTAGAGGTAAAATAAAGGTTTCTCGGCCGGTATTGTAATGGTTGCCCTGGTAAGGCCGGGTGGCAAGAAATACGCTCCACCAGTCGCCTTCCGGTGTCTGAATAAAATCCGCATGCCCGGTTGAGGTAATATCCGATTCAGGTCGGTCACGCTGCGTCAGAATAGGATTATTCTCAAAAGGAACAAAAGGCTCGCTAAGGCTTTTGGTGCGAAAAACCACCTGAGAGTGATTGACGCTGGTCCCCCCTTCGGCGCAGGTCAGATAATACCAGCCATTCTTACGATATATGTGCGGCCCTTCAATCCAAACTGGCTTGGTTGAAATATCAACCCCACCATTGATAAGCAGCTTGCGTGAGCCGGGCTTTACTTTCAGCGTTGCCAGATCCAGTTCCCACATCCAGACCGCGCGATGCCCGTCATATTCAGGCTCTCCCGGCGGTGCATCGTTATGGGCAATATACGCCCGCCCATCATTATCAATAAACAAATCGGGGTCGATCCCCCCTACCTCAGGTAGCCAGACTGGTTCAGACCACGGCCCGGAGGGATCTTTAGCAGTAATAATAAAGTTACCGCCGGCATCCACCGCAGTGGTAATGATATAAAACAAGCCATCATGGTAACGGATGGTGGGTGCAAAGATGCCCCTTGATGTCCGTAATCCGGAAAAGTCAGCCTGAGAAGCCTTATTCAGGGCATGACCGATCTGTTCCCAGTGAACCAGGTCCTGGCTTTTGAAGATTGGCAGGCCGGGGGTAAAGGCAAACGAGGAATTGACCAGATAGTACGTATCGTCTTTACGGGTAATGCTAGGATCAGGGTAGAAGCCCGGCAGTATCGGATTGCTGAATGTGTTGTCTGGTTGCGGCGGTGTTGATTCTTCGGCCTGGTAAGTGAACCAGTCAAACGACGCATCAGCGCTCGCGTACGTCGCAGGCAGCACCATCATCAATAAAGCCAGACCTTTGCCCAAAGAACAACTTGCCATCCATCCATTCCCGTTTTTTATTGTATTCAGGAATGTAACGACATCACTATAGCCAGTTCAAATTAGTCTGATTATGTTTTTGCGCTCTGTTATTGCGTTTATTGCTGCATGAGGTAAACATCGTTGCACCGGGTCGATGCAACGACATGCACTGTGTTACTCAGTCGCTCTCACCATATCCAATTCAATTTCCACCGGTGATGGCTTGCAGGATTCGCGGTATTCGATGGGTGTTTTCTTATAATGCTTTTTAAATACCGCATACATATATTGCAAAGAAGGATAACCACAAATTTTCGCCACCTGCGCGGTGGATTCATCGCTTTCCCGCAACATTTTGCAGGCTCTTTGCAGCTTCTCATTATGAATCTCGGTATGAATGCTGTGCCCGCGTTCGTCCTTAAACCGGTTTTCCAGATTGGAACGAGAGACACCCACATAATCCAGAACCTGGTCCACCTTGATCCCCCGGCAGGCATTTTGCCGGATAAAGTGCATCGCCTGCATGACATGAGGATCGGCGATGGCTTTAAAGTCGGTGGACTGGCGTTCTGCAACCCGCTCCGGCGGTACCAGAATGGGGCGTTTGGGGCTCTTGTGACCATCCAGCATCTTATGCAGAAGTCTGGCTGACTGAAAGCCCATCTCAAGACAGCCCTGCTTAACTGAACTTAAACTGACGCGGCTTAAAAACCGGGCTATTTCATCATCATCAATACCAATCACCGACATTCTGTCAGGTATCAGCATACCAATATGGTCACAGACCTGGAGCAAATGACGCGCTCTGGCGTCGGTCACCGCAACGATTCCAATGGGCGTAGGAAGACTTTTTAACCAGTCTGCCAGCCTTTTAATCGTATATTGCCAGGTTTCAGGGCGGACCGGGTGCCCACGGTATACATAACACTCGTATCCTTCTTTTGCAGTGAGCTCCAGCATCGCATTTTCCCGCTCTTGCGCCCAGCGATGATGCTCATCCACCGGCGCGCCATAAAAAGCAAAACGCTGTATGCCTTTTTGCCGCAAATGCTGAAACGCAGCATTGACCAGTTCAAAGTTATCCGTGGCGACATAGGGCACGTCCGGATAATCCTGAGGGTTGCGGTAAGAGCCGCCTACCCCGACCACGGGCACGTTGGCTTTTTGCAGGGCCACCTGTATTTCAGGATTGTCGTAATCAGCGATAATGCCGTCGCCACTCCACTCATCCAAGTGGTCCAGACGAGCCATAAAATCCTCTTCCAGGTAGAGGTCCCAGTCTACTTTTGATGATTGGAGGTAGTTACCAATACCTTCAATGATCTGCCGGTCATACACCTTGTTGGCGTTGAACAGCATGGTGATACTGTGCTTATTGTCGAACATAAGTGCCCCGCAAAAACGAAATTAAATAAAAATTGTTATGTTATTTTTTAGGCAATTCGATACTAATACAGATAAATTGAATTAACAAAAAAATTACAAAAAATCATAATTGTCCTTTTATGTTTTGATAATCAGGATGAACGCATTCGAAATTATTTCAGCGTAAAGCCATGTTCATAGGTATTGATTTGGGCACCTCCGGGGTGAAGGTTATTCTGACGAACACCGACGGAGAGCTTGTGGCCAGTGCCAGCAGCAGCCTTTCCGTCTCCATGCCACACCCAATGTGGTCAGAACAGGATCCGCAGCACTGGTGGGATGCCACCTGCGAGTGTCTTGATACACTAAGTAAAACGCATAACCTGGCCACAGTTTCCGCTATCGGTCTGGCTGGCCAGATGCACGGAGCCACTTTGTTGGGTCGCGGCGGCAATGTGCTGCGCCCCGCCATATTGTGGAACGACGGGCGCACGGAAAAAGAGTGTGCGGCGATCACCGAGTCTGTGCCCGCGGTGACTGATATCACCGGCAATCTGGTGATGCCCGGCTTCACCGCGCCTAAGTTGCTATGGGTCAAAAAGCATGAGCCAGATGTGTTCTCCCGCATCGATAAAGTTCTGCTACCCAAAGATTATTTGCGATTTAAACTAAGTGGCGATTATGCCAGCGATATGTCTGACTCCGCTGGCACAATCTGGCTGGATGTGGGTAAGCGCGACTGGAGTGATTCACTGCTTGATACCTGCGGATTAAGCCGACAACATATGCCTGACCTGTATGAAGGCAATCAGGTGACTGGCTCGCTGCTACCTTCTTTGAGCAAGCGTTGGGGAATGAAAGACGTTGCCATTGTCGCGGGTGCCGGTGATAACGCGGCTGGTGCAATTGGTTGCGGTATCATCAATCCCGGCCAGGCCATGCTGTCTTTGGGTACATCCGGGGTGTACTTTGCAGTCACCCGCGAGTTTCGCAGCAACGCCGAGTCAGCAGTACACAGTTTTTGCCATGCGCTGCCTGACCGCTGGCATCTGATGTCGGTGATGTTAAGTGCGGCCAGTTGTCTACAATGGTACGCGGCCAACGCTGGCTATAAAGATGTTGGCGAACTGACCGCTGATATTGAAAACAACACCGGCGCCGATGATGATGCCACCCCTTACTTTTTACCTTACCTGACAGGGGAGCGCACGCCCCATAATAATCCTGCTGCCCGAGGCATGTTCTTCGGTCTTTCTGCCAGTACCACCCGTGCTCATATGGCCAGAGCGGTTATGGAGGGGGTATCCATGGCACTGGCTGATGGCATTGATGCAGTACACGGCTGTGGCGTGCAGGCCGACGGTATTAGTCTTATCGGTGGCGGTGTCAGAAGCAGTTACTGGTGTCAGATGCTGGCAAATGTGAGCGGCCTGGCCATGAATTTACGGCAAAGCGGCGACGTCGGTCCGGCACTGGGTGCAGCACGCCTGGCCCATCTGGCAATGAATCCTGAAATCAAACCCTCGTATATCTGTCCGTTTCCCAAGCTGGTGAAAACCTTCGAGCCGGACAATTCACACTTTGATATTTACCTGAAACGTCGTCAGAAATTCAGGGAACTGTATTTTGCGGTGGAACCGCATTTTTAGGTCAACCAAAAAACACAAAAGTACATCTAATTAACATAATTGTGGTCGAACATGGGCGCATTACCATGGCAAGACACGGTTTCACATACGCCACAAACTCACTAAGGAGTGACTCATGGCAAATTATTTTAACGATATCGCGCCAATTGAATTCGAAGGGCCAGACTCAACTAACCCGCTGGCTTTTAAACACTACAACGCCAAAGAGAAGGTGTTGGGTAAAACCATGGAAGATCACCTGCGCTTTGCCAGCTGCTACTGGCACAACTTCTGTTGGGACGGCGCTGACGTCTTTGGTGGCCCGACATTTAACCGTCCCTGGCTGCAGTCGGGCGATGCCATGGAGCGGGCAAAACAAAAAGCTGATGTAGCTTTTGATTTCTTTTCTAAGCTAGGCGCGCCATTTTACTGCTTCCATGATGTAGATGTGGCACCAGAAGGTGACACCGTCAAAGATTATGTGAACAATTTTGCCAAGATGACCGACGTCTTGGCAGCCAAACAGGAAGAAACCGGCATGAAGCTGTTGTGGGGCACGGCTAACGTGTTCAGTAATCCACGCTATATGTCGGGTGCGTCTACCAACCCGGACCCGGAAGTTTTCGCCCGCGCCGCTACGCAGGTCTTTCATGCCATGAATGCCACTCATAAACTGGGCGGCGAAAACTACGTATTATGGGGCGGTCGTGAAGGTTATGAGACGCTGCTTAACACTGATCTGAAGCGCGAGCGCAATAACCTGGGCCGCTTTATGAATATGGTGGTTGAGCATAAGCATAAAATTGGCTTTGACGGTCTGCTGTTACTTGAGCCTAAGCCACAGGAGCCCACGAAGCACCAGTACGACTATGATACCGCCACAGTATACGGTTTCTTAAAAGAATTCGGCCTAGAAAAAGAGTTTGCGGTGAACATTGAGGCAAACCATGCCACGCTTTCGGGTCATTCGTTCCACCATGAAATTGCTACGGCATTTGCACTGGGCATTTTTGGTTCCATTGATGCAAACCGTGGCGACCCGCAGCTAGGCTGGGATACCGACCAGTTCCCGAACAGCGTGGAAGAGATGACTCTGATTTGTTATGAGATCCTTAAAAATGGCGGCTACACGTCAGGCGGCTTCAACTTCGACACCAAGTTACGTCGTCAGAGTATCGATCCTGCGGACCTGTTTCATGGTCATATCGGCGGCATGGATACCTGTGCACTGGGCCTGAAAAAAGCAGCGGCCATGATTGAAAACGATTTTATCGACAACGCGAAATCAAAACGCTACCAGGGCTGGGAAACGGACTTTGGCAGCAAAGTGGCCAACGGCGACTACACTCTTGAGTCTCTGGCACAATACACCGAACAGCAAAACCTTGATCCGAAACACGTTTCCGGCCAACAGGAAATGCTGGAAAACATGGTCAATAACACCATCTTCCGTTAATCATCTCCCATCTGGCGTACGACACTGTCGTACGCCTTTTTTTGTTAAAGGGTTGAAGCATGCGCGTGGCAGCCTTTCTACTGACATTATTTCCCCTGCCGGTTCTAAGCGACACACATTTTCACTCACTGATTTCTGATGGCGCGGTGTTGCAGCGTGATGCCTCAGTACCGGTCATTGTATTTAGTGATCAGACAGGCACACTCTCGCTGGCGCTGGACCAAAAGCCTATAGGTGAAGCGACAATCAAAGATGGTCGCTGGTCACTGTCACTGCCTCAGCAACCGGCCGGCGGGCCGCACACTCTCAGCGTTAGCGGTGACGGGGTGGCGTTGCAGGTGGATGATATCTATTTTGGCGATGTGTATCTGGTCTCCGGTCAGTCCAACATGGAATTGACCATGGATAGAGTAAAGGAAGCGTACCCCCAGGACGTAGCGCTGGCAGACTACCCGCTGATTCGCGAGTTTACGGTTCCTGACACGTTTAATTTTGCACGTACTCTGGCTGAGCCAGAACCGGCCGACTGGAAAACCGCGCAATCTCAGGATATCGAATCACTGTCTGCTGTGGCATTTTATTTTGCTCGCCATCTGTACCGATACAAAGGGGTGCCTATCGGCATTATCAATGCGTCGCTGGGCGGCTCCCCCATTGAAGCCTGGATGGATCCGGCGCTTCTAGCCGACTACCCCCACCAACTTAAAGAGGCCGCGCCGTTTAGGGAGGAAACCTACATTGAAGAAACAAAACAGCATGACCAGAATGCCGCGGAGATCTGGTACAGTGCGTTAGCGCAAAAAGATACCGGCTTAGAATCACCGGCCTGGTATAGCGAAGATACCAATACTGCTGACTGGCAAACCTTTTCCGTGCCTGGTACACCACCTTTTGCCCAAGCCGGTTACACCGGCAGCTGGTGGGCGAAAAAAACGGTCAACCTACCCTTTGACCCGCAGTCACCGGTCATCTTAAGACTGGGCCGAATACGAGATGCTGACGAAGTATGGGTAAATGGTGTACTGGTGGGAAATACAACCTATCACTATCCTCCCCGCCGTTACGAAGTGCCACCGCAGGTTATCCGCAAAGGCGACAACGTCATTACCGTGCGCATCACCGGTAACAGCGGCAACACTGAGTTTTTCCCGGATAAAGCCTATTTTATCGGCACAGATAATCGCCGGGTTTCTCTGGCTGGTGACTGGCAGGCAAAACCGGCGGCAAGCATGGAGCATATTGCGCCTGTGCAAACCTTCATACGCTGGAAGCCTACCGGCCTGTACAACGCGATGATCGCAACGCTCACCCCTTTTCCGCTTTCTGGCGTGATCTGGTATCAGGGTGAATCGAATGCTGATACACCAGACCACTATGCAGACATGCTCACAGCGATGATGGATCACTGGCGAGCCCAATGGCAACAACCTGCTCTGCCATTTTTTATCGTGCAACTGGCCAACTATATGAGCCCGCAAGTCAGCCCTCAGGAAAGCCAGTGGGCTGAGCTGCGCGCACAACAGGCGCGGGCAGCACAACATGACAATGCGTGGCTGGTTACCACCATCGATGCAGGTGAATACAATGATATTCATCCGGTTAATAAACAGATTGTTGGCGAGCGGCTTGCCTTGCAGGCGCGTGCCGCCGTTTATCAGGATAAGGTGAACAATAGCGGACCGAAGGTTACCCATGTTGAGTCGCTGGGAAGCAGCGTAGTTATCACACTTGACGACCCACAGGGATTACGCGAGGTGAACGGTCCACACAGCGGTTTCAGTCTGGCCGGAGAGGACGGGCGCTTTTACTGGGCGAGCGTGACGCGCAGTGGCGACCAGTTCACCCTGTCTCATCCAAAAGTGAGTGCGCCGTTTACCGTGCGCTATGCCTGGGCAGACAACCCGGTTTATAGCATTACTGATGCACAGGGGTGGCCACTGGCCCCTTTTGAATATGAATTGAATAGCAACCGCCAGGAAGCATCCAACCGATGAATAAAAAGCGCATTTATCTGATTCTGATCGGGCTGCTGGTGCTTACCGCACTCATTGCCATATTTTTTGCTCCGCTGTTTAAAACACCGGCGCCTTCGGACAGTGTATTTATCAACCAATGGGGCTTTCTGCCGCACCAGAACAAGCTGGCCGTTTTATCATCAGACACGGTGCGCTCGTTTACCGTGACCGATCTGAAAACCAATCAGGCTGTGATGAAAAGTAAGACCGAGCTTAACGGTACCTGGCAGGAAGCCGGTAAGGCGGTAGCGCTGGCTGATATTTCCGGCATTACGTCACCGGGAGAGTACCGCCTGTCCGTAGAAGGTGCCAGCCCGCAAATCTTTGCGGTGCGACAGGATATGTATGCCACCATCCACGATGCGGCCATCAAAGCCTTTTACTATGCCCGGGCAGGCGTAGCGTTGGATCCGGCCTTCGCAGGGAAATGGCATCGCCCTGGGGGGCATCCGGACACCGCCGTCGGAGTTCTTGATTCACCCGACCTGCCTGCATCGCCCCGGCAAAAGGGCTGGTACGATGCCGGCGATTATAATAAATACGTGGTCAACTCGGGTATCTCCACCTACACATTATTACGAGCTTATCTGGACCATCCTGAGTTTTACCGTGAGCGCTACTGGAACATCCCCGAATCAGTGAATGAGCGCGCAGACATTCTGGATGAAATTCTGTGGAACCTGGATTGGCTGGTTACCATGCAGGCTGACGACGGTGGGGTTTACCACAAACTTACCACACTGGATTTCGCCGGCCCTGTTATGCCCCATGAGGCCACAAAAACCCGGTACGCTACGGCTAAAAGCACCGCCGCAACGCTGAACTTTGCGGCCGTGATGTCAGTAGCCGCGCGAGTATTTGAAGACAGACGAGACGAGTTTTTAAGTAACGCCAATCAGGCGCTTGAATGGGCCAGGCAACATCCGCAGCGTTATTATCGCAACGAGCAAAATGTGCATACCGGGGAATATGGCGATACGCATCTGGAAGATGAGTTTCGCTGGGCACGTATCGAATATGCCATTAGCTCCAACAATTCTGAAGCGCTGCTAACGCAGGTGCAGGTATTGCCTGCAGTAACGACGCCCTCCTGGGCCAACGTGGATAGCCTCGGTTACCTGTCGGTACTTAATGATGCACAGGCTTTGCTTTCTTCGTCAGATTATCAGATGGTTAAAACCGCGTTGCTGGATTATGCCGACCATCAGGTGAACATTATGCAGGCGCATGCCCTGCGGGTGCCCACTGTAATCAGTGACTTTGTCTGGGGCAGCAATGCCGTAATGATGAATAAAGCCATGCTACTGGAAGCCGCCTTTGCGTTAGAAAAACGGTCGCGCTACCGTGATGCCTCACTGGCATTGGTGGACTATATAAGCGGGAGAAATCTTACCGGTTTTAGTTTTGTTACCGGCTTTGGGAATCGATCACCACGGTTTATTCACCACCGTCCATCGCAGGCAGACAATATCGCCGATCCGGTACCTGGGTGGCTGGTAGGTGGCCCACAGAACGGTCATCAGGATGGATGTGAGTACCCGTCTGATATGCCCGCTATGTCTTATCTGGACGCCTGGTGCAGTTACTCTACCAATGAAGTCGCCATAAACTGGAATGCGCCACTGGTGTACGTGCTCGCCAGTATTAGCGCCATGCCTGATACACCTTCTCAATAAGTGCCCTACACAATGGTAATCGGCATCATTTTCAAAAGTTCCTCTTTACAGTATTTATCGACACTCGAATGTGAAAAAAGATAATAGCTAGCTTTCACCAGCTTATTACCATTCGTTAACAGTTTGTTTACTATGCATCTGTCGGGTTTCCCGTTTTATTTCGGAAAAGTTGAGCAGTCAAGCATGCAGTAGTAGGCAAGTAATAGGGAAACGATTGGGGAATCACATGAAACGAAACATTCCATTTAAAAAGTCACTCCTGACCCGGAGCTTGTCTGTTTTACTTGGTACCAGCGTCATGATGCCGGTATTGGCTCAGCAGAATGATGGCACCACAGAGGATGGCGATGCGGTAGAGGTCATTGAGGTTACTGGCCTTAAATCCAGTCTGACAGAAGCACAGTCTATTAAACGAAATTCAGTGGGTGTTGTGGATGCGATATCCGCTGAAGACATTGGTAAGTTTCCGGATACTAACCTTGCAGAATCTTTGCAGCGTATAACCGGTGTATCTATCAGCCGAAGCAACGGTGAAGGTAACGAAGTTACGGTACGTGGTTTTGGCGGTGACAATAACATGATCACCCTTAACGGCCGTATGATGCCTGCTGCCCAGACTTATGGTGGCGGTAGCGGTGCCGATGGCACAACTCGCGGCGGCGGTACCCGGGCATTCTCATTTGCTAACCTGGCATCAGAGGGTGTAAGAGCGGTTGAGGTGTACAAGACCAGCAAAGCGGATATCGCCACGGGCGGTATTGGTGCCACCATCAACATTTTAACCGCGCGCCCGTTAAATAATCCTGGCTTTACTGCTTCAGTGGCTGCCAAAGCGGTGCACGATACCACCAATCGCGTAGGCGACGATGTAACACCGGAAGTATCCGGTATCGTCAACTGGACAGACGATGATGCCAAATTTGGTGTGAATGTCACTGCCATTATTCAGCAGCGTGA
>CAZOYR010000104.1:0-8924 GCA_964584105.1 uncultured Alteromonas sp.
TCATCATTTTCGTAAGATTGCGTCATTATCGGAGGAATCCTTACTACCGCATTTTTTAATCCTACTCCTTGCTCAGTAAATTGCAAAGCCTTGTAAGCAATGCAATAGTGTTTACCGTAAAAGCGCGCAGCTCACAGATATCAGGATTATTCAGCAAATCCCTTATAAACCGGATAAAAATATACGCTAATGCCTTCTAAATCTTTCTCCGCTGGCTTATCTGATAAGACCAGTAACATTACGAAAACTGATGAAAAAACAATCACTTCTGATTTTGTTAGCGCAGGGGCTGAAAAGTTAGACAGCTGGTTCAAACAATCTGGCATAAACATGAGCTCGACAGCGCGCGATGATGATAATGATGTCACTGCAGTAGACAGAAGACTGAGAGCCCAGGCGCACAATCGCATTAATAATCTCAAACGCATTGGCAGCATTGCGAAGAATGTCAGTATTAATGCATCAGCGCAAAAAGAGATGGACCCTGACTGGTTCTTCGCATTTCTCTCGCTTGCCGAGAACATTTACAGCGAAGCGATGCAGGAATTGTGGGGCAAGATTCTGGCCGTCGAACTAAGTTCGCCAGGCAGTTTTTCATTACGAAGTCTGGAAACTATTCGGCTATTAACTGAACGAGACGCACAACTTTTTCGGCGCGCGGTCAGCATTGCCAGCTGGCCAGCCCGCTCTGCAATACCACGAATACTGGTGGGTTATTATCGGCGTAAAGCGGTACTGGATATTTTGCGACCGCCACCGCCCGGGCAACTTAATTTATCGTCCTTTGGCTTATCTTATCCGGATCTGCTGGCGCTGATAGATTTGAAACTTATTTTCGCCAGCGAAATTGAAAGTTCAGAGTTAAATACTGAAAGCCCGGTCGCATGGCGTTGTGGGAGAGAATCATATTCGTTGCAGGCAAAAAAGTCGGGGACTGCGCTTATTTATTATAAATTTACTTCGGTAGGTGCTGAGCTGTTCAGGTTGTTTGAGAAGAAGCATACCGACGACTATTTAACTGCGCTTTTTGAGTTAATGTCGCCGGCATTTTACATTGAATAGCAGGGGCAGATGATCAGATTCCATCACCAAATTCGTGTAATCCGCACTCCCGTTTAAGCCCGAAGAAGCGCGTATCCTGTTCACTCATGCCTTCCTGGAGTGATTGTGTGGTATGCCAGTCACCGATTGACACATAACCCTGCTCCCACAAAGGGTGGTAAGGAAGATCATGCTCCTTAAGATAGTAATGCAGGTCTTTATTAGACCAGTCGATGATTGGATAAAGCTTGAATTGATCACCCACTTTTTGCAGCACCGGCAATTTTTCCCGGCTGTCAGACTGACTACGGCGCAATCCCGCAAACCAGGTGCCTGCGTTAAGCTCACTTAACGCACGCTGCATCGGTTCGACTTTGTTCATCTGATTGTACTGCTCAAGACCATCCATGCCCTGTTCCCACAGTCTGCCGTAACGCGCTTCCTGCCAAGCAGCGGACATTGATGCACTGTACACATGAAGGTTGAGGTTGAGACGTTTAGTCATCTCATCAACAAACTGATACGTTTCGGGAAACAAATACCCTGTATCGGTCAGCACCACCGGTATATCCGGTTGCTGCTGCGTCAGTAAGTGCAACATGACAGCTGACTGGGCACCGAAGCTCGACGAGACGATCGGAGCAGCGGGCAAATTATCTAATGCCCAGGCCACCCGTTGCGCAGCGGTCAGCGTTTCCAAATGCGCATTGATTGCATCCAGCTGTGTGCTGTCAGCATCCAATGTCAGCGGCTGTTGTAAAATGGGCTCTGCGTTACTCATAAAAGTCTCTTGCTGAATCCACGACGGGTTTAATAATGCCGGCACGAATTACAAAGTCACCGAACGACTCTTTTGCCTCACGTTCTTCAGACCACTGCGTAACCAGCGTATCGATTTCGGCAAAAATTTCATCTTCGCCGATGTTTTCGCGATACATACGCGGAATGCGAGTACCTTCGCGATTACCGCCCAAATGCAGGTTATATTTGCCCGGCCCTTTTCCGACCAGACCAATTTCCGCCAGCATCGCCCTGCCACAGCCGTTAGGACAACCGGTGATCCGGAAGATAATGCTCTCATCAGCAAGATCGTGGGCCGTAAGAATATCTTCCATCCGTCTGACAGCTTCCGGTAGATAACGCTCAGCTTCTGCCATAGCGAGCGGGCAGGTAGGCAATGACACACAGGCCATTGAGTCCAGCATTTGCTGCGAGGTGTCAGCTTCAATCAGACCATGTTCACGAGCCAGATTTTCGATGACATCTTTCTGATCAGCTGGCACACCCGCAATGATCAAATTCTGATTGGCCGTTAACCGGAAATCACCCTGATGGATTTTAGCAATTTCAAGACAGCCGGTTTTTAACGTACGACCGGGAAAATCCAGAATACGCCCGTTTTCAATAAATACTGTCAGGTGATATTTGCCATCAATGCCTTCTACCCAACCAAAGCGATCACCACGACTGGTGAAGGTATAAGGACGGCTTTCACCAAAGGTAACGCCAGCGCGTTTTTCTACTTCGGCTTTAAAGTTCTCGACCCCTACCCGCTCAAGCGTGTACTTGGTTTTTGCGTTTTTACGGTTAACGCGATTACCCCAGTCGCGCTGCGTCGTCACCACAGCTTCAGCGACTGCCAGCGTATCTTTTAACGAAATAAAACCAAAATCATCGGCCTTGCGCGGATAGGTTGAGGTGTCACCATGCGTCATGGCAAGACCACCACCCACCAAAACATTAAAGCCAACCAGCTTGCCGTTTTCTTCGATGGCGACAAAGTTTAAGTCGTTAGCATGCACATCGACATCGTTCTGCGGCGGTATAACCACTGTCGTCTTAAATTTCCGCGGCAGGTAGTTGTCGCCCAGAATTGGCTCTACTTCATCTTCAGTGCTTTCAACTTTTTCGCCATCCAGCCAGATTTCTGCGTAGGCACGAGTTTTTGGTAGTAAGTGCTCGCTAATCTTCTTCGCCCACTCATACGCTTCTAAGTGCAGCTCTGACTCAATAGGATTAGAGGTACACAAGACATTACGATTCACATCACCGGCAGTGGCAATAGAATCAATACCGGCCTTGTTCAGTGTCTGGTGCATCAATTTTATTTCAGGTTTAAGCACACCATGAAACTGGAATGTTTGCCGGGTCGTCAGTCGAATACTGCCATACAAGGTGTGTTCTTCTGCAAACTTGTCAATGACCTGCCACTGGTCCGGAGTAATGATGCCGCCGGGCAACCGGGCGCGTAACATGACATTATGCAATGGCTCTAATTTTTGTTTAGCGCGCTCCGGACGGATATCACGGTCGTCCTGCTGGTACATACCGTGAAAGCGAATCAGCTGGAAATTATCAGCGGTAAAGCCGCCGGTCAGATCGTCTTTCAGATCCTGCTCAATCGTGCCGCGTAAATGGCGGCTTTCTGCTTTTAAACGCTCGTTGTCAGACAGTTTGCCTTCAACGACAAATGGTTTTTTCTCATTGCTCATTAATAGACATCCTTCTGATAACGTTTGGCTTTACGTAAAGCCACCAGATAAGCCTTGGCATCTTGCTCAGACTTACCACCATGCTCCTGAATAATACTTATCAGCGCAGCTTCGACATCTTTGGCCATGTACATCGCATCGCCACACACATAAAAGTGTGCCCCCTGCTCCAGCCATTCAAAAACCTGCGCGCCATGCTCAAGTAGGCGATGCTGAACATAGATTTTTTCTTTCTGGTCCCGTGAGAAAGCCAGCGTAATTTTATCCAGCAAGCCACTTTTGACATAACCCTGCCATTCAACCTGGTACAGGAAATCCTGGGTGAAATGCGGATTGCCGAAAAACAACCAGTTTTTGCCCTGTGCATCCTGTGCATCACGCTCTTGCATAAACGCTCTGAAAGGCGCAATGCCTGTCCCCGGTCCTACCATAATAACTGGCGTGTCAGGTGATTCAGGCAGTCTGAAATTATCGTTCTTTTCAACAAATACGTTAACTTCACCGCCTTCAGCCAATCGATCACATAAGTAACCGGATGCACCGCCCTGATGACGAACACCAAATGCTTCATAATCGACGTGGGCTACCGTCAGGTGCACTTCATCTTCAACTTCGCTTTGACTTGACGCTATAGAGTATAGTCTTGGCGTCAGAGGGCGTAATGCTTCGACCAGCGCCTGTGCGTCGATGGTTCCGGGATGATCGCGCACAATATCCACAATCTGACGATCAGCCATATAAGTACGCAGCGTGGCTTTATCTTCCATCAGTTCAGCCAGCGATTCTGATTTCGTTGCCTGCTGATAGGCTTTGATGAAATTGGGATAACTCAGCGTTAACTCAAGTTTATTGATTAACGCCTCACGAAGTATCATCTGCGTATCAGCAACAGTAACCTCTTCGGTTCCTTCCAGCTTCGTCAGTGACAGCAATTCATCGACCAGAGTTTCACTATTGGCAAACCAAACGCCTAATGCATCGCCCGGTTGATAAGTGATACCAGACTCTTCCAGGCTGATTTCTATATGCTGAATATCTTTGACTGAGTCACGGCCAGTAATCTTTTGCGCTTCGAGCAACGTTGCTGCAAAAGGTGCCTTCTTCGTATAAGCCGGTTTGTCGGGCTGCGCCGCTACACCGGTTTGTGCAGCAACCGCCTGGGCTGGCGCAGCTGCAACCAGCTCGTCTTTGAGCGAAGCCACCAGTTTCTCTGCAAAACTTTCAGCCTGCGCATCATAGTCAACATCACAATCTTCTCTGGGAATGATTGCAGTGCCACCCAGTGCCGACAAGCGACTGTCAAAGTCTTTGCCTGTCTGACAGAAAAATTCGTAGCTACTATCCCCTAAACCCAGGACCGCATATTTAAGATTAGGTAATTTAGGCGCTTTTTTCCCACCCAAAAATTCATGCAGCTCGATAGCATCATCAGGCGCATCACCTTCTCCATGCGTACTGACAAATACGACAACATGCGTTTCGCTTTTTAGCTGACGAGGCTTGTAATCGGCCATGCTGACCAGCTTACTGTTAAAGCCGGCGGCTTCTGCTTTACCCTGAAAGCTTTCGGCCAGCCCTTTTGCGTTGCCGGTTTGTGAGCCGAAAAGGATAGTTAACGTGGGCGCTTCGCTCTGACCCGCAGGGGCCGATGGCGCAGTTGCCACACCCGCGGGCGCTCCTGCCATACCGGCGATGTAACCACTAAGCCAGGTCAACTGGTCTCGGTTCAGCCCTTGCAGAGCCTGCGTGATTGCATTTATCTGCTGCTCGTTTAAAACGGCAGGGGGCGCAAAATTTTGATTGGAATCGTTTGACATAACTCGTTAGCCTTAATTTGATATGCTAAGGCTAACGAGGTTTTTGGTGAAGAGAAAAGAATTATTCTTACTTTTTTATTACTGAATGTGCTTAAAACGTTACGTTTTAATCTAGAAGTGTAATTCTAATCCGAAAAACGCGCCGTCGTAAGACATGTCCATGTACACATCATCAAGATCTTCGATGTCCATTTCTACATTGCGATACCCCAGTTGTGCCGTCATATCTACCGCCAGACTTTCGATGAATGAGTAAGTCAGGGCCACTTGATAATCGCTGAACGTATGATCGTCAAAAGACAGATAGCTACCTTCTGCATAAGCTCCTAATCCGGAGAACGGTAAGCCGAACTGAACCCGTGAATACGCCATTGGGATAACACCAGAGAAATCTGCACTGCCCTGCGTATTGCTGGCAGCATCGTCCACCAGCAGCGATCCATCCACATACTTGCCATTCACACCCAAATCAAAACTGACAATGTCATTGTCGAATAATTCGTAATAAAGAATAAAGTCGGTGGAGGTTAAATCGACACTGGTAAACACATTGCTATCAGCAGTGTACAAGTTGTCATCAAACGTGTAGTTAGCATCAAGCTGTGTATTGCCATCGGTGTCCAATGTTGAGTGAATGACTTTTACATTGGGCACAAAAGGAACCGGATGCTCAACCGCAATGTATGCCGAGCCCTGCATATCATCATCAAAATTGAAATTGGCAGTGTTTTGCGAGTCAGCAAAGCCACCGTCCGGTTCAGCCTGCCATCCCTGCGCGCCGATATATACGCCGGCTATCGTATCAGCATACACCGGCGTTACTGCAAATACGCCTAAAACTGCTAAGGCTGAAATGCACTTTTTCATTGATTATCCTTGATTCATTAGTTCTGTAAGTTCGATAAGCGCCGCATTAGCGCGCGATATATAGTTTGCCATGACCAGTGAGTGATTAGCCAGCATTCCAAAGCCGTCGCCGTTTAAAATCATCGGACTCCAGACCGTTTGCTGCGTTGCCTCTAGCTCTCTGATAATCTGACGCAAACTGACCAGCGCATTTTTATCTTCCAGCACATCAGCAAATTCAATCTCTACAGCACGCAAATAATGTAGTAGTGCCCAGGTCGCCCCTTTTGACTCATAAAATACATCATCCAGTTTCCACCAACTGGTGCGGATATGTTTTTCCTGCATATTCGGCGATGACTGACGCGCCCCGCGCTGACCAGCTAAATCGGTATTCACCCTTGATGAACCGACACTGGCGCTTAAGCGCTGTGAGTAGCTGCCCAAACGCTTTTCGACTAGCTTCAGCCATTCTCTGAGATTATCCGCACGAGTATAAAACTGACTTTCTCCACGCGAGGTATTAACAAGTTCAGCGCGATATTTGTACAGTAAATCGATGCCTTTTTGATAGCTGGACTCGGCTGCCGGAAACATCCAGGCTTCATTGTCCATATTTAACTGTGGGACAGCCTTGGCGATGTAGCGGTTTTCGATGGACTGCGATTGTGAGCGGGAAAAGTCTTTGCGCATTGCCAACGCGAGGTCGCGGGTCATTTCCAGCACACCAAACTCCCAGCTTGGCATATTGTCCAGAAACACACCCGGCGGCATCATATCATTAGAAAGATACCCCCCCGGCTTATCGAGCAGGGTTTCGGTGACCATAATCAGGCTGGTAGTTAAGGTGTAACCGGGAACCTCAACGTGCGCTGCTTTTTCAGCCTGTGCAGTGACTCTTTTTTTCACGTTAAAAGTATCTGGTGACAAGCTCCAGTACCACCCCACCAGCCAGAATAATACAAACAGCAATACTGCTGCAGCCCCAATCCACTTTGCGTTAAGATACTGTTTGATAGCCAATGTTATATTCCTTTTATATCAATGATGCCCGTAGCAATAACGTCAATTCAACGTTTTGTTACGGGCATTGCGACTGTATTGATTACTCCTGCATATAAGGTGAGCTGCCATAGGAGCGAACTGCTACGCGTTTTTGGTGGTGTCGCCAGATGCCAATCGCGGCCACCACGACCAATACCGGCCAGAACACACTCAGCCCGAGGGTGACCAGCGCAACGGTAGCTGCAACCAGCCCTATGACCACGGCACCAAACATACTGATTGCAATGATAAAGCCTACTATAACAAAGAGTACCGCCAGGGCTAAAAACAACATCAGGTTGTCAAAGGGTGAAAGCAATTCATCACTGAAGTAGATGTTTATATCCATCCACTCCCATATCGCTGCCCCCAACCCGCTGGCCAGCAACAATGCGATGGCTACGGCAAGAAAGAAATTTTTCATACTGACCACCGGGGTAACAGAATAACCGCTGCCAGGTAAGCCAGCACAGTAATTCCGGGCAGCATAAACACACTCAGTACTGCTGCAGCTCTGACCCAGACAGCATCAATACTCAGCCAACGCGCAAGGCCAGCGCATACGCCGCTGATAACCGATTCGTGCATGATGCGATAAATGCGTTTATGAGAATTAACAGTCTTCATAATCTGACTCCTGATTGCTATGGACAATAGTTATGCAGCTCTGGATTTTTTCATGCGAGCCAGCTCTTCCTCGATGCTTTCATCTTGCTCAAGCTGAGCAAACTGCGCCTCCAGTGATGCAGAGCCTGAGCCTAAATCATAAGCCTCCACCTGCGCTTCTAACTGATCGACTTTTTGCTGATAGGCGTCAAATTTACCCATCGCGCGTTGAATACTTTCCTGCTGCGCCTGATTACGCAGTTTTAGCTGCGTTGCCACCGTATGCTCACGTTGAGATAGCATGCGGGCTTTTTGACGGGCTTCGCCTAACTTGTGCCCTAATTGTTCAATATCACCTGTGAGCTTTTCCAGCTGAATATCGATTTGCGCAATTTCTTCTTCCAGTATTTCCAGCTGACGGGTTTGGGCCTGCTTCTCTTTAAGCGCTGCCCTTGCCAGGGTGTCATTACCTTTTTCAACCGCGCGCTGTGCTTTTTCCTGCCAGCGTTGTGCACTGCGTTTAAACGCGTCTGCGTTACGATTAAGCTGCTTTTTTTGCGCAATGTATTGCGCTGAAACGCAACGAGCGTGTGCTAATGCTTCTTCCATCTCCTGTACCATGAGACGAATAAGCTTTTGAGGATCTTCCGCCTTATCCAGCATCGCATTGATATTGGCGTGAACGATATCAGTCATTCTTGAAAACATGCCCATGGCAATCTCCTTTTAAAATAATCGGTATACAATTCAGTGCTTGTTCAACAGAATTGCTGTTACACACAAGATACTTCAATTGCCATACCAATTATTTAAACCTATGTTTTTATTGGCATTTATCGTTTCACCAGCCTAAAAAAGTATTATGCGTAAGAACTTTTATTGAATAAATAGTCAAATTGACCATTGCGATGGTATTTTCGACCACACATTTTTGCCGGACACAAAAAAAGCAGCGTATCGCTGCTTTTTCCCGACCCTGACGGCTTACTGTACCTGGGTGTCCTGCTCGTCGTCACGGTCAGCTTTTTTAGATGCTGTCAGCTCTGTCACGTTTACTGCACCTTTGCGTGTACCAGAG
>CAZOYR010000104.1:9024-11471 GCA_964584105.1 uncultured Alteromonas sp.
TTTTTTAGATGCTGTCAGCTCTGTCACGTTTACTGCACCTTTGCGTGTACCAGAGTTTTCAGGTTCAAACATATAAACTGCATTGGCGACCGCTTCAGTGACTTCCAGTTTTAGCTCGTAAGCGGTATTGGCAACCAGCTGATCTACCATTTGACTAACAGCGCGCTCGATAGGCATAGTGTTGGCAGAAGCAGGCGTACTGACAAGTGCTGCGGTCATAAGGGTTGATACTACAATTGCTGGGGCTTTCATAACGATTTCCTTGCTATTACTTTAAAGGTTAAGTGCAAATGTGCGAACACTTTAAAGATAGCGAAAGCTGTGCCAGACTAGTATTTTACTAATAAATCAATGCGTTATATTTTCACAGAGCTTCAACCCCGCTGGCAGGCTAATGGTGCTGCTCATCAAATAGCCAATTTGACCAATGTAAATAGCCTATTTAACCAACCTTGCTTTCATTAAATGCTGCAACATTGGCCTGCGCTGTTTCGACACGCTCCAGCGCATTAAGCAATAATGCAGGATCCGGTGATTTACCCGTGCCATTCTGGCTAAGATAACGTCGCCAGATGCGTCCGCCAGCTTCACCGGCGTACAGCCCCAACATATGACGGGCAACATGCCACGGCTTAAAGCCCGGCTCATCGATCGTCTCAATATACTGCTGCATTTTCAGTACAACATCCCTGCGCGACATCACTGCTTTATTCTGACCGAATATTTCATTATCTACCGAAGCCAGCAGATACGGATTAGCGTACACCTCTCTGCCCATCATTACGCCATCCACATAGGTTAATTGCTCTTTCACCGCATCCAGCGTCTTCACCCCGCCGTTTATGCTGATGTTGAGATGCGGCCACTCAGCCTTAAGTTGATGCACACGCGGATAATTTAAGGGTGGAACCTCGCGGTTTTCTTTCGGACTTAAGCCCTGCAACCACGCTTTTCTGGCATGAACAATAAAGGTATCACAGCCTGCGTTAGCCACCGTTTCAACAAATTGGGCAAAACCGTGGTATTCGTCCATATCATCAATGCCAATCCGGCATTTTACCGTTACCGGAATATCGACTTCCGCCCGCATGGCTTTAACTGATTGTGCCACGACGTCCGGCTGCGCCATTAAACACGCTCCAAAGCTGCCATTTTTCACGCGATCTGACGGACACCCCACATTGATATTGACCTCATCATAGCCACGCTCCTGCGCCATAACTGCGCACCGCGCCATATCACCAGCGTCCGAACCACCAAGTTGCAAAGCGACCGGATGCTCCTGCTCATTAAATGCAAGATAATCACCTTTGCCATAAATAAGTGCGCCGGTCGTCACCATCTCGGTATACAGCAGCGCATTATCAGACAACAGACGTAAAAAATACCGGCAATGGCGGTCAGTCCAATCGAGCATTGGAGCGACTGAAAATTTGCGGTGTTGTGCGAGTGACTGCATCATATCGGGTGCCTGTTTACATAATGAATAACGCGGGGTAAATGGTCAGGGAGGCTGATGCCTGGCAAGTTTGCAGGGTAACGCCGCAGACGGCTCTCCCAGCCTGCGCGATAGTTTATCACAGCCTCCGGTCAGAAGACCAAGATCTTAATATTGCCCGGAACGAGGAAAACACACCACGCCCAATTTAAACAGCTACCCAGTGCACCACAGGATGGATTAAGAGTGAGGCGGACTTAGCGCATTTACCAGCTTATCGGCTATCCCCCGTGCGCTGGTTTTAAAAACAAAGGTGTTACCGCTGTCAGGCGCAACGCGGCATGCCTTTTCATCCAGTCCGGTGCGGGCTGAGGTAACGATAATATGGTCAAGGTGAGGACCAGCAAAGGTGATACTGGTGACACGCGGAACAGGCAGCTCAATCGTTTGTATAAGCGAACCATCCGGTGCGAATCGTAAGACTGCGCTACCATCCCAGGCGCAAACCCACAGACAGCCATCTGCATCCACCGTAACGCCATCGGGATAACCCTGGGATTGGGAAAGCCGCAGATGTACTGCTTTTGTGCTCACCTGTTGTGAGTGGTCAATGTTAATGGCGTATACGATACGTTCTTTGGAAGACACTGAGTAAACGATATCTCCCGCAGGATTAAAAGCCGGCCCGTTGCTGACCACATACCCGGTGTCTACTATCTGTGCTGACTGTGTACCACACAGGCGGTAGAGGTTGCCTGAATTACGCTGCTCGAGGCGATCCATCGTGCCGAAATACAGATTTCCCTGTCTGTCGACTTTTGCATCGTTTAAGCGGTTATGGTTTTGCGTTTGTGGTAATTGCCATATCAGCGACTGTGGTTGCAGGTATTCATCCAGCGTATAAATCCCTGACGAAAAGCCCGCAATAAGCTGTCCTGGAGCAGTTTCCTTTACCCAGCATACCGGCTCGGGAACCGTGGTGGCTTTCAGCTGCTGAGATTGCCAGTCC
>CAZOYR010000105.1:0-11332 GCA_964584105.1 uncultured Alteromonas sp.
CCGCTGATGTGGTCTTCCAGTGGTACGTTTTCGCTGTTTTCTGCTCGGTGACCTTGATGAGATTACCATTACTTGCTGCAACCAGGTTGGTCGGCACAGTAATATGAATATCTGCCTGACGCGGCTCGCCGAATGGCTGATCGATGCATGGCCAGAACAGGTCGCAGCCTTCCCCCTGCACAGCGGTTACTACCCAGGGTTCTCCACCCGGGGTCTGCGCCCACATGACACCACCATCCCATGGCGGATTGGGTGGCTTACGGGGCTGACCAAAATATTCAATTTTTATGGTCAATGGAAATTCCACCGCGTACTGGGGAGTTATTAGTAACTGCCCATCCGGATTTTTAATATTTCCTGCGGGGACAGGTTCACCATTTATCCAAACGTTTTCAACTTTGTAGCGGGTATCCAAATCCACAGACAAAGTGCGCCTTGGTCGTTCGCTGTCAAGTTTCAGCGTGGCTGAGCCAAACAGAACGCGGCGCTTGAAATCAAAGTTAAACCACAAGTCTGCATGGTTTATTACCAGACCCTTTTGCAAAGGCGGGGCAAAGCCGCCTGATTTCAGCGTGTAGGGCGTAGAAAGTTCCCGGGAAGGCTCGCCCTTGATAATTGGCTCACGTGTTGCACAAGCACTTAACAGCATTACTGGGATCAGCCCCATCGCAAACATTCGCATGGTGGTTCCTGGTAAAAGATTTTTCATTGAATAACTGACAATAATGACCTGATTAAGGTTCCTCGTACAGTATTACTCGGTAGACGGTTTTTTAGTGCAGATAAGTCGCTCAGGTTGTTGATAAAATGGGCATTTTTTTAAGCGGAGATTACAGCTGTAAACGGATTGGCCGAACAGCGCAACAAATATCGCTGGCTTTAATTCTATTTTTTAGAACAATTGATAAAAGATTTTGATGTTTTAATTCGATAATGCTGCCCCTAAACTTATCGTACTTCCTGTTAGCGACGGAGCTATTATGTCAAATATACTTGTTATCAAATCAAGCCTGAATGAAGCATCAGGTAACTCGTCTAAACTTACTGACCACTATATTTCTACTCTCAAAGCACGTAAGCCGGTATCTGTGACGTCACGAAATTTGTACACCAGTGATCTGGGACATCTGGAAGCCAGTGAAATGGAAGCCTGGATGACAGATGCAGACGCGCGAACAGATGAGCAGGCTAAACTGGCTGCCCTATCAGATACATTGGTTGAAGAGGTTCAGGCGGCAGATGAAATTGTTATCGGCGTACCCATGTATAACTTTGGCATTCCCTCTGCGCTAAAAGCATGGATTGACCGGATTGCTCGTGCCGGCGTTACCTTTCGCTATACTGAAAACGGCCCGCAGGGACTGTTGGAAGGCAAGACGGTGACAGTTCTGGCTGCCCGTGGTGGTCAATATGCCGGAACGCCAATGGATACGCAAACTGAGTACCTGAAACACTTCTTCGCCTTCATCGGCATTACCGATATTCGCTTTGTCTATGCTGAGGGCCTGGCCATGGGCGATGAGCAAGCCAGTAAAGCATTTTCTAATGCAAATGAAAAAATTGTTGAACTTACCCGTGACACCGTTGACTAAATTAATGCAGTTAGCCAAATGTGGTATGTATACCTTCACGGTTTGTGTATCACGAGTCCGCTAAAGTGTGTTCCAAGTTGAGTGTGCTTGATTGCCCCGCCGGATAGCGGGGCTTTTTTATGTCTGCAGATTTTTTTCGGCTATCGCTGTGAAGTACTTGCCGCATAACAGGCAAGACGGTTCCCCTTACATTTTCGACGAAGCTTGACCAGAGTTACAACTGCCTGCTTATAATGGGACGATTCTTATAACAAAACCAAAAGATAAGCACATGAAAAAATTAACAACGTTGCTTGTGGCAGCGGCCGTTTCCTCCGCATTGGGCGCATGTAGTTCAACACCCGCTCAGACGGGCACAAGCGCTACAGCAAACCAGCCTGCGACTTCTGAGCCCGCCAGTATTCTGACCCCGAAAACCGAGGCGTCGGCAACGGCAAACGGACAAATAACCCTGGAACAGATAATGGCTGACCCACAGTGGTTGGGCAGAGCACCACAAAATGCAGGCTTCTCTGTTGATGGTAAGCATATCGTTTTTGAGCGGGAAAAAATGGACAGTGCACTGATGCAGGCTTATGCCGCACCGCTGTCTGCGCCATCACAAGCTGAAGAAGTCGCCCTTTCAGCAATGCAAAAATACCGCTTTGACGAAAAGGTTACCGACCCGAATACTGGCAACACGGCTTATCGCTATAAAGACAGCGTTTTTGTACAGTTTGATAACGGTGAAACCGTTCAGCTCACGCGGGGCGGTGCACCGTTAACGAATCTGTCATTTATGACTGATGGCCGCCTGATGGCAAAAAGTGATACCAACGTCATCGCTATTGATTTGAAAACCGGGCAGCGCGAAGAATTATTTTCCTGGTATTTTGCCGATGAGCCTGAAGCGGTATCCGCGCCCGAGGACTTCATTGCGCAGGAGCAAATTACACTCATTGATTATATTGCCCTGCAACGCCAACAGCGTCAGGAAGAAGCTGACCAGGACGCCGCCCTTGCCAAAAGTAATGCGTCGGTCGCCCCGGACCCGGTCTATTTCGACCCTGCACACCGCCTGGTCGGGATATCGGTTTCTCCGCGCGGGGATAAAGCCATTGTTGCAACGACAGAAGATAAACCCTGGCGTGATGATAGCGACATCATGCCTCACTATATTCAGGAAGATGGTCGTATTGCAGCGAAAGAAGTCAGACGCAGAGTGGCGGATGCGGAGCCTGAGAATCATGAATTGTGGCTGGTAGATATCAAAACCGGTAAGAAACGTCAGCTGTCTTATACCAGTCTTCCGGGTTATAACGAGGATGTACTGGCGGAAGTAAAAGCGGAGAATGCGAAAGCGCGTGGCGAAACCTATCAGGTGAATCGCCTGCCGCGTGAGATTACGCTGCTTGAAAGCTGGTACTGGAGTGAACCATCTATCCGGTGGCATGCTGATGGCAGGCAGGTTGCCGTTATGCTGGAAGCATGGGATAACAAGGATCGATGGATTGCGACCGTCGATTTTGACAATGCCAGCCTGGTAAGCCAGCGTCGCTTACATGATGATGCCTGGATTAACTATCGCTTTAACCAGTTCGGCTGGATGAATAACAGCGAAACATTGTACTTTTTATCTGAAGAATCAGGGTATTCTCAGCTTTACACGCAAACGCCGGGAGAGGCTGCCCGTCCGTTGACCAGCGGTCAGTTCATTGTTGATGAGCCCACGTTGAGCCAGGACGACAAGTATTTTTATTACAAAGCGAATAAAAAGCACCCGGGTATCTACGAAATTTATCGCGTCAACACACAGACAGGTGAAAGCGAAGCACTGACTGATCTTGACGGTATGACCGATTATGTACTCAGCCCTGATGAGCAGTCTCTGTTACTGACACATAGCAAAGTCACCCGCCCCGAAGAGCTCTACATTAAGCGTGTTGGCAGTGCGGAGCCGGCGCAGAAGATAACGGATACTGTCAGTGAAACGTTCACAAACATGCCATGGAACGCGCCGCAAATCGTGGCTATTCCTTCAACGCACACTGCTCAGCCCATTTATGCGCGGGTCTATCTGCCGGAAAATTATGATTCAGGCGAGCCGCGCCGTGCGGTGGTATTTAATCATGGGGCGGGGTATCTGCAAAATTCTCACCTGGGTTGGTCAGGCTATTTTCGCGAGTTTATGTTCCACAGCTTGTTGACGCAGCAGGGGTATGTGGTACTGGATATGGATTATCGTGCATCGGCAGGCTACGGTCGTGACTGGCGGACAGCTATTTACCGGAATATGGGCGAGCCGGAAGTGCAGGATTTACAGGATGGCGTAAACTGGTTAGTCGACAATGCGAATGTTGACCGTGAACGGATAGGCACGTACGGCGGGTCTTATGGCGGTTTCCTGACATTTATGTCAATGTTTAATGCCCCCGAATTGTTCAAAGCAGGCGCAGCACTTCGGCCGGTGACAGACTGGGCGCACTACAACACCCCGTATACCGCGAACATTCTCAATACCCCGGAAATGGATCCCATTGCCTATCGTCGCAGCTCGCCCATCTATCATGCTGAAGGATTGAAATATCCTCTGCTTATTAATGCACCGATGGTCGACGATAATGTCTTTTTTGAAGATACCGTCAGACTGGTTCAGCGCCTGATTGAGCTGGAAAAAGAAGATTTTGAAACGGCCATTTATCCGGTAGAGCCTCATGGCTTTGTACAGCCCAGTTCATGGCTCGATGAATATCGCCGTATCTATAAGCTGTTTGAGGAAAATCTTTAAAATGGATTAAATGCAGCGTCCTCTCAGCCTGCATTGAAAAATAAAAAACGGCGCCAGAAGCGCCGTTTTTTTATGTCAAAATGTATAAGGCCAGGTGATATATCAATCAGTTCGTTGGGCCTGCCGCTTCATCAGCGGGATAGCATACATCACAGCAAAAAGCAGTATGCCGCTCACGGTGCCATACAAATGTGCATCAACGGCCACATTTGCATCTATCAATTCAGCCATGCTGGTCGCACTACCGGCAATTTGCTCGTAAATTACTTTAACCAGCACACCAAGTAACAGCAGCCAGCCGGAGAGAATGTTTTTGGTAATGTCCCGACAGGCTCCCCAGGCAAACACGCCGTGCAGCGCGCCGGATAAACCGGCATACCAGATAAGGTCAGGCGAGTACCAGTAGATACCCAGCGATGTACCCAGACAACACCATATAAAAATTTTTAAAAACAGAAATATCGAAAAGTGCTCAGCGAACAAAAGCCACAACAGCGTCAGGCCCGCCAGATTGAGCAGAAGGTGATAGCCGTTCGTATGCACGAGGTTGCCGGTGATGACACGCCATGTTTCCCAGCCTTGCAGCGCATACCGGTCGTACGCAAGCAAAGCGTTTGATGCTGGTTCGAACAGATAAAGAACAAGTGCAATAATACCGACAATCAGTGGGCCTGCGCTGTATTTTAAGGAAAGCGGAAGTGACAACATCTTTTTAGACATTTTTATTTTTGAACAGGATCGCTATCATACCGAAAATTCAATGGTATTTGTCACCACTTTGATAAAAAGGAAAAAACGATGAGCAATATTACAACAAGCAGGGAAGGGAGCATTGTCACGATTACCATGGATCGTGCTGATAAAAAAAATGCACTGACCCGTGATATGTATCAGGCGATGGCGGATGCGTTACAAGACGCCGATGGTGATGAGTCGGTAAAGGTCGTTAAACTCACTGCAAACGGCGACTGCTTTACTGCCGGAAACGATATTAGTGATTTTGCCGGCCAGGAAGATAATCAACATATTGCCGAAGTGTCTGCCTTTATGCACGCACTGCTGCACTGCTCAAAACCGGTGGTTGCACAGGTTCATGGTATGGCGGTAGGAATAGGTACTACATTGTTGCTGCACTGCGATCTGGTTTACTGCGAGCCGCAGACCCGTTTTATCCTGCCATTCATCAATCTGGGGCTTGTGCCTGAATTTGCATCCAGTTACATTTTGCCGCGTATTGCCGGTCATCGTAAGGCCGCTGAATGGTTGATGCTAGGCGAGCCTTTCGATGCAGCACAGGCAGCGCAGTTCGGTCTGGTCAACGACGTTAGCGATGCGGACACGTTGGCTGCCCGGGTTCATTCAGTGTGTGAATCGCTGGCACAAAAGCCGGCATTTTCGTTAAAGCATACAAAGTCGTTGCTGACCACGAACAAAGAGGCCATCGATCAGCATATTAATGATGAACTGGATGTCTTTTTAGAGGCGATGACCACAGAAGCGGCCAGGGAAGCATTTGATGCATTTTTGCATAAGCGCCCGATTAATCCGGAAAAATTTAAATAAGGAGAACCTGCTATCGTTTCATATAAAACCCGCCTTCGTAGTATTGTTCTTACGGTGTCGCTGTGCATTGCGCCATTGGCATCAGCGCAAACCGTTGAAACTCGCGAACCAGAAGCGAATACTGGCTTTACACAAAAAAAGGCATTTACAGCAAGCGACTACATGGTAGTGGCCGCCAATCCTTACGCATCCTGGGCCGGCAAAAATATCATTGAAAAGGGCGGGAGTGCCATTGATGCCGCTATCGCCGTTCAGGCCATGCTGACTTTGGTGGAGCCACAGTCATCCGGCATCGGCGGAGGCGCATTTATTCTGTACTGGGATAACCAGGAGAAAAAGCTGTATACCATTGATGGCAGAGAGACAGCACCGGCAGCAGTAAATGCGTACTGGTTTATGCAGGGCAATAAGCAAATGGACTGGCTGGATGCGGTAGTAGGCGGAAAGTCGGTAGGCGTACCCGGCGTACTTCGCGGCCTCGAACTGGCTCACGATAAATTCGGCAAGCTACCGTGGAATGCATTGTTTGGTGACGCCATCAAGCAGGCTGACGAAGGATTTAAGGTTTCTGAGCGGCTGGCGCGATTAGTTGCTCTGGACTATCACCCCGGACTTGATGAGTTTACGACCAGTAGCACTTATTTTTTTCCCGGCGGAAAACCGCTTCAGGCCGGGGTAATCAAAACGAATAAGCCCTTAGCGCGCACGCTGAAAAGTATTGCAGAGCAAGGGGCTGATTACCTGTACACCGGAGAACTGGCGGACAAAATTGTAAAAACAGTAAATTCTGCGCCAATAAATCCGGGGGCCATTAGTAAAACAGATATCAGTAGTTATCAGGCAAAGCTTCGTCAGCCGGTTTGTGGAAACTATCATGATAAGAAAGTGTGTGGCATGGCGCCGCCCAGTTCAGGCGGAATTAATGTCTATCAGATCCTGAAAATGCTGGAGGATAAAAATCTCAAAGCGATGTCCGCTGACAGTGCTGAATTTGCCAATGTGTTCACGCAGGCCAGTGCGTTAAGCTTTGCTGACCGGGAGATGTATATTGGTGATACGGATTTTACCAATCTGCCTTTTGCAGCGCTTATTAATCCGGCGTATCTGAAACGTCGTGCACAGACCATCCATGCTGATAAATCCTGGCAAAAAGCGCGCGCAGGCAAACCCTATAAAGATGCCCGTATAACGCTTGGCCATTCAATGGAGCAGCCAAATACCAGTCACATATCCATCATTGATAAGCAAGGCAATGCTATTTCAATGACCACCAGTATCGAATTTATGTTCGGGTCAGGATTGATGGTCGAAGGGTTCTTACTGAACAACCAGCTGACCGATTTTTCCTTTAACCCTTCCAGAGGGCACGAGCCTGTACCTAATCGTGTGGAGCCGCATAAACGGCCCAGAAGCTCGATGAGTCCTTCAATGGTGTTTGATAAAGACGGTAATCTTGAGCTGGTGGTCGGCTCACCCGGTGGTAGCCGGATTATTGATTATGTCGCGCAAACCATTATTGGTGTACTGGACTTCGATATGGATATTCAGCAGGCGATTAACATGCCTAAAATAACCAATCGGAATGACTATACGGCGCTGGAGAAGGGCACTGCGGCTGCGGCGTTAAAAGCGCCACTGGAGAAGTTAGGTCATAAGGTAAAAGTGATCGACCTCAACAGCGGAATACACGGTATACAAGTTAAGGACGGGAAGTATATCGGCGGCGCAGATCCGCGCCGCGAAGGCGTTGCAGTAGGGCAGTAGTACCTACATATAGTCATTGGACACGCGGTCAATTTTCCATTGACCGCCTTGTCGCAACAGGTGAACATTGCGCAAGTCTTCAACACGCTCGTTATTGTATGAGCCGCTGAAAAATAGCGTAATTGTCGCTTTTTCAGCAAATTGCATCCGGCCTATGCGATTGCCGCCATCGGGCTTTATTTCAACCGTATCATATTTTAGGTTCATTACGTGGCGCTGCGCGTTGCGTGTGGTGTGATAGCTGGACAATATGCGACGCATTCTGTCAGTACTCAAAGCCAGCGCTTCATCAATATCGGCATCATTGTATAACGCCTGAGCAAAGGCCACGGCCGCATATTCCGGCGTCCCCTCATTTACTTCGCCTGTTTCACTACCTGCTTTCTTATTACATCCTGACAGTAATAACAACGTGACAGTACACAACGTTAAAAACTGAAACATCTTTGCACGCATGATAAAGCTTCCTACTGCTAGTGAGGGACATCAGTGCTCCCTCATACTAAGGTATAACCTTTTTTATCATGAATAACAGAAATTACAGACAAAAAAAAGCGAAGCATGATGCTTCGCTTTTTTGCACAGTCGGATATCCGCGTCTTATTGCACTTCTTCCTGATCGCCGAATGCACCGGCAAAGAGCGGGCTGCTCAGGTAGCGTTCAGCGGCGCTGGCCAGCAGTACGACTACCATTTTATCTTTATTTTCAGGACGTTCAGCAAAGCGCTTGGCAGCAACAACCGCAGCACCAGATGAAATACCGGCAAGGATACCTTCTTCTTTCATCAGGCGATGACACATTTCCATGCATTCATCGTTGGTAATTTGCTCAACTTCGTCCACCATGTCCAAATCAAGGTTGCCCGGGATAAACCCAGCGCCGATCCCCTGAATTTTGTGTGGTCCAGGTGTCAGCTCTTCGCCATTTTTAGCCTGTGTAATGACAGGTGAGTCAGTAGGCTCAACGGCGACAGAAGTAATTGCTTTACCCTGTGTTTTCTTGATGTAACGGCTGACACCCGTAATCGTACCACCCGTTCCGACACCGGCAACAAAGGCGTCAATTTTACCATCAGTATCCTGCCAGATTTCAGGGCCTGTGGTTTTTTCGTGAATTTCAGGGTTAGCCGGGTTATCAAACTGCTGCAGCAATACGTACTTATCCGGATCGGATTCGACAATTTCCTGCGCTGCGGCAACCGCGCCTTTCATCCCTTTGGGCGCTTCAGTCAGTACCAGATTGGCACCCAATGCTTTTAACAGCTTTCGACGTTCCAGACTCATGCTGCTGGGCATGGTAAGAGTGATTTTGTACCCACGCGACGCAGCGACAAAAGCCAGTGCGATACCCGTGTTACCACTGGTAGGTTCGACTATTTCTTTACCATCAGTCAGTACACCGCGTTTTTCAGCATCCCAAATCATGTTAGCGCCGATACGACATTTTACGCTAAAACTCGGGTTGCGGGATTCCATCTTGGCGTAAACATTACCACTGGTTACGCGGTTTAGCTTCACCAGGGGGGTGCCGCCGATTGCCAGTGAGTTGTCGTCAAATACTCTCATTGCTTATCCTTTATTCTCGTGGAATACGTTGTGGGTATTATGTAGTTTACGTTACGTTTGAAACGTAATAAATACTCAGTGTACAACGCAATTTTTATTTCTACCTCCTTATCATTAGGGTCACAGTCAGAAAAGCAAAGTGATTTTTCGCTATATGATATGGTTATTTGTAGCAAGCACGTTAAACTGGTCCGCTGAGATAATCTTCACACCCTAAAAGGAGTGGTAATGGCCTTTACCGGTACAACGAATTACATAGCAAGTAAAGAACTGCAACTTGCGGTAAACGCTGCAATGACCCTTGAAAAGCCGCTTTTAATAAAAGGCGAGCCCGGTACAGGGAAAACCATGCTGGCCGAGGAGCTGGCCGAGGCGCTCGATACTGAACTTATTCAATGGCATATTAAATCTACCACCAAGGCTCAGCAGGGCTTGTATGAATACGACGCGGTATCCCGGCTGCGTGACTCTCAGCTGGGCGATGACCGTGTTCACGATATCAGTAACTACATTGTTAAAGGTAAGCTGTGGCAGGCATTTGAAGCAGCTAAGCGTCCTGTACTACTGATTGATGAGATTGACAAAGCCGATATCGAATTTCCTAACGATCTGTTGCTTGAACTGGATAAGATGGAGTTTTTTGTTTACGAGACGCAGCAGCAGGTAAAAGCCAGGCAGCGTCCTATCGTGATTATTACTTCAAACAATGAAAAAGAATTGCCGGATGCGTTTTTACGCCGCTGCTTTTTTCACTACATTCAGTTTCCTACTGCGCAGCAGATGAAGCAAATTGTCGAGGTTCACTTCCCCCGGCTTAAACAAAACTTACTGGAAGAAGCGATGCAGGCTTTCTTCAAGTTACGGGATGTCCCCGGTTTGAAGAAAAAACCGTCAACATCAGAACTCATTGACTGGCTGAAGCTGCTGGTGGCTGAAGATATTCCGCCTGAGGCGCTACACAATAAAGATGGCAAGGCGGCTATTCCTCCATTATACGGTGCACTGTTAAAAAATGAGCAGGATATCCACCTGTTTGAAAAACTGGCATTTATGGCGCGTCGCTGATGCTTATTGATTTTTTCTTCACGCTTCGCCGCTATAAGGTAAAGACCACCGTCAGAGAGCTACTGGATCTGCTTAGCGCCTTGCAACAACAGGTGGTCTACGCCAACATTGAAGCGTTTTATTACCTTGCCAGAACAATAATGGTGAAGGATGAAACGCAGTTCGACCGGTTTGACAAAGCCTTTGCAGATTATTTCGATGGCGTGCAATCGGTTGATCTGTTTGGTGAGGAAATTCCTGAAGACTGGTTGCGAAAGGAGCTTGAAAAACATCTGACAGAAGAAGAAAAAGCCCAGGTCAAAGCCCTTGGCGGGCTGGATAAGCTGATGGAAACCCTGAAAGAACGGCTTGAAGAGCAAAAAGAGCGCCATCAGGGAGGCAATAAATGGATAGGCACCGGCGGCACCTCGCCATTTGGCGCCTACGGTTATAACCCTGAAGGGGTCAGAATCGGTCAAAAAGGCAACCGCAATTTCTCCGCGGCCAAAGTATGGGACAAGCGAGAGTTTAAAAATCTTTCCGGTGATGTCGAGCTGGGAACGCGTAACATCAAAATGGCGCTGCGTAAGCTGCGAAAGTTTGCCCGTACCGGCGCCAGTTACGAATTAGATGTACCTGGCACTATCCGTGAAACCGCGCGAAAGGGTGGGCTGCTGGATATTCATATGACGCCGGAGCGACACAATGCGGTAAAAGTGCTGCTGTTTTTTGATGTCGGCGGCTCGATGGATCCCTATATCAAAGAAACCCAGGAGTTGTTTTCTGCGGTGCACAGTGAATTTAAATATCTTGAGTACTTTTATTTTCACAACTGCGTGTATGAGGCGGTCTGGCAGGACAATGCAAGACGACGCGAACAAACCATACCCGTCTGGGATATCATTCATCGTTTTGGTTCTGATTACAAAGTCATCTTTGTTGGTGACGCAACAATGGGCCCTTACGAAATTACCTATCCCGGCGGCAGCGTAGAGCACTGGAACGAAGAAGCCGGCGCCGTTTGGATGGAACGTTT
>CAZOYR010000106.1:0-11270 GCA_964584105.1 uncultured Alteromonas sp.
TGACACTCCAACCTTTGGGCTGGTCTAAATCGGCTGATAAAGGTGAACCTATAGACGCTACAGGAAATCCTTTACCGTGGTGGACGTATCCTTCGATCGAGTTTGTAAACAGTATGGTTAATGATACTGATGTCGTCTTTGAATACGGTTCAGGTAACTCAACATTATGGTGGCAAGAGCGTGTTGCCAGAGTTAAGGCTGTTGAACATGACTCCTCTTGGGCGTCTAAAGTAAAAGAGAGATTACGTGGAAATAATCAGGTCGTGTTTAGTGGTCGCTCGACATTGGTTGATGACGATCAAACTCTGGAAGCCTATAATAAAATGAATCCGAGAACTGACTTCCCTTACGATGAACAACGGGTAGAACGAAGAGGGTTGTTAGACAGCGAATACTTGAATTACGCAAAAGAAGTCACTCATAAAGGAGAAAAGTACGACTGGATAGTTATCGACGGCATGTGTCGAAGACTATGTGCTTTTTTCGCGGTAAAAGCTTTGAAAGAGAATGGAATGATAATCTTTGACAACTCCAATCGCAGTGACTATATCGAAGGTTATGATTACCTGACTCAGCAAGGTTTTTACCAGATTAGATTTGCAGGCAATGTTCCTGGCGCCGCGTTTCCATCTTGCACTTCTGTTTTTATTAAAAATATCGAAGCACTAAAGAGAATATCATTTGAGCCTTCGTTCTTTGGTATTCCTGAGTACTAAGCGTTTGCTCTCTCTGCGGGTAACTTTATTTAGTTTTACACATCCACTGCCAGGTGTGTTTGAGACCGGCTTCCAGCGATATGGTGGCTTGCCAGCCTCTATCAGCTAATTTAGAAACGTCGAGACGCTTCACAGGTGTGCCGTCAGGTTTAGATTTATCAAAAACCAGCTCGCCACTAAACTGGGTAATCTCTTTGATGAGTGTAGCGAGCTCGGCGATGGAACAATCCTTTCCCGTGCCAATATTTAGGTGTGAGCACATCGGATCCAGCCCCCGCCAAAAGGTCTCTTTCTGCATTGCCAGAAGGTGACAGCAGGCATCGGCGAGGTCATCCACGTGCATGAACTCTCTTCGCGCTGAACCGCTTCCCCAGATTTCAACCGCACCGCCTTCTATTGCTGCCCGCTCAAACTTACCCAGCAACGCCGGAATAACATGGCTGGTAAATGGGTCAAAGTTATCATAAGGCCCGTATAAATTAGTTGGCATAACGCTACGGTAATCCCTGCCATACTGCCGGTTGTAGCTTTCACATAGCTTTATGCCCGCTATTTTTGCAATTGCATAGGGTTCATTCGTAGGCTCAAGCTGACCGGATAAAAGTGAGGATTCTGTAATAGGTTGTGCGGCAAATTTTGGATATATACAACTTGAGCCTAAAAAGAGTAATTTATCTACATCGGCTCGATGTGAGGCATTAATGACGCTGCTTTCAATGCACAGGTTTTCATAAATAAATTCTGCCGGATATTCATTATTAGCATATATTCCACCAACCTTGGCCGCAGCAAGGATCACCTCATCGATGCGATGCTTATTTAAAAATGCTAAGATCGCTGGCTGATTCGTCAAATCAATCTCACTACGCTCAACGGTGAAAAGTTGGATACCGGGTTCATCTTTTAGCCGTCGGCACAGCGCCCGCCCGACCATACCACGATGACCGGCGACGAAAATATTTCTCTGCTTAGCCATTCATGCTCCGCTAGCTGATGTTGAGGCGTAACCTTCTTTTTTCAGAAATGCCTGGCGCACCGCACCTTCTAAATCGCTTTTTACCATTTCAGTGCACAGGGACCTGGTGCTCATTTGTGGTGTCCAACCCAATTTCTGTTTCGCTTTATTCGCATCGCCGAGCAACGTCTCAACCTCAGCAGGTCGGAAGTACTCAGGATCAATGCGCACAATGATGTCACCGGGTGATAAGTCACATTTCGCGGGTTCGTGAATTGCCTCCACGATGCCGACCTCATCTACGCCCTTTCCTTCAAACCGCAAACTGATCCCGGCATCACGCGCCGCCCATTGGGTAAACTCTCGCACCGAATACTGCTCGCCAGTGGCAATAACAAAATCTTCCGGAACATCTTGCTGCAGCATTAACCATTGCATATAGACGTAATCCCGGGCGCTGCCCCAGTCGCGCTTGGCATCAAGATTTCCCAAGTACAGACAAGCCTCCAACCCCTGGGAGATATTAGCCATCCCACGGGTTATTTTTCTCGTGACAAAAGTGCCTCCCCGCCTTGGAGACTCATGATTGAATAAAATACCATTACATGCATAGATACCATAGGACTCACGGTAATTAACCGTAATCCAATATGCATACAACTTCGCCACACCGTAGGGTGAACGCGGATGAAAAGGCGTGCTCTCGGTTTGCGGCGTTTCTTTTACCTGCCCATAAAGTTCTGATGTGGAAGCCTGATAAAAGCGTGTTTTTTTCTCTAGTCCCAAAAGACGAATCGCTTCTAACAATCGCAATGTACCCAAGGCATCAACATCTGCGGTGTATTCGGGCTCATCGAAGCTGACCGCAACATGGCTTTGCGCACCAAGATTATAAATTTCGTCTGGCTGTATTTCCTGTACGAGCCTGATGATATTGGAAGTATCGGTCAAGTCACCGTAGTGCAGAATGAATGAGCGACCAGATTCGTGAGGATCTTCATAAATATGGTCGATACGTTCGGTGTTGAATGACGAAGCACGGCGTTTTATACCGTGTACTTCATAACCTTTTTCCAGCAATAGTTCAGCCAGATAAGAGCCATCCTGACCGGTAACACCGGTAATCAGCGCAACTTTTTTCTCTATATTATTCATCAGTGATAATCCAGGTTCATTATGCCAGACACTTTTTAACCGGCCTCAGTAACGCAGCTTATTGCATAAGGCAAAATAGTGCGAAGAGCGCGCGACTTCCTGTTGAAATGTTTCGCTGTAAGATGTCGAAGGCAGCGGACTAATTGTTGTCATTGCCTTCCCTCTACCGCTATCGCCAGTCAAGGTTATCTGGTGAAACCGTTCCAAAAACGCATCGGTATAGCTGATACCCAGCACTTTACAAATTTTCTGCATAACCTGCTTGGGGCGCTCACAAAAGTCTTCATATCGGTAGACCGGAAAATTGCTGTAGGCATCGAGAAAGACCAGCACGCGTTTACAGTAACCGTCAAAATCCAACTCGCCATGATTCCAGTTATTTTTATTCATCGAAAGGTAGGAATCGATAGGATTACGAACTGTGACAACCGACTTGATTTCGTACTCAGGAGTGAGCAGGTTCAGAACGCTCTTTGTCTTCACGTCAGGCTCTGGCTTCATAAGAAAATCAAAGTGCGAATGATCTCTGATGACCAGGCTTTTCCCATCTTCCTGACTAAACTGTTCAGCCAACGCGATACGCTGCTTGAAAATAGCATCAAGTCTGTCTTTGTCTGGACGAATCATTCCGCCGGCAAACAATAGCTGTAGAGGATCGAACGGGTTATAGCGATACGGCTCTGTATTATAAGGGTGAACCTCGCTGGCAAGCGCAACCTTGTCCATCGCAACAATACATTTGCTGATTAACGTGCCTCCAGAGCATGATAAATGATGTATGGTACGCAAAGTTTGTTGCACGCTCGTTTTCTTCCTTCAATCAGATTATATTGTTAGTAATATCCGGCAAAATCAGCGATGCTCAAAAAGCTGATGCCAGCGAATAATGCTTAGCTGGTCATTGTACGCCAAACATTTTTTTTCCACATCCGGTCCGTGTTTACCCTCAATACCATTTATCAGCACGTCTATCTGTGAAACCTGTTCAGCTGGTTTGACTGACTTGCCGCTAACAGGTGTTTGTGCGCCATGAGTGGTAAAAAAGGCATCAATTTGTATATTATTATTTTCCAGTAACCCGGCGATAAGTACTGACATTACGCCAGTACCGAAAATTCCTATGCGCTGATTTTTTAAAAGCGGATTTAGTGGTGACTGCTGCAAAGATTGAATAAACAGGGTTTTCAGGTAGTCAAAATTCGTCTGTGCTACCGCTGCACTGTCAATCTGCGCATTGATTTCAAGTAATGAATAAATGGCCGAAAGCTCTTTGTTCACAACGGCAGTATTGCCTGCAGCCTGACTAACACCGCTGGTAAGAAACTCCGCAACGGGATCATTTAACGCGCCACCCCGTGCACACTTCATTGCTTTAAGCATGACATAAGAATCTGCAACGATGGAAAAACACCGGGGAAAGCCACCGTAAGAAAGAAGTAACGTTCGATTGATAAAAAAGCCTTGGTGTGAGGGATAGTTCATGTTCTCGCCGTTTATCTCGATTCTTCGCGGGTTTTGAAGCCACTGAGTTCGAGCAACCGGGTCTTTCATAATGACAGGCGCAATGAGGTAATCGATACTCTGCATATCAAAAGCATTCAACACGAGAGATATGACGTCAGCAGAGAAAAGTCTGTCATCGGAATTCAGGTAGTAAATGATATCGCCGGTAGCTGCATTCAACCCTTTGTTAAATGCATCATAGATACCGTCATCCGGCTCAGAGATAACGGTATCTATATGGGAAAAATGGTTGATAACGCCAAGTGTGTTGTCTTTTGAGCCCCCATCTACAATGATGTGCTCAATACTATCCAGCGCATCTTGCATAGCCACACTTTCCACGCAACGACTAATTGTTGCCTGACTATTAAATGTTGCTGTGATAATGCTGACTTTCATCTGCACCTTCCGCTTTTATAAACCTTCAACTGAGTAATGGCTACGCTTTCTGAAGAAGCGTTATTCCATCAAGATCATTGATTTCCCAGGCAATCGTGTGCTGTTCAACAACACGCAAGCCAGCTTCTTCAGCGCTAGTCCTGATATGCTGATTACTCACTTTGCTTCGGTAATGTGGGTTTTCCCGCCAGTCCTCATGAACCACTACTCCAGCTAAGGCAGCGAGGTTAGCGTGATGCATTAGCACGTATCCACCGGGCTTCAGTACTCTGGCAAACTCTTTAATATAAATTTTTATATCGGGAAAACTGAAATGCACCATCGCATCCCAGGAATAGACAAAATCAATCGTCTCTGATGAAACGGGTAATGCATCTTGAGCGTTCCGCTTGCAGTTGACATTGTCATAGTTCTGAAACCGCTGCTGACAAAATGCAATGCTGTCGGCGTTTATATCCAGGCAGGTAAGTGAACCACATCGTGGCGCCATAATTTGCGCTATCCTGCCGTGTCCACATGCAAAATCAATAACATTCTTCAGGTTTATGTTTGCTTCCCATTTATCGAGCAGTGGCGCTATATGCTGCTCAAATTGCTTTTGCGCAACCGCTTCTGCCTCATAATAATAGTTATCCCAGTTAAAGATATCGGGAGTGGGTGCTGCTGCTATTCCGCCGAACTGATGCTTTGATGGATAGGGAATGACCTTTGCAGAAAGTTGTGGCATTGAAGCCAGGGTTGCGCAAATGTCATCGCTGAATTTCTCTGATGCAATCACAATAACGTCAACTTGCTGCTCAGTTAACTGTGTAACAGGAACGTGGGCGATGCCATGCTGTTGAAACGATTTATCATAACGCCGGTCAGTCACGCAAACTAAATGACAAAAACCCGTTACTTTAACCTGATCCCTGTAGCTCTCCCCTATTTCACCCCCACCGTAAATGGCTATTCGCTGGCCTGGGCTGACTTTCCCGAATGGGAATAGATGAAACAGAGCTTGTGACGTCATGACGAATTTCCTAGATAATTTTGAATGCAGACCCGTGCAGTGATTGCACTATCTGGTCTCGGGCAGGCAAGGTTGCAATTATAACGGCATCAGGTGAGTACTGTTTGATATCCTGAGGTGAAGAGATCCGCCAATCTTTCCAGGTTCCTGACACGCTGGAGTCGACAAACATCAGAACATTATACTGAGGAAAGCGGTCGCCCAGTGCCAGGGCTAACCGTCTGCCCCGCATCCCTGCTCCCCATAAAATCAGATCGCCCCCCTCGGGCAGCATTAGCGTCAGTCTCTGAAGAATATTTTCGTCTTCATTATCAAGGCACAATGGATAGTCCTGAATGGCATACGCGGTTTGATTAAGGTGCTTTCTGAATGCCTCGGTATAGGGATGGTTCGAGGTGCGATGCCAGGGCTTTTCATAACCGGTGAAATGAATAATTACGGGCGAAGCTATCTGACCGTGAGAAAAGGCATAGGTCTGAGTATTGTAATCAGCACTGACAAAACGGACGTGACCATTCAACACAAGGTTGAGAGCATCCTGGTCATTATACTCCCAGTCCTTTTCATTTAATGCGCCAAATACTTTGTCAGCCAGAGAGTGTTCACGCCACTGATGCAGGTTCATTAACATCATTCCGGCATTGAAGTAACGTCCACCAATTAAAGACATTTGCTCGCCACGCTGCTGAGCATTCAGAAGATCATCCGCGACGACTGCTGCAAAAGTATCACTGACAGGTGTACTCCATAAATTGGCCAGATCCCCTGTCACAAGCATATCCGCATCTAAAAACAATATTTTATCCAGTGTCGGGAACAACTGAGGTAGCGCAATTCGCCAGTAAGTAGTCTGGGTAAGACGTCCCTCAAAACGTTTGCTTATTCGTAACGCCGGAAGTTCCGGTATATTTTCGATAAACGTGACTTGAAGTTTGTCAGTTTCTAACTGTGATAACCGATACTTATTGATGCCATCTAAGACACCGACCACATTTATCGTCACCGGTGTGTTGGTCGTTTCGGCAATACTATTAATTAGCGCGGCAAGATACGGGGCAAAAGTATCATCTATGCAGCAAGCAATCTGAATAGTCATAGCAGGGCCCGTTCCACGGGTAGCAAAACATTCTCTTTCATTGAGCTAAAACCTGCTTGAGCACTGAAACGACATAGTCTTGTTCGTCAAAGGTTAAAGTCGGAAACAGCGGCAACGAAAGGGTGTTTTTATAATAATGCTCGGCGTTGGGGAAATCGCCAGTCTCGAAACCCTTTTGACGAAAATAGGGCTGTAAATGAATTGGGATATAATGCACGTTGGCAACAATGCCTGCTTCGCGCAATTGATTGTATACAGTAGAACGCGCCTGGCCCGTGAGGCACACGGTAAAAAGGTGCCATGCGCACTCTTCTGATTCGGGCGGCAAGGTAAGAGGCAGGGCTTTCAATAAGTGATGATATCTTGCTGCAAGTTGTCTGCGTTGACGGATAAATGCATCAACTCGAGATAGTTGAGAAATACCCAACGCGGCATGTAAATCACTTAAACGATAGTTATAGCCCAGGTCTATTTGCTGATAATACCAGGGGCCATGACTTTCGCCATCCATCAACCCTTCATCCCGGGTAACGCCATGTCTGGCATGAAGCATAAGACGTTGGTGTAACGCTTTTGAGTTAGTCAGCACGGCGCCGCCTTCAGCACTGGTAATTGACTTTACCGGGTGAAAGCTCATCACAGCCATGTCGGAAAACTCACAGCACCCTATTGGCTTGCCCTGATAACTGCCACCCAGTGCATGACTGGCATCTTCGATAATTGCCACTTTATACTCATCGGCCAGCGCTTTAATTTTTTGCATATCGCAACTAAGCCCGGCGAAATGGACAACGATAAGTGCTTTAGGCACTGTTCCATTTATCCGGGCCTGACGCAGCTTTTCCCCCAGCGCTTCCGGACAGAGATTACGGGTTGCCGGGTCGATATCCACAAAATCAATATCAGCCTGACAATAAAGCGCGCAATTGGCGGATGCGACAAACGAATTCGGCGATGTCCATACCCAATCCCCAGGGCCTACGTCTAAAGCCATACAGGCAATATGTAGCGCTGAGGTACCGCTGTTCACGGCCACCGCATACTCCGCCTGACAGTATGCGGCCAAGGCTGTTTCAAATGCAGGTACCTGAGTGCCCTGCGTCAAAAACTCATTTTCAAGCACATTGACGACTGCCTCGATATCCTGCTGCGCGATGTCATGCTTACCATAAGGAATCATAAACGCGACTCGTTCAGTGTGCGAAGCTCATCAATGGAAAGAAAATGCGGATTAGTCCCTGAGTGATATTCAAATCCTTTAGGCGCATTTTTACCTTCCTCTCCCAGTTTATTCTGAAAATAGTTAATGTCTTTATCAAAGAAGGTAATCGGCGGACGAATCACAAAATGGTCGTGAAACTCTACCGTGTGATGCGACGTTTCTTCGGGCACCATCATTTCATGTATTTTTTCGCCCGGACGTATACCGATAGTTTCATAATCGCGGTTGCCGCTGATTGCTTCTACCAAGTCCAGAATTCGGACAGATGGAATTTTGGGAACAAAAATTTCGCCGCCCTGCATCCGCTGAAAGCCTTTAACTACAAAATCAACGCCCTGATCCAGGGTGATCCAGAATCGGGTCATGTCCGGATGTGTCACCGGTAAAGGACTTTTGCCCTCTTTAACCAACTTTTCAAAAAACGGCACCACTGAGCCTCGCGAGCCCACAACATTGCCATATCGCACGACTGAAAAGCGCGGGCCGGTGGCACCTGAAATATTATTCGCCGCCACAAACAGTTTATCTGAAGCCAGCTTGGTGGCTCCATAAAGATTAACCGGATTCGCTGCTTTGTCAGTGGATAACGCAATGACCCGCGAAACATTGTTCGCAATTGCCGCATCAATAACATTTTGCGCGCCATCAATATTAGTTTTAATACATTCCTGGGGATTGTATTCAGCGGCGGGGACTTGTTTGAGCGCTGCCGCATGTATGACAAAGTCAACATCTTTCATGGCTGACGTCAGGCGCGCTTTGTCTCGTACATCGCCGATAAAGTAGCGCATACAGCGATGATTATGCAGCTGCTGCATATCGTATTGTTTTAGCTCATCGCGGGAATAAATGATCAGCTTTTTGGGCTGGTAATCACGAAGAATATTTTCTACAAAGCGGTGTCCGAAAGACCCCGTTCCGCCCGTTACAAAAATCACTTTATCATTAAACATAAGTCACTCCGCTGATGCCATTAATTGCAAAAGCGTCGCTTTGCGCTCTCGCTGCTTGTCCAGTGTTAACTCCAATCCTTCCAGCATAGGAGAAGTTATCCGTCTTGCTTCAATTAGCCTGTCGCCCAGATCATTAACCATTTGCGCTTCGCTAAGCGGCGTTTTGGTTAACACAACGCAATCCGGAGCCAAGTAAACAAAATGCTCGTCGAATGCAGCTATGTCGTAACAATCACTTATATCCTGGCTCACCCTGTCAATTGCAAGCTTGGGCAAAATAACCGGTGCGATTCCGTTACAGTACGATGCATAAGCGCCGAACGAAAGTCTGGCAATATCATTACAGGTGACAGAATATTTTTCATCCTCCATATCGCCGGGTAGGTATACAACTGGAAACGATTGGTGACCCGCCCTAACGTCAGTTAATAGCTCATCACTTGATATCACCACTACAATGTTGTCATTTTGCTTCTGTACAAGTGTCCGCCACTGCTGCCTGGAACGACACAAAATAATACTTCGTGTAGTTGTGCTTTTATCTGCAGATATCGCTGCAGCGGGCAACCACGGCGCTTTTGTCAGCAAGTGACTGTAATTGTCGGGCTTAGCGGTGAAGTTATCTTGCCGCTCCATCTGCCTGAAAATTTCCTTTCTGCGCTGGCCTGGTGAAGTAGCAATATAATCAAAGTTAAACTGCCCCTGGGTCAACGCAAACCGGATATCCTCAAGCATCACTTTCCAGAGATTAAACACGGATTGAAACGCCTCAAGGCATTCTTCGTCGCTTTCAATATTCAGAGTTTTGAGAAAGGCACTATTTATAAAGTTAAGCGAACCATTGAGATAGTAAAACAGCAAGCTTTTCTGTCGTTTCAGCGATTGAACAATTATCTGCCGCTGGCTATCAATCAACGTCTCAGCATCCGCCCGAGACTCAGGTTTTTCAATAAAAAGCGCATTGAGCGCAGAAAATTCTTGTAATAAGACATCACTATCAAAAACTGACAGAGACAATTGAGATGTCGCAGGAGAAAAACAATAATCTTTAAAATACGATAATGCAGAAGACACTGCATCCGGTTGCGAAATGATAAGCAGATTCTCCGGCGTCAGGGCCTCAGCGCCCACAATCTTAGCGCCATCATTGAGATTATAAACTTCGCATCCTGTCGCACCGAAGGCTTGCTCCAGAACCGATTTGGACACTTTAAATTCGTATTTGGTATTTACCCACGCCCGGAAATTGCCGGGTATAATCAGCTGTGTGTTATTTTCTTCCGAATAGTTATAAAGCTGTTCACCATCTTTATAATAGCCTGAAGATTTTGAGTGATGGTGTGTCTGATCCACGAAGCCCATATCCACCCCAAACAGATAGAGCTGCTCAAATCCCGCGGTAGTGATGAAGTCTACAGCGAAGTTTGTCACCGTAGGATAAGACTTATTCAGTACCGCAAAGTTGTGTTCAGGAAAAAGCTCGGTAACTGCAGATGTGGAGGACTCACCTTCTTTGAGCGCCAGATACACATCTTTGTAGAGCTGGCATGTGTCAGGATGAACACCATTGCAGCTTATCAGACTTATTTTTTTAAGATAATCAAAGTCCCCTACCCGGCACGCCCAGTCAAACGTCGCCCGATTACTCTCAATCTCTGCGTGGAAATCCGGCGTAATGCCGTTACGATGCAGACTCTGTAGTGCGGTGCCACACGAAACAATAATGGCCTGAGACTGATGCTCCTTAAGCATCGGCATCAGGCCATCCAGCGACGGACCATTGCCCACGATAAATACCGGCGTCTCTTTCATATCTACAGAAAGTTTTGTTGCCGAATCATTTTTCAAAAATGGAAGACTATTCTCAAGTGCCCAGTGCGTATGAGCAATGCCAAAACGGGAGTGATCAAAATAATCCCCCATCGAGATAATGACCTGCAACTGCTCGCGTAACTGCCCCCACGCTGCATTCAGATCGGGATTGTAATATCCCTGGTAAAAATAGGTGCTCGACAGAATGTAGGGGCCTATGGAATGAAACTGGTGCAGTAAATCATGGACCAGACTGGTCCCGTCATCCCCGATATTCAGGTAAATGCGGCCATTATTCGCATCCACCTGCTTTAATATTTCTGCCCAGTCAATCGCATACAAAGACGCGTAAAAATAATCGCGATTAGGCTCACAGATGAATAACTTCTCAACGCTGTGCGACGCAAAAAGGTCAGTTATCTGATAGCCAACCCCCATACCAAACAT
>CAZOYR010000107.1:0-11057 GCA_964584105.1 uncultured Alteromonas sp.
TTGGCCCGTGATACCTCTGGCAAACTGCTTCAGCTGATGAATGAAACCATTGATGGTGAGTATCAGAACTGTAAAGCGAAAGGTGGTGCATACACCCGCGAAAATTTCTTTGGCAAGTACCCTGAGCTTAAAGAAATGGTGTCCAATATGTCTGATGAAGACATCTGGCGTCTGAACCGTGGCGGTCACGATCCGGTGAAAGTTTATGCTGCTTACGATCGCGCGGTGAAAACCAAAGGCCGCCCTCAGGTTATCCTGGCCAAAACAGTAAAAGGTTATGGTATGGGCGCTGCCGGCGAAGGCAAGAATATTGCCCACCAGGTGAAGAAAATGGATATGGATGCAGTGAAAGCGTACCGCGATCGCTTCAATATCCCTGTTTCCGACGAGAAACTATCTGATCTGCCGTACTATAAGTTCGACGAAGACAGTGAAGAGATGAAATACCTGCGCGAGCGTCGTGAAGCGCTGCATGGTTACATGCCTGTGCGTCGCGCTAAGTCATCTGAAGATCTGCCCGCGCCGCAAATGAAAGCCTTTGAATCAGTAACAAAAGGCTCCGGCGATCGCGAAATCTCAACCACGATGGCGTTTGTTCGCGTTTTGACGGCGCTGCTTAAAGATAAGCAGATCGGTAAGCGTATTGTGCCTATCATTCCGGATGAGGCGAGAACGTTTGGGATGGAAGGCTTATTCCGCCAGGTCGGTATCTATTCATCGCAAGGCCAGAAATACGAGCCGCAGGATTCGGATCAGGTTGCGTATTACCGCGAAGATAAGAAAGGCCAGGTACTGCAGGAAGGTATCAACGAGCTGGGTGCCATGGCGTCATGGTTAGCAGCGGGTACGCAGTACAGCCTGAACGATCTGCAGATGGTTCCGTTCTATATTTACTATTCAATGTTTGGCTTCCAGCGTGTAGGTGATTTGGCCTGGGCGGCAGGTGATTCGCGCACTCGCGGGTTCCTGATTGGTGGTACGGCCGGACGCACTACGCTTAACGGCGAAGGGCTACAGCACCAGGACGGTCACTCTCTCACCCAAGCTGCGCTGATTCCAAACTGTGTCAGTTATGACCCAACTTACGGCTATGAAATTGCTGTAATTGTTCAGGATGGTATGCGCAGAATGTTAGAGGACCAGGAGGATGTTTTCTACTACCTGACGGTAATGAACGAAAACTACAAGCAGCCTGAAATGCCAAAAGGTGTGGAAGAAGGCATCGTTAAGGGTATCTACAAACTGGATACACAGGGCAAGAGCAAGAAGAAAGTGAAATTGCTTGGTTCAGGAACCATTTTAGAACAGGTTCGTGAAGCAGCCGTTAAGCTGGCGGAAGACTATGATGTTGAGGCTGAAGTTTACAGCGTTACGTCATTTAACGAGCTTACCCGTGATGGTATCGAGTGTGATCGCCAAAATATGCTGAACCCGGAAGAAGACACCAGGGTGCCGTATATCACTGAAGTCTTAAAAGCAGGTAACGATGGCCCGACCATTGCCGCCACAGATTACATTAAAAATTATGCAGACCAGGTACGTAATTTTGTACCAGGCAGCTATCGTGTTCTGGGTACAGATGGGTTTGGTCGTTCTGACAGCCGTGCAAATCTGCGTCGTCACTTTGAAGTGGATGTTGCTTCTGTCACATACGCTGCGCTGTATGAGCTATACAAAGCGGGTGACCTTGATGCCAAAGTCCTTTCCAAAGCAATGAAAGATTTGGCTATCGACCAGAAGAAAATCAACCCACTGCACGCATAAGCACAGGAGAGATATCGACATGGCAGATATTAAAGACGTACTCGTACCGGATTTAGGTGAAGACGACGTTGAAGTCATTGAACTGTGTGTAGCAGAAGGTGATGACGTTGAAGCTGAAGGTGCTTTGGTTACTGTAGAAAGTGACAAGGCCAGCATGGATGTTCCTGCACCGTTTGCAGGTAAAGTCAAAGAATTGTGTGTCAGCGTGGGTGACAAAATTTCTCAGGGCGATTTACTGGCGAAAATTCAGGAAGCCGGTGGCGCTGATAGCGGTGATGACGACAAGTCAGATGACGCAGGTGAGAAGCAGGAAGAAAAAGCGGAATCGGCTGACACGTCCTCGGATACCGGCGCAGAAGAAAAAAGTGATGAATCAAAACCTGCTTCAGGTGGTGGAAGCTCTACCATTGAGGTAACCGTGCCGGATATCGGTGATGCCGAAGAAGTTGACATCATTGAGGTGTTGGTTGCTGAAGGTGATAAAGTTGAAGCCGAAGATGGTCTGATTACTCTGGAAACTGATAAGGCCACTATGGACGTGCCATGCCCGCAAGCGGGTACGGTCAAATCGCTTAAAGTTAAAGAAGGCGACAAGGTATCAGAAGGTTCGCTGGTTCTTATTCTTGAGGTCGCCGGCAGCGGTGATGCAGGTGCTGATAGCAGCGCGAAAAGCGAAGGCCAGAGCACTGATGATACGGCTGCGCAAAGCAGTCAGTCTGATTCCGGCGCCGGCGATGATGCGCAGGCATCAGGCGGCGAAGAAGAAATCGAAGTCACCGTCCCGGATATCGGTGATGCTGAAGATGTCGAGATTATCGACGTGCTGGTGTCTGAAGGCGATACCATCGAACCGGAAGATGGTCTGATCACACTTGAAACCGATAAAGCAACCATGGATGTGCCTGCACCTAAAGCCGGTACTATCACCAAGATGCTGGTTAAGCAGGGCGATAAGGTTTCGCAGGGTTCTGCAGTATTAATGCTTAAAGTTGCTGGCGGTAGCAAGCCTTCAGAGAAGACAGAAAAGTCTGATCAGAGCGCTAAGCAGGAAGCACCTCAACAGCAGGCGTCTTCTGATAAAGGTGATGGCGGCAGACCTAAGCCGCCGCCGGTACCTCACCATCCGTCTGCAGGTGAAAAGAAGAAAAGCGGTAAGGTGCACGCATCGCCATCTGTGCGCAGACTGGCGCGCGAATTTGGCGTTGACCTTACTCAGGTATCAGGCTCTGGCAGAAAGAACCGTATCCTGAAAGAAGACGTGCAGTCGTATGTAAAATACGAACTGTCTCGTCCAAAAGCCAGCGCCGGCTCTGTCGGTCAGGGTGAAGGTGGTCTGCAGGTGATTGCACCGCCGAAAGTCGATTTCTCGAAATTTGGTGAAGTGGAAGAGAAGCCACTTACCCGCATTCAGAAATTGTCTGGCCCGAATCTGCACCGTAACTGGGTAACCATTCCGCATGTCACGCAGTTCGAAGAAGCTGACATTACCGAAATGGAAGCTTTCCGTAAGCAGCAAAACAAGATCGCCGAAAAGCGTAAGTATGATTTTAAAGTGACGCCGCTGGTCTTCATGATGAAAGCTGTGGCTGATGCACTGAAAGCATACCCGGTATTTAATACTTCACTTTCTGCAGACGGTGAGTCTTTAATTCAGAAAAAGTATTACCATATAGGTATTGCAGTAGACACGCCAAATGGTCTGGTTGTGCCGGTTGTGCGTGATGTTGACCAAAAAGGTATCCATGAGCTTTCAAAAGAGCTATTAGATATCAGCCTGAAAGCCCGTGATGGTAAGCTTAAATCTGCAGATATGCAGGGCAGCTGCTTTACCATCTCAAGTTTAGGCGGTATTGGTGGTACAGCATTTACACCGATTGTTAATGCACCGGATGTTGCCATTCTTGGCGTTTCTAAGAGCGAGATGAAGCCGAAGTGGAACGGCAGTGAGTTTGAACCGCGGCTGATGTTGCCGTTATCACTGTCTTACGACCACCGGGTCATTGACGGTGCGGTAGCGGCCCGCTTTGCCGTGCACCTTAAAACCGTGCTCGAAGATTTGCGGGAAATGTTACTTTAAGTTTGAACAGGGGAGGGTAAAACCTCCCCTTTACGCTTTTTTGTCAGCATTTAGCGATGTTGGCTTTACAGGGCAGATAAGCCCTAGTTAAAATTCTTAACGCATATTTTTCAGATATTTGACAAATTGAGGTCACGATGAGCGATATAAAAACTCAGTTAGTTGTATTGGGTGCAGGACCCGGCGGATATTCTGCCGCTTTCCGCGCTGCCGATATGGGCGTAGAAACCGTTATTGTTGATGCCAGGGAAACACTGGGTGGTGTGTGCCTGAACGTGGGATGTATCCCATCCAAAGCACTGTTGCACGTGGCCAAGGTTATTAAAGAAGCTAAGGAAATGGCAAGTCACGGTGTCTCTTTCGGCGAGCCGGAAATTGACCTGGATAAACTGCGTGACTATAAAGATTCTGTAGTCGGCCAGCTGACCAAAGGCCTTTCTGGCATGTCAAAAATGCGTAAGGTCAAGCATGTACGTGGGACAGGTACCTTCACTGGCGCCAATACCCTGGAAGTGGAAGGCGAAGACGGCAAAACAACCATCGAGTTTGAAAATGCCATCATCGCAGCAGGTTCTGAGCCGGTATCACTGCCGTTTATCCCTGAAGATGATCGCGTTATCGACTCTACCGGCGCACTGGAAATGAAAGATATTCCGGAAAAAATGCTGGTACTGGGTGGCGGTATTATCGGTCTGGAAATGGGTACGGTTTACCATGCACTGGGTTCTAACATCGATGTTGTGGAATTCCTGGACCAACTGATTCCAGCTGCTGACAAAGACATCATGAAAATCTTCATGAAGTCATACAAAGACAAGTTCAACGTTATGCTTGAGACGAAAGTAACTAACGTTGAAGCAAAAGATGATGGCCTGTACGTCACATTTGAAGGTAAAAACGCGCCATCAGAGCCAGTGCGTTACGACAAAGTGCTTGTTTCTGTAGGTCGTACACCGAACGGTAAAAAAGTCGGCGCAGACAAAGCTGGCGTGAAAGTTGATGATCGCGGCTTTATCAATGTTGATAAGCAAATGAAAACCAACGTTGATAATATCTTCGCAATTGGTGATTTAGTCGGCCAGCCGATGCTTGCGCACAAAGCGGTGCATGAAGGTCACGTTGCTGCGGAAGTCATTGCTGGCAAGAAGCATTACTTCGATCCACGCTGCATTCCATCGGTTGCTTATACTGAGCCGGAAGTTGCCTGGGTTGGTCTTACTGAGAAAGAAGCGAAAGAGCAGAATGTCAGCTACGAATCAGCAACATTCCCCTGGTCTGCTTCTGGCCGCGCTATTGCCTCCGATGCAACAGACGGCATGACTAAACTATTATTTGATAAAGAGTCTGGTCGTGTTATCGGTGGGGCGATGGTAGGTACCAACGCCGGTGAAATGCTTGGCGAGATTGGCCTTGCTATTGAGATGGGCGCTGACGCTGAAGATGTTGCGCTGACCATCCACGCTCACCCAACGCTGAATGAGTCTATCGGTCTGGCCGCAGAAATTCAGGAAGGTAGCATTACCGATATGCCTAACCCTAAAGCGAAGAAAAAGAAATAATTTATTCGCAATAAAAAAAAGCGAGGTTATACCTCGCTTTTTTTGTGCCTGTTAGTTGTCTATTTACCCACAGGTACCGGTTTGACCGAGACACCGGTGCAGGCTTCGATGCGTGCATCGTGATGCTGTGCTCTGGCCGAACGCAGGGCATCTTCACAGTAACCTTTACGGCAGCATTGCGCTAACAGCGCATCGTGTTGCTTACCACGCTCATGAATAATTCTGACGATGTGACTTCGCAGCCAGCGCAAACCAGCATCATGATCCTGTCGCTTGTGCCAGAGTAACGATAACGGTGTCAGCGGTAATTCAACCGGCGCTTCGAATACGGCAAGCTGCTGAGAGAATATCTCTTTTTCAAACACCATCGAAGGCGCGACACATATCAAATCGGTCTGTTTTAACAGGCTTGGAACATTGTGAAAATTGTTCACTGTCATGGCGATGCGCCGCGATTTACCAATGCTTTGTAAAGCCTGGTCGGTAGGGCCTGATACATCCCCGGTTAACGAAACCAGTAAGTGATCAGCCTGGATAAACTGATCCAGCGTAAGGGCTTCTTTAGCCAGCGGGTGGCCCGGGCGCATTACTACAACGTACCGTGGGTCCAGAAGGTGCTCAGAGTGAATCACGCTTTCAGGCCGGATGTACTTGCTGATTGCCAGCTCAGCTTCGGCATCTTTCAGTATATCAGCCGTTTCAATGGACTGAACAGGAATGGCATAGACGTTAATGCCCGGTGCTTCACGCTCAATCATCTGACGCAAAGGTCCCCATACCATCTCTACAAAGGTGTCCGTGGCAGCAATGCGAAAGGTGCGATTGGCGGTGGCCGGCTCAAACAATGCCGGGTTTACGGCATCTTCCAGTGCACCAAGAGGCGACTGAATCTGGCTCCACAGGTTACGGGCAAACGCGGTAGGCTGAATGCCGCGTCCGTCTTTTACAAACAACTCATCGCCCCACGCAGATCGCATCCGTGACAACGCATTCGACACTGCGGGTTGGGTCATAGCAAGGCGATCCGCGGCACGGGTGATAGCGCCTTCAGTCATAATGGCATCAAAAATCATTAACAGCGTTAATTCTTGTGGCCGCATCTGACACTCCTGATACATGGATAATTTCGAATATATTACTATAGATGATGCATTGCATACAAAATAATAATTATTTTTATTTTTCGGGGTGTCGCATACTACGCGCAATCTAAAATCTGCGAGAGACACCATGCATACATTCATACGCGTAAGTATAGTGATATTTGGACTGATTGCGTTGTCGGCATGCAATTCAGAACCTTCACAACAAAATAAGGCCCAGGCACCCTCACAGGGAGTACCTGTTGATGCTGCAACGGTAGTAGCCCGGCCGATCACTCAGTGGGATACTTTTACCGGCAGACTTGAAGCACCTGAATCTGTGGCGCTGCGTCCCAGAGTGTCCGGTTATATAGAAATGGTGACGTTTGAAGAAGGCCAGTATGTCAACCGGGGCGATACCTTATTCCTTATCGACAACCGACAGTTCAAGGCAGAAGTCGACCGTCTTACTGCTCAGCTTGAGGAAGCAAAAAGCCGGCTGAAGCTGGCTAAACAGGATTTGGCCCGCGCTGAAGGGCTTCGCAGTTCACAGTCTGTGTCTCAAGAAGTATTGGATACACGCGCAGCATCTGTCAATCAGGCCAGAGCCGTGGTCGCCCAGACCACCGCCGCGCTTGATCAGGCTCGGCTGAATCGCGGCTTTGCCCGCGTTGAAGCGCCTATTTCGGGAAGAATTTCCCGGGCCAATATCACGCAGGGTAATTTTGTTACTGCAGGGCAGAGTATTTTAACAACGATTGTCGCTACCGATCGCCTGTACGCGTATTTTGATATTGATGAGACTACCTGGCTGAACTATCAGCAAAATGATGCAGATGCACAGGCAGTGGCTGATAAGCCGGTGGCCATGCGACTGGCGAATGAAGAGGCTTTCGGTCACTGGGGCACGATCAATTTTATTGATAATCAAATCAATGCCGGCACTGGCACGTTACGCGTGCGCGCCGTATTTGAAAATACAAAACACCAGTTACTGCCTGGGTTGTTTGCACACCTCAAGCTGGCGGGCGAGCACCAGGAAAAGGGTATTCTGATCGCAGAGAAAGCCATTGGTACCGATCTCAATAATAAGTATGTGCTGGTAGTTGATGGTGACAAAAAAGTGCAATATCGCGCAGTCAGCCTGGGCGATAAAGTTGGCGCACTGCGTATTATCGAATCGGGTCTTCAGACAGGCGATACCATTGTCGTTGATGGCTTGCAGCGCGTCAGACCCGGTGCGCCGGTCACACCTAATAAGGTAGAGATGGCAAACCCAGAAACCCTGGAAAGTCTGAATGCCTGGCAGCAGCAGGTGGAACAGAACAGAGATATAGCACGTGTATCGGCAGATCAAATTGCAGGTACCCGCTAAATGAAGTTCTCTCAATTTTTTATCCACCGGCCTATTTTCGCCGCGGTCTTATCGCTGCTGATATTTATCGGTGGTGCGCTGGCCGTGTGGAAGCTGCCCATCACTGAATATCCCGATGTAGTGCCGCCAACTGTTGTTGTCACGGCGAATTATCCAGGGGCCAATCCCAAAGTGATTGGTGAAACCGTTGCAACGCCGCTGGAGCAGGAAATTAACGGTGTTGAAAACATGCTTTATCAGTCATCGCAGGCAACGTCCGACGGACGAATGACGCTGACTGTGACCTTTGCAATCGGAACCGATCCCGATGAAGCGACCACCCTGGTTCAAAATCGCGTCAACCGCGCGTTGCCTCGCTTACCCCAAGAAGTACAGCGTTTGGGGGTGGTGACCGAAAAATCCTCACCCAACCTGACGATGGTGGTGCACCTGACCTCGCCGGATGATCGTTATGACATGCTGTATATGTCTAATTATGCCGAGCAGAATGTCAAAGATGAGTTGCAGCGTATTCAGGGGGTTGGGCAGGTGCGCCTGTTTGGTGCCGGAGAGTACAGTATGCGTGTGTGGCTTAATCCGAACAAGCTGGCTGCGCTGAGTCTGAATCCCGGTGATGTGGTTAGCGCAATCCGTGCGCAAAACCAGCAGGCTGCCGCGGGCAGTCTGGGCGCACAGCCCACCGGTACCAGTGAGTTCCAGTGGCTGATTAATGTAAAGGGCCGACTCATTGATGAAGCTGAGTTTGAAGATATTATTGTTAAAACCGGTCAGAACGGTGAGATCACGCGACTTAAAGATGTTGCGCGTGTCGAACTGGGCGCAGACTATTATACGCTTCGGTCGTTGCTGAATAACCGGCCAGCTGCCGCGCTGCCAATTTTCCAGGCGCCGGGCTCCAATGCGATAGAGATTTCCGATAATGTTCGTGCCACCATGGACAGGCTTTCTGCCACATTCCCTGAAGGGCTGGAGTATGACATCGTCTATGACCCCACTGTGTTTGTCAGAGGCTCCATTGATGCGGTAGTCAGCACGCTTCTGGAAGCTGTATTGCTGGTGGTGCTGGTGGTGGTGCTCTTTCTGCAGACATGGCGTGCGTCAATTATCCCTCTGGTGGCTGTTCCAATCTCGTTAGTGGGTACATTTGCTTTCATGCACCTGATGGGCTTTTCACTCAATGCGCTATCGCTGTTTGGCTTGGTGCTCGCTATCGGTATCGTGGTGGATGATGCCATCGTGGTGGTTGAGAATGTCGAGCGTAATATCGAGCGGGGATTAACGCCGGTGCAGGCCACGCAGCAGGCAATGAAAGAGGTCACCGGCCCCATTATTGCTACCACACTCGTGTTGGCGGCTGTCTTCATTCCTACAGCATTTATGAGTGGGCTGACCGGGCAATTTTATCGGCAGTTTGCACTGACAATCACCATCTCCACCGTTATTTCTGCTATTAACTCGCTGACATTAAGCCCTGCGCTTTCCGCATTGTTGCTTAAGCCTCATGGCGCAAAGAAAGACTGGCTAACGAAGTCAATCGACACGCTATTTGGTAAATGGCTGTTTGGCCCGTTTAACCGAATGTTTGATAAAGCATCGGACAAATATACCGCCGGCGTGGGCTCTCTGGTTCGCAAAGGCTCGATTGTGATGGTGCTATACGCTGGATTGCTCGGACTGACCTGGCAGCAATTTGAAACTACGCCAACCGGCTATGTGCCGCCACAGGATAAAATGTATCTGGTCGCATTCGCGCAGCTACCCAATGCAGCATCACTGGATCGCACTGAGGAAGTTGTACGACAGATGTCAGAGATAGCTATGAAGCATCCCGGTGTATCGGACGCGGTGGCATTTCCTGGTCTGAACATAAACGGGTTTACCAATAGCCCAAGTTCAGGAGTATTGTTTACCCCGCTCGAGTCATTTGACAAGCGCCAGTCACCTGCATTGTCAGCGGGAGCCATTGCCGCGGATCTTAATCAGAAATTTGCTGCGATAAAAGGCGCTTATGTCGCTATTTTCCCACCACCACCTGTACAGGGGCTGGGCACAATCGGCGGTTTCAGATTGCAGCTACAGGATCGCTCCGGCCTTGGGTTTGAAACGCTGGAAAAAACAGCCAATGAAGTGATTGCGAAAGCCTGGGCTGATCCGGCACTTACCGATGTATTTACCAGCTTTACCGTGAATGTCCCGCAACTGGATGTGGATGTTGATCGCGAAAAAGCGATGAGTCAGGGCGTGGGCATCGACACCCTGTTCGATACCATGCAGGCTTATCTGGGCGCGGTGTACGTTAACGACTTTAATCTGTTTGGCCGTACCTATCAGGTCAACGTTCAGGCTGATGCACCGCATCGTCAGAATGTTGAACAGATTCAGCAGATGAAAGTGCGTAATACTGACGGGCAGATGATACCTCTGGGTTCACTGCTTGATATCGACTACAGCGCAGGCCCTGATCGGGTGATGCACTATAACGGTTATGTCACGGCTGAAATAAATGGTGCACCCGCTGACGGATACAGTTCTGACCAGGCCCGGGCCGTCATCGAAAAGATCCTGGATGAAAATCTGCCGGTGGGAATGACCTATGAGTGGACAGAGCTGACCTATCAGCAGATTCTGGCAGGAGACACGGCACTGTATGTGTTCCCGCTGGTTGTACTGCTGGTATTTCTGGTACTGGCTGCGCAATACGAGAGTTTGCGCCTGCCGTTGGCTATCATCCTGATTGTACCGATGACATTGCTCAGCGCACTGCTTGGCGTCGCCATTTATGGTGGGGACAACAATATCTTTACGCAGATTGGCCTGATTGTACTGGTTGGGCTGGCGACCAAAAATGCCATTCTGATTGTTGAGTTTGCCAAAGAATTGCAGGAGCAGGGGCACGATGCGTTAAGCGCTATCAAGGAAGCCAGCCGACTCCGCCTGCGCCCCATCCTGATGACATCTATCGCATTTATCATGGGTGTGCTGCCTATGGTTATTTCTACCGGGGCCGGTGCAGAAATGCGTCAGGCAATGGGTGTAGCCGTTTTCTCCGGCATGATTGGCGTAACATTCTTCGGTCTGATATTAACACCGGTCTTTTACTACCTGCTTAAAAAGCGCAGGTAAAAATCAGCTACCCGAGCGTTGCCCCACTCTTTAAACAGGGGCCTTTGGCCGCCCGCTTCCCTGGGCGGCTTTTTTTT
>CAZOYR010000108.1:0-10868 GCA_964584105.1 uncultured Alteromonas sp.
TATGCCCAAGTGGAATAGCGTATTAATTTCAGTAAGATAGCTGAAACGAAATAAAATTTGATGTCGTGCAGATTGTCAGAAGTTTAGAACGAATTGAAAATTATTCGTAAATAATTTAGGGATTAATTGTTGCTCTGAATTTGTCCGGCTTCAATAGCGCTCTTTAAGTGATTCTAAAATGGCTTGAGGAGGACGAATCTGGTAGCGCGAATAAATAGACTGAATAACATCGGGATTGTGTTTAATAAAAGTAGAAAGATCAGCAATCAGGTCCGGGTGCTTTATGGTGGAAAGCATAAACCCGACATCATCGTGTGGCAGACCCGGAGCCAGTGTAAATGGACCTAGCTCGGGGGTAATTGATGCAATGTACTGAACGACATTGTATTCCAGGTTTGCAGCATTCACTCTTCTTTTCTGAAGCATTTGCAGAGCAGTAATTGAATCATTAACGGTAATTAGCTTAGTTTGCTTGTTGTCTACACGGTTTTGCCAATTGACCGGGGTGAAACCAAGCGGCATGGCGATACGTTTTATCGCGTCGATAGATGTATTGCTATCTTCAGGGTGAACAATTGTTCCCCCCAGTGCCCTAACCAGAGGATCTGAATAATATTTCTTCTCGTGGTTTCCGGGCGCGTCATACCACTTAGGGTTATCGGGATAGACAAAGTCTACGTTACCTTTCGACAATTCCCGCTGCAGTCGCAGAATTGGCATTGCATGGTAACTGAAGGTGTGACCTGAATTTTCAGCATACGCTTCAAGAATTGCCCATCCAATGCCCTTATCAACATTCGACTGAAAGTCGTAGTGCGGGTAATAATGAATATTTTGTGCACCCACGATAAAACTTTTAGCCTCAATATGAAGGCTACACAGAACACTGATAAGCAGAATTAGTGCGCGCACGAACATACACCTGCGAATGTCGGTGGTTAATATAGTCTTTATATATACTACTTAATGAAGACTAATGGAAATCTCTGGAGGGCACACGCAGTGTTTCTAGCCAATCTGAACGATCGGTAAGTTTACCGGCGATAACGTGAATCACACCCTCTTCAGAACGTTCAAGAATGCCATCAACCTGAAGAATGGTGGCTTTCAGGTAAGGTTGCTTCTGGTGTCGTGCAGTAGTCTGCCAGATAACAACGTTAGTGTTGCCGGTATGATCTTCAAGAGTAAGAAATGTCACGCCGGTTGCGGTTCCCGGCGCTTGCCGACAGGTCACGCAGCCAAGCAGATGAACCACGGATTTATCAGGCTTGTCAGTCAATTGCTCTGCAAATGTAATAGTCGGCAAGGGGCGGGCCTTCAAAATCATCTCAATTGGATGGTGACGCACTGAGACACTGGTTGAAGCATAATCCTCAAGCATATTTTCAGCATCAGTGGGTATCAGTGATAATTGCTCTGCGTCAGACTGCCCACCAAATAATGGCAATTCTGATTGTTTATCCATTATTTGCCATCGAGCCTGATAACGGTTGCCCGCAATAGAGGAAAAGGCATCGGCACTGGCCAGTGCTTCAATCATATCTGCAGACAGAGAGGCAGCCGAGCGCACGTGTTCAACAGACTTAAAACCACTTTCCGGACGATTGGATAACAACATGCTCATGGCATCTTCATTAAGCCCTTTAACCAGGCAAAAGCCGAGTTGAATCGTTTTTTCATGGCCGTCTATAACCATTTGATGTGACCATTGTGAAAGGTTGATACATACTGGTCTGATAGTAATTTTGTGACGTTTAGCATCCTGTAAGAGCTGACTGGGCGTATAAAACCCCATTGGCCAGCTATTCAAAAGCCCAACATAAAACTCGACCGGGAAATAATATTTCAGCCAGCAGGATACATAAGCTAAAACCGCGAAAGAGGCGCTATGGGACTCCGGAAAGCCATATCCACTAAAGCCTTTTATCTGATCGAAAAGACGGGTCGCAAATTTCGCATCGTAACCTTTTTCAAGCATCCCATTGATAAGCTTTTCCCGAAATAAATTCAGTCGTCCATTTTTCTTCCAGCTGGCCATCGCCCGCCGGAGCTGGTCTGCTTCTCCTCCGGTAAACCCCGCCGCAACCATCGCCAACTGAATGACCTGCTCCTGAAATATTGGTACACCCATCGTTCTGCCCAGAACGCGTTCAACCTCAGTTGAGGGGTAGGCTATTTTGCTTCCGCTTTTTCTGCGTTTAAGATAAGGATGGACCATGTCTCCCTGAATAGGGCCAGGCCTGACGATGGCGATTTGTACCACCAGGTCGTAATACTTGCGTGGGCGCAGTCGTGGCAGCATGCTCATTTGCGCACGTGATTCAATTTGGAAAACACCGACAGTATCGGCGTTCCCGATCATATCGTAGACCTGTGCATCATCGCCCAGCCCGGTTATAAAGGGAATTGAGACTGGAAAGTCTGTGGTTTGCTGAATAATTTTAAAGGTGCGCTGTATGGCGCTTAACATACCTAATGCTAGTACATCGACTTTAAGCAGGCCCAATGCCTCCAGATCATCTTTATCCCACTGAATCACTGTACGGTCGGCCATTGAGGCATTCTCAACCGGCACCAGTTCATAGAGAGGACCAGCTGATATCACAAAGCCGCCGACATGTTGTGACAGGTGGCGCGGAAAGCCGATAATCTCTTCTACCAGATAGATCAGCTGCCGTACTTTTAGCGTGGTGGGATCAAGCCCCAGTTCCGCGATTTGTGACTGCCAGGGGATTGTGCGGTCACGCCGGTTTATGTTTTTTATCACGAAATCCAGTTGAGACTCTGCGAACCCCAGGGCTTTGCCCACCTCGCGAAATGCGCTTTTAAAGCGAAAGCTGATAACCGTTGCCGCCAGAGCAGTTCGCTCACGACCATATTTGCTGTAAATGTACTGGATGACTTCTTCGCGGCGCTGATGCTCAAAGTCGACGTCAATATCCGGTGGTTCATCACGTTCTTTGGAAATAAAGCGTTCAAAAAGTACATCTATCTGACGAGGATCGACCGCCGTAATTTCAAGGCAATAACACACCACTGAATTCGCCGCCGAGCCCCGGCCCTGATATAAGATGCCGTTGGCACGGGCGAATTGCACCACATCGTAAATTGTCAGAAAGAAATATTCATACTGCTGCTCGCTGATAAGCGCCATCTCTTTTTCGATGGTCTGGCGAATCTCAGTGGGCAGTGTTTCTCCAAACCGCTTTTTTATCCCGGCTTCTACACAATGACGCAAATAGGTGCTGGCTGTGTACCCATCTGGCACTACCTCAGAAGGATACTGATATTTCAGCTCATCCATGGAAAACTGGCACAAGCGGGCAACACAAGCGGTATTTTCAAGCCACAGTGAAGGAAACAGCTTTTTCATTTTGGCAAGGGGACGTAGGCAGCGCTCAGCATTGGATTGCGCGGCAAGGCCGAGCTTCTCAACGGTGGAAGAGGCGTCAATGGCTTGCAAAACCTGCTGTACAGGTAGCCTGTCGGTATGATGAAACAAGACCTGCGAAGTAGCCACAACAGGAAAGCCAAAAGCTTTATGTAATCGCATTACCTCAGCGGTGTGGGATTCATCACTGCCATTTAAGAGTCGGCTCCCAGCCAGATAGCATCGTGATGCGTAATACTTTGACAGCCAGTTTCCCCAGTGCTGATTATGCTGAGAGCTATGGTCAGGCAACCATATTAGCAGGCAATGTTTGACTGATTTTAAATCCCACTCAGCCAGCTTATAACTGCCTTTTTCAGAGCGACGGCGGGCATTGGTAATGATCCGGCATAATTCGGCATACGCCTTTTTATCAGGACAGAGTAACACTACCGACAGAGTCCCATTGAGCCTGAACAGGCTGCCTACAATTAAATGAAGCGGCAGGTTATTACGCTTAATCTCTGCATAGGCGCGAACCACCCCTGCTACAGAGCACTCATCGGTTATGGCCAAACTGCCATAACCCAGAAAGGCAGCGGTGTTTACCAGCTCCTCAGGATCGGAAGCTCCCTGCAAAAAGCTGAAATTACTCTGACATACCAGTTCCGCGATCATCAACAATACATCCCACTAATAAACCACGCCCCGGCACTGTCCCGGTAAAGATGCAGGCGCCTGCCATCGTCAGTGCGGCCGATAAAGTAATCACGCTTTACATTGTTACCGTCCCACCAACCGGTCTGAATACGTACCGGGCCAAATTCGATGTGGGGGGACTCCTCCAATGGCGCAGGAGACATCAGCGATATACATGGCAGAGGGTGCGGCCCGGTTATTTCTATCTTTTTTGTCGCAACCGATGAAAGCTGATCAGGGCGATAATCATTGCCGGCATAAGGATACTGAATGACAGATTCGCCCAGTCGGGCCTGTAAGCGGCTGATAAGCTGTTTTTGTGCAAACTCATGAACACGGTTATTGAAAAAGTCCGTGGTCTGCTCATCAACATCTTCAAGTTTATTTACCCGTAGCGTGAGTTTTATTACCGGTGCCGGTAACACAGTCTGCTCCAGCTTCAGGCTCGCCAGGCTTTCCCATTGTTTCAACTTAAACAAAGGTGCAGCGCTGCCAACGGTCATTTCCAAAGGCGGTGCTTCCCTGAAACAAAGTGTAAAGCACAGCTGCTGACTACATTTATTGCGCAGTCGGGCGAACATCAAAAATTCGTCCGTCAGATTGCGTACGAAAGGAAGTAATTGCTCGGTATGACTGATTTCATAGCTTGGCTCAATCAGGCTGAAGAATGTATCTGGTGGGGAGTAATAGTTCACCCGCGGAAAGGTCTCCGCTCTTAACGCACAAAGATAACTGATAAGCGTATTATCAAACCTGCGCCCCAGTTCGGATGCTGGAACATCTAATAGTTGTTGCAACGACTGGATGCCTACACGTTTTAAAGCATGTTGTTGTTTATCGGTTAATTCGGTGGCAGACAGCGGGCATGCCGACAGTGCTTTGCGAATCTGCTCATTACAATCAAACAACTGATTAGCGTTATTCATTGCCAACGTTTTTGCTGCCTCAATACTCCAGCCTACGCCAAATCTATATCTGACATTCGCTGCACTTAGTTCATTGATCAGTACCTGCCAGATGTTTTCCAGGCCCTCGTAATACCGGATAAGCGGATCGAGCCTGAGGGCCAGTCCGTGGGGCGTAAAAATAACAATATCTGATGCCACCTGGTAAAGTCGGTTGGCTAACGCCATAAGCCGGTGCGATTCTGTTTCATCACAGTAGTCAATCACTCGGACAGACTGACAAAGTGCCGCGGCCTGAGCCATCCCCATTCCAGCCGTTACCCCTGCGCTCAGCGCAGCAGCATTGCATTGTCGCACCTGATTGGTTTTTGCCTCATAGACGATAATAGCGCTGGTGCTGTCCTGTTCGCCACCGCTGTCTATGGTCAGCTGATAGAAGTGAAAGTATGCCCACAGCATAATTATCCGGTTGCCGAGGCAACGAAATCTGTGGATTGATGGAGTATCTGATTGATGGTTTTATTACTGGGTGTGTGGGCAAACCGGATATCCGCTGATACGTCAGCTTGCGCCCCCACGTGCTTATCAATCTGAACATGCAACCCGGTTAATGTCGGACTAATACGCATATCAAGCGCAAGGGGCAATGCAAATCGTGCTGTATGCTCTGACTCAAACATCAGGCACAAGGTGTTATGCTGGCTGGCAGCAACTTGCAGACGGCGAGCCTGGCGGGGAGTCAGGCTGTTTATCCACAGCACGACAATATGGCAGGCCTCACTTTTTAAGCATTGCTCCGCTGACCATAATATATCCTGGGTCAATTCAGGGCGTATCAGCCTGACATGCTCTGCATCAATATGATACTGATGCAGCCAGGCTGCATGTATATTACCCGGGCAATTGATCATGCTGATAAGTTTTTCATTCGGATTAGCGGCCAGCACCTGATGAAAAACAGACAACTCACCGATACCCGACAGACTTCTTACTCTTACTAATCCCTTAGAGGGCAATCCACCCCCAAGGCGTGAATCCAGCTCACAATGACCTGTTTTCAGCCGGGCGCGATTATCCGACATTCCCTCTCGGGCACGCCAGACAGCGGGATGTTGAAAAGTGAAAACCGTATCAGCCATAAAAAATTACCTGTATCTATATACAGTATTATAGGCAATTTTATGTCGCTGACAAGATGCTAATCTTGCCCAATAAGCCAAAAACGCCGTCAGCGTGAAGCAAAAAACGGATAATTTTTATCGGAATCAAAGCGTTGAGGGAGGCGATGTCAGGTTAAAAAAAAGCCAGTTCGAAGACTGGCTTTTATAACAACTAGGCCTGGCTGGGTGCCTGTTCGTTTTCAGACTGAGCTTGTAATGGCTGTTTGGTAAGCTGGGCGCAGGCCTGCATAAAACCATCAGGCGTGTTCTTTACCCACGCCATCCGAATATGACTGGGCTGCTTTTTCATCACGTCACGCACGCCTTGCTCAGTAATTTCAGGCGTTGCCCGGACTGCCGTTTTCAATGCCTCTTCCACGCTACGGTGTTTTTCAAAGCAGTCCAGAACAATCTGCGCGAAATGCTTCATGATAAAGGCTTGAACAGCGTAATCCTCTGCGCTGATGAGTCTTTTTTTATAGGCAGATTCGACTCGATCTACATAAACATTCTGTAAATCTGTGCAGACCATGACCAGGCTTGAGTAAGCCTCTTTTAAACGTTTATTGCTGACCTTAGCCGCCTGACGAGATTGCGTCGTCTCGCGCTGCAACGTCTGCGAGCGAATCACAAAATAAATCAGTATAAATACAAGGATCCCTATGATGCTAAACGCAATCATGACTACTTTCCTGCTTGTTGCTCTTCGATAAAACGTTCAATATTTTGCTCAAGAATAAACAGCGGGACCGAACCGTGTTCAAGTACGGCAGTATGGAACTGACGCACATCAAAAGAGGAACCTAGTGCCTTTTCCGCTTTTTTTCTGAGCGACTTAATCTTTATTTCGCCAATTTTATAAGATAATGCCTGCCCCGGCCATGAGATATAACGATCCACTTCGGTTTTAATATTATGCGCTGACAAGGCTGTGTTTTTCATCATGTAATCGATGGCTTCCTGTCGACTCCAGCCAAACATATGCATGCCTGTATCGACGACTAACCGACATGCCCGCCACATTTCGTAACTCAGACGCCCGAAGTGATCGTAAGGCGTTTCATAAATGCCCATCTCAACGCCCAAAAACTCGGTATACAATCCCCAGCCTTCGCCAAAGGCTGAAATATAGGTTTCCTGCCGAACCGGAGGCAGATCTTCCATTTCAGCGGCTAAAGAAATCTGTAAATGATGGCCGGGAACAGCTTCGTGCAGGGTTAAAGCCGGCAATGCATAAAGTGGGCGCTTGTCCAGGGCATAAGTATTCACCAAGTAATAGCCGGGCTGAGTATCACTTCCTGCATGTATGTATCGACCGGTTGTATACTTAGGTGCGATGTCATCAGGTACTGGCGCAACACCGTATGGCTTACGAGGGATCTTTTCAAAAAAGCGTGGCAACTGGGCATCTGCTTTCTTTGCAATAAACGAAGCTTCTTTTAATAGGTCTCTGGCAGAGGTCGCATAAAATTGTTCATCAGTGCGTAAAAAGTGAATGAACGCATCCACATCGCCATCAAACTCCACATCCTCTACGATGGCTTTCATCTGTTCACGAATGCGCTTAACTTCCTGCAAACCTAAATCGTGAATCTCCTGCGCTGTCATGTCAGTGGTGGTGTAATGCTTGATCCGGTTCTGATAATACGCCTCGCCATCTGGCCAGTTTTTGGCCGCAATATCGGTGCGGGCACCCGGGATATAGGTTTCTACCATAAAATCATAAAAGCGCTGAAAGGCGGGCGTTACCTCATCGCTGATTATCTGTCTGGCTTTTTCACGCAGTGTATTTTGGGCTGATGAATCTACAAACTCTGACATAGATTCAAACGGCGCATAGAACGTGCTTTTTTCTGCTGATTTACTGATTAGCGGCGTAATGCTCTCTTCGTAACCCTCCAGTACCAGCTTTGGCTGGGTATAGCCTTCTTTCAGACCCTGTTTCATATAGTCAATTTGCTGGTCAACATAAGTCGGGATTCCAGCGAGCTGTTCCAGGTAAGTTTGATAGTCTTCTTTATTCTTAAAACTCATCTGTCCTGGCAGCGATGCCAACGCGCTATGAAAACCATATTCAGAGGTGATAGGTACTTTAAAGGCACCAAATTCATACTCATCAACTTTATTATTCAGGCGATACTGCTGCATCAGAAGGGTGATGCGGTCATCCTCTGACAATTGCGCTGTATCAATGGTTTGTAGTTCAGACAAATAATCAGAATATTGTTGATGTTGTGCTGATAATGCAGACGGTGAGATATCAGCAGGAACGACGTCATCCAGCGATGTCTCATATTCCCAGATAGCATCGATGAGAGTTTGAAGCTGTTCGTCGGCTGTGGTTTCAGCCTGACTGACAGAAGAAAGAAAGCCTGACGTCAGGATGATGAACAACGTGATTTTTATAGCATTCATAAGCGCATTCCAAGCGATCTGTCCCGGAATACGCCGCAACAGACTAGTCTTTTTTGGGTGTGTATATCGGTCCGGGAAACGCTGTAACTTTGTCTGACAACGTGGTTATAGTGGCGGATCCCTGTTTTTTTACCGCGTCTATTCGTAACACATTATGCATGGGAACGTAAGTTCTTGTCACATCGGAAAATTCAGCTTTTAATTTCTCATGACTCGGGTCTACCACAATCCCTGAATGGGTATCCCAGACAAAATCTCCAATTTCAATAAAGCCGAACAAACTTCCCTGACTGATTTCTTTTACATACAGCTCGTATCGCTCTCCATTACTCACAAACTGTACTTTGTATAGAAGGTCTGTACTACTCATAATCTATGACTTGCAATTAAAACAGACAGATTAGATGGGGATAAAAACCCGAATTTCACGTTCTGGATGGATGATCATATTGTATTTGGGTTCGTAAACAGATGAAACGAAATTGCGGTTTTAATCTATAAATCCGCAGATACGCTATTTCTTCCGATGAGCAAGTGATTGCAACACTGGTCATTTTATCTCACTGGTATACCATAACCTATTCTTATAAGACGAAAATATCTAACGACTATGATGAAAAAACTATTATTCGGTGCCATGGTGTCAGCCCTGAGCACAGTTTCTGCAGCGCAGGATAAGCAACAGGATGTTGCATTTGCGCCGGATACAAACCGCATCAAATCACACCTTTTCTTTCTTGCTGATGACCTGCTGGAAGGACGCGATACCGGTTCTCGCGGTCATGATATCGCCTCGCTGTATATTGCTACCGAGTTTGCAAAATACGGCTTAAAGCCTATGGGTACAGATGGCTACATGCAGTCAGTGGATTTCAGAAAAGCCACACTGGTTCAGGAATCACCGGCACTGACGCTTACGCGTGATAGTGCTGAGACACAGTTTAAATATCCTAAAGAATATCTGACAGGGCCGGATCTGCTGAACACTGATACCAGCCTGCAAGGCAAAATGGTTTTCGCTGGCTATGGCATCGTTGCTGATGAGCTGGATCACAATGACTACGACGGCCTGGATGTTGATGGCAAGATAGTAGTTATTTTGTCAGGCAAACCGAAATCTTTCCCCAGCGAAATGGGCGCGCACCTGGCTTCAGGTAGCCAGAAAGCACAGTACGCCGTTGACCGCGGCGCGATTGGCATGATTTCGGTGACCACGCCTACGGCGGAAAAAGTTCGTCCTTATCAGAGCCGTCTTAGCTATATCCACACGCCTCGTCTGGCCTGGCTGGATGAAAATGATAAGCCTGCCAATACCTTTGAGCAGATTAAAGGCTCTGCCTTTTTAAGTGAAGGTGCTGCACGCCAGTTGTTTAATGGCGCTGAAATGAGCCTGGACGACATTTACGCCATGCTGGAAAAAGACGAAACGCCGAAAGGTTTTGAGATTCCCGGCGAAATTTCGTTAAACAAGCAAAGCAAGCATTCTCAGATTACCAGCCCCAATGTTGTTGCCGCTGTAGAAGGTTCAGACCCGGAACTTAAGAATGAGTATGTAGTGTTTTCTGCACACTCCGATCATATTGGCTTTGCCAAAACCGTTAAGAAAGACAACATCAACAATGGCGCGATGGACAATGCTTCAGGTACCGCCGTGATGCTGGAAACTGCGCGCTTATTCAGTCAGATGAAACAAAAACCAAAACGCTCTATTTTGTTTGTTTCTGTGACAGGTGAAGAAAAAGGGCTGCTGGGGGCGGATTATTTTGCCCATAACCCAACGGTTCCTGTTGAAAAAATGGTTGCCAATGTGAACCTGGATATGCCAATTCTGACTTACGAGTTTGCCGATGTTATCGCCTTTGGTGCCAGCCACAGCGATATGAAAGCATCTGTGACTGAGGCAGCAAATAATGCCGGTATTGAGCTTAGCCCTGACCCCTGGCCTGAACAGGCACTGTTCACACGCTCTGACCACTATGCATTTGTAAAACAGGGCGTGCCTTCTGTATTCTTAGTACCTGGTCTGAAATCAAAAGATCCTGAAGTAGACGGCTCTAAAGTATTCGGGCAATTCCTCTCCACGCATTATCACAAGCCAAGTGATGATGTGAACCAGGACTTTAACTGGGATGCAGCCCGCACGTTTGCTGAAGTAAATGCGCAAATCGGCCATACGCTGGCGACGCAGGAAAAAGCCCCGTCTTGGAATGAGGGTGATTTCTTCGGAAAAACGTTCGGCAAGTAATTGCTAAAGATAAATACTGATTGAGCAAATAAAAAGCAGCCTTTAGTGCTGCTTTTTTTATATCTGCAACTTAT
>CAZOYR010000109.1:0-10739 GCA_964584105.1 uncultured Alteromonas sp.
AAACAGCAAACAATGGTGCTTGATGGTACCTGAAAAAGATGATGAAGAAGAAACTGATAAACAAGCACCTTCTGATTCAGATAAGATAATGATGCATTAATTATGAAAAGTGCTTTACTTTTCTTCTCACTAAGTTGGTGGGCCTTCTGGGCTTTTGCATCTGAAAAAGATGTCGAGAGCATGTTTGCTCAAGCCTGGAAGTTGAAAAGTAAAGCTCCTACAGAATTTACTGCTTTGCTAGATAACATAGCGACACACGATCATTTATTCAGTATCGAACAAGAGCTGGAATTTGCGTATCTAGAAGGTTACCAGAAAGCTTTCTCAGGTCAGCCACTAATGGCGATTGAAAAATACCAGCATGTTATCGCAAATACGGCCGATTCTGAGCTTCGGCTGCATGCTTCTACCGCGCTTCTGAATATCTTCGCAATCACACGTAATTACAGCGAAGGTTTTGAAGCAGTCACACATTTACTGTCTCAGCTTGTTTCGCCTGGCTCTGAAGCTGCTGCACAAGCGTACCTTGGGCTGGCAATATTTTATAACCAGGTGGACGAGTATGACAATGCATATAATAGCGCATCTAAAGCGCTTACCCTTACTTCAGACCTGCGGTCTATCTGCTTCGGTAAAAACTTAATTTTTGAGTCTCAGGTAAACCAGCAGCTTATTGTTTCAAAAAATCAATTTAAACAAGGTTTTGAGGCATGCAAATTGGCTGAGGAAAACGTAGTGATAGCGTCTACTATTATCCTTGAGGCAAAAAACCATCTCAACAATGCGGATCCCGGAGCTGCACAGGAACTGCTAATAGAAAACATGGCGACATTTGAATCTATCAGCTATCCCCGGATCAAAGCCGAATACCACGCTTTGATGTCAACGCTACTTTTTGAATCGAATAGCATCATTGAAGCCGAAGTACATGCTTTAACGGCTTTAAATATAGCGTCTGAAATGGGAGCGACAAAACCCAACGTTGACGCATTATATGTGCTGTATCTAATCGAAGAATACAGAAACAACAGTAGCAAGGCATTAGCATTTTATAAGCAGTATGCTGAGCTCCAAAAAGCGTTCGTGGACGAAATTTCTGTAAAGCAGCTAGCGATAGCCAAAGCCAAAAACGAAGCGCTGGAAAAAGCCAACCAGATTAAATTGCTGGATAAAGAAAATGCGCTATTAAAAACCGAAGCCAGGCTTCATAAAAAAGAGTTGCAGAATAGTTACCTTGTTATTCTTTCTCTTTTATTGCTGGCAGCAGTGATTATCACCTGGCTGATTGTTACACGTCGTATTCATCGTAAATTCAAAACGCAGGCCCGTACCGATAAACTCACCGGGGTGGCAAACCGGCACTATTTCACTGAATTGGCGCAGTCTAATTTGCGTTATCACACGCGCACAGAGCAAGGTCTGGCATTTGTTATTTTTGACCTGGATTTGTTTAAACGTATTAACGACACCTATGGCCACGTGGTTGGCGACTGGGTATTGCGGGAAGTGGTAAATACCATTCAGCGCGTATGTCGGGGGCAGGACATTATCGGGCGAATGGGTGGCGAAGAGTTTGCGTTACTTTTACCCGGCTGCACCGTTCAAAAAGCCATAGCGATTACTGAGAATTATCGCAGTGCAATTGCAGCAATAGATACCACACCCACCGGTCATGACTTCTCAGTTACCGCCAGCTTTGGCGTAGCAGATTCTGCCCAGTGCGGCTATAGCTTTGATAAGCTGTATGCCAGTGCTGATGAGGCGCTTTATCAAAGTAAAGAAACCGGTCGTAATAAGATTAGCGGGTATAAGCCTGAAATTGTCACAGCCTCACTTACCAGGCAACCGGTTTAGCCCTTGCGTTACGACTGTGACAGGGCGCTCGCTGCTGCAACCTTGGTCGGGCTGATTTCCTCTGATGGATAACAGCCCAATACTTTGAGATACCGTGTAATCTTTTTCAGCTCTTCGATGGCCTGCTGCAACGGACCATCAGCGGTATTGCCCTCAACATCAATGTAAAACATTTCTTCCCAAGGGTTGCCCGGCATGGGGCGCGACTCCAGCTTTGTCATGTTTATTTCGTTATTTTTGAGCACCATCAGCGCTTCAACCAGTGAACCAGGCTTTTGAATGGTAGACATAACCAGGGTGGTTTTAGCCGGCACCTGCAAAGGCACATTCACTGCCTGACGCGCGACCACAATGAAACGGCTGTGATTTTCTTTTTGGTTGGCAAGGTTTGACTTAATGGCCGACAGCCCATAGAGATTACCGCCGGCTTCGCTGCCAATAGCGGCAACATCATCACGTTGCAATTCACTGACTTTCAGCATGGCCGAGGAGGTACTGTCGATAGTTTTTACCTCAACATTACCTAGCTCCGCTAAGAAGTGGCTGCACTGTGTGAACACCTGCGGGTGCGCATACAAGGTTTTTATCTTGTCCAGCGAGGTGGACGTGGCAACCAGTAACGCGTGGCGAATGGGGTGTGTCAGTTCGCCGATAATGCTGAGCTCAGTATGTTGCAGCTGGTCATACACTTCGTTAATGCTACCGGAAGTCGTATTTTCGATAGGCAGCACCGCGTAGTCAGCCTCCGCGTGTTCAACCTTTTGCACGATTTCACTGAAACTCTGGCAGCCGATTTCCAGTAACTCCCCGGGACGCCGGGAAAAGTACTTTTGCGTAGCAAGATAAGAGTACGAGCCGCGGTCGCCTAAAAACGCCACACGATTTAGCGGTAAGGCACTGCCGGGATTGGCGCGTTCGGCTAACATTGCCTGCTGGTTTAACACCGAATCTTCAATAATCACATGAAAAACCTGCGTAACATAGTGCGCATCCAGACCTTTTTCCTGCCCATGTTTAATCAGTCGAATCAGCAATTGTTCCTCACGCTTGATGTCCCTGACCGGAATTTGGTGAGAGATTTTGGTCTCGGCCACTTCATTGGTCAAAGCACGACGCTCAGCCAGTAATGTCAGCAGTTCACTATCCAGATCAGTAATTCGTGTGCGAAGTTCATCAAGTGCAGGTACAGTCATGGGGTACTCTCCGGTGTAGCCAAAAAAAAACCTCCCGGCGGGAGGTTTTTACGCGCGGCATCGCCTCCCTCAGGTGAAGGTGATAAAAGCAAAAAACGATGCGCGAGCGTGATGTATTAGGTTCATAGCCTGACTCTATGAGGGTAAACCGTTTCTGTCAACTCATTTTTACAGAGTGTGCAGACAAAAAAGCCGCTGTTCATAGCGGCTTTGATATTTATGTGGTAACGGGACCTGAGTACTGCCTGTCACTCACCCAGCAAGGCTGCCAGCATCGCCCTTACTTCTGTCGGCTCAAACGGTTTATCGCATAACGCGTTAACCCCGGTTTGCTGAATGTTTGCCATGTGCGCGCTATCCGCAGACTCGGACGTCACCATGATTATCGGGATATGTGCAGTATCAGGATTGAAGCGGATAAACTCCGATAACTCTCTGCCGTCCATTTCAGGCATATTGTAATCGGTCACCACCAAATCAAATGACTCATCCTTTATCAGTGTTAGCGCCATCGCGCCGTTTTCTGCTTCTTTGATTTTTTCCAGGCCCATGCCTTCTAATACCCGGCGGATGTGATTTCTGGCCAGACGACTGTCATCCACCAACAGTACCCGAACTTCACGCACATCAAAGAAATCCAGATCAAGCTCGTCGTGATTAATCAAGTCAAGGCTGGCATTTAGCGCGCGTGAAAGATGCAGAGGTTCAAATGGCTTGGGAAGTATCGCAGCTACACCCGCCTGCTTTAGCTCTTCAAGCTTGCTGAGGCGATTTTCGCTGGATATCAGCATAAACGGAATTGCCGCATGCTCAGCATGTTCCTTAATGAATGTCAGTAATTCTATGGCGGTACCATCTTCAAAATACATGGCGCTGACAATCAGGTCCGCACCATGGGCTTTAATGGCAGCCTTTGATTCTGCCAGTGTACTGACAGCATCAATTTCCTTTACTTTTTCTTTCAGCAACAATGTGGTGATTATTTTGCGCTGGGTATCTGAGGGCTCGACCAGCACAATGTGAAGATCCTGAATAGACAGCTTTTCCATCGACATATCTCACTTTTCATTTTTTTGTTATTTTGCACCAGCAGTGCAGAGCGGGCAGGATTAGCCGCCGGCAAGTTTAACGGTATAATTTTTGGCTTGCAGCAGACTTTTGAGCTTTTCACGATCATCAGTCTGGACTTCAATCGTGCCGTCTTTCACCGCGCCGCCGCACCCGCATTTTTTCTTAAGTTCGGTACACAGCGCTTTTAGCGCTTTGGCATCCATATCCAATCCGGAAACAATAGACACGCCTTTGCCTTTTCGACCTTTTGTTTCGCGGCTGATCCTTACTACGCCGTCTTTTGACACCGAGCGTGGTGTTTGCTTAGTGTCAGATTGTTTTATCCGGCCTGAGTCTGTGCTGTAAACCAGATTAGAGTCACTCATAAAATTTTCCGGCTAATTAAAAAATTGCTCTATATTATGGTAGAAAAAGCATAAAAAATTAATAGCGCAGTGTGCATCTGCTGACTATATTTATCTGCATCGCGCCGGATACCATGAAAGGTCACGGCTTAGCAGGAGAACAGGTATGTCGTTAGTTACCGAAACCGTTGATAAAAACGAACGTCTCATCATTGCCATGGATGAAAAATTTGATTTTGCTAAAGTGCAGGCCTTCAAACAGGCTTATCAGACGATACCCGACCAGGTGAATATCGTTGAAGTGAATCTGGCTAAAACGGAGTATATGGATAGCTCGGCACTGGGCATGTTGTTAAATATGCAGAAAAGCCTGAGTCATCGGGATATCGAGTTTAAAATTACCCACTGTCGCCCTCAGGTAGCCCGAATTCTACAAATTTCCCGGTTCGATAAAAAATTCACCATTAGCTGAACAATCATGCCACACAGCATTAAAATTCTTATTGTGGATGATGACGCCCTGAATCGGTTCTTGCTCAGGCACATGCTGGAGCAGGAGGGCTATCACAACTGTATTGAAGCCTCTGACGGGGCCTCAGCGATTGCTATGTGTCAGTCACAAAGCCCTGATTTAGTTCTGCTCGATGTTATTATGCCGGACATGAGCGGTTATGATGTGGCGCCAAAGATAAAGGCGTTATCGCCCGAGCAGTATCTACCCATCATTTTTATTACCTCGCTGGAAGATAAAGCGGCGCTTGTAAGATGCCTGAACGTAGGCGGCGATGATTTTGTCTCTAAACCTTTCGATAAGCTGGTTCTGGCGGCCAAAATAAGCGCCCATACCCGCATCCGCCATCTTGGTCAGCATATTGAAAAGCAAAACAAACGGTTGCGCCAGCATCAGTTGATGATGGAACGTGAACATACGATTGTTGAGCATATCTTTGACAACGTCGTGCGCCGTAGTCAGCAGCTTGACCTGCTATTTGATGTCAGCGCCTCGCCCGCGGCCCAATTTTGCGGTGATGTCTGCCTGCATACGGTGAGTCCTGACGGCGGCGCCTATTATCTGATAGGCGATTTCACCGGGCACGGACTGGCATCGGCCATTGGAGTATTACCCGTTTCCCGGTCGTTTAATACATTGACGCAGCAGGGGCTGGCCGTAGAGCAAATCGCCAAAACACTTAACCGAATTTTGCTGGACTTACTGCCAGCAGATATGTTTTTTGCTGCCATTATCGGTCATGTCGATGCCACCGGCACCTGTCATCGTTTATGGCAAGGGGGCATGCCAGCCATACTGGTAAAATCGGCATCTTCGGCCACGGTCGCATCGTATGATTCAGCACACATGGCGTTAGGAGTGCTTGAAGACGATGAGTTTGATGACCAGTGCTTTACGCTGCAATGTGCTTTAAACGATGAGTTGCTGATGTTTACAGACGGGCTGGTGGAGGTTACCGGCGACAATGGTCAGATGCTGGGCGAGGCGGGCGTGGAGGCATGTTTTGCGCAACCGGATGTCGGTGCGTCCGCTATTTATGATGCCGCGCTGCAGTATCGTCATTCTGATACGCAGGACGACGATATGACGGTAATGTACTTTCGTTGTCAGGCGTTAGGTAACGATCTGCCACCGCCGGCAATAACCATTCCATTTACGTTTTCTACCCAGTTGCGTCCGGCTCAACTGAAAAGACCAGAGCTGATATCGGAGCTCACTGATTTACTTTGCGCACAGGAAAGTTTAATCAATATCAAAAGCAAACTGTTTACAGTGCTTTCCGAGCTTATCAATAACGCTTTAGAGCACGGCCTGCTGCATCTGGACTCATCAATAAAAAGTACAGAATCGGGTTTCTCCCGCTACTATCAGCTGCGCACGGCCCGACTGGCAGCGCTGGATAGCGGCGAAATCTCACTGGATGTGCAGGTTTGTGAAAACGGTGATGCACTGGTCATTACTATTGAGGATACGGGCGCGGGGTTTGACACCGGCTCTTTATCACAGTCAGCCGGGCCCGACATGGCGCATGGGAGAGGCCTGTCACTCATTCATCATTTATGTCAGCAGGTGGCGTTTGGTGACCATGGCTCAAAAATAACCGCAACCCTGACACTGAATGAATCCGCCGGCTGAACAAACCTTTATGGCCAGGTGTCGTAAAAAGGTAGCATAGCCAAAGATTAGGAATCAGTGAATGTTAAAATCTGTTGTTGAACTTTTTAAACGCTCCAGTGATGACGAACAGGACCAGAGCTTTTCAGTAGAACTTGCGACTGCGGCATTGCTAAGTGAAGTGATTCGCGCAGACAATAATACCGATGAAAGAGAAAAGCAGGCTTACCGTGACATCCTGCAACGCCAGTTTTCCCTGGATAAACCTACGTTAGAGAGCCTGTTGGATGAAGGTGAGCAAACCGCCGAAGAAGCCGTTGATTTGGTGCAGTTCACGCAAGTTATCAACGAAAGGTGTGATAATGATAAGAAAAAGGTTATCTTAACCAGTCTGTGGGAGATTGCATACGCGGATAAGTCACTGGCACCTATGGAAGAACACACTATCCGCCGGATTGCAGATTTACTCTATATCCCTCATAGTCAGTTTATTAAAACGAAGCTCTCAGTCACTGATTCTTAACCCTCGCCGCTGGCAGGGCAGGGCGAAGAGCGTGTGGGAACAAGGCAGTTGTAACAGTGCTAAGAACAATAAAAACGCCCATCGCCATTTTGCTGGTCAGCGCGGTCCTGATCACCTCTGCGCTGGTGATGTGGCTCACGGTTATCGAACACGAAAAGCTTTATACAGCGTCAGTTAAAAAGGATCTTAACGCGCTGACTGCTAATCTGGCCATAGAGCTTACCCCTGAATTGCAAAAAAGCCGCCCGGATAAAGATCGCATCAAAAAAGAGCTGGCGAATCTGGCGTCATATCAGCATATTCTTGGAGCCAGAGTCTATGATAACGCCCGTGGACTTATCTACTCACAGCCCAAACACTCTCAATCAGCATTTGATTTAGCTAAAGAACGTCAGTTTGACCGCTTATTAACTCAACCGTCTGGCAGCTATCGGGTGGGTGATGAACTGATTGCGATTAATCGCATTTCTGATAATGGTGTGCCGCTGGGGTACGTTGTCATTATCAATGATGTGGAAACCCCGGTCAGCGACAGCTGGCAGGCGCTGCTTTTGCATGTTTTACCCTTTGTTGTTGTTGCCACATTACTTACGATTGCTATCACTCTTTTTTTACTCAACCGGTGGTTGTCACCGTTAAGTCGTTTGTCTGCGTTTACACACCAGTTAAGCTTCACCAAAGAATATACACAGCGGTTTGATACACGCTCAGCAAATGAAGTCGGGCAGTTGGCATTTCATATAAATACTTTGCTGGACGCGATTGAAGCCGAGCTGACAATTAACCAGGAGCAAAATCAGACGCTGGTGGAACAGCAGCAAACCATGACGCGCCTGGCAAATTTTGACAGCCTGACAGGTTTGCCGAACCGCCAGTTTGTGATGGACAACTTACGTCTTGAGCTGGCTCGCTCCCGCCGTTTGGAAAAAGACATCGCACTGCTGTTTTTCGACCTTGATGGCTTTAAGGGAATCAATGATTCGCTGGGTCATGAGATTGGCGATTTGATTCTGATTGATGTGGCCGACAGGGTCACAACCATGCTACGTGACGGCGACCTGGTCGCGCGACTGGGTGGCGATGAATTTATTATCGTGCCGGATCGTGATGTTACTGAGCTTAGTCTTAAAAATCTGGCAACCCGGGTCATTGATGCTTTTGCTGAACCCTTCCATTTTCGTGGCCTCGCCCTTACCGTCGGTGTCAGTATTGGTATTGCGAAAGCGTCGGATGCTAATTTTGAATTGAGCCAGCTTATGAGCAATGCTGATCTGGCGATGTACCGGTCAAAAGCAAAAGGGCGAGGGATATATACTATCTTCACGCACGAAATGGTTGAGTCGCACAAGCGTAAACTGTCTATTGCTAATAGCATTGATCAGGGCATTTCACAGGATGAGTTTGTCCTTTACTATCAGCCCAAAGTAGCGCGTGACGGCAAACTTGTCGGCTTTGAGGCGCTTATACGCTGGCAGCACCCGGAATTTGGCATGGTCAATCCGGCTGAGTTTATTCCCATCGCCGAGCAAAGCGGTAAAATCTCGGCCATCACCCGATGGGTGATTGAGCGGGTCAGTATTGAACTGCCACTTCTACAGTCTGTGTTTGAAGATAAATTTCGTGTGGCGGTGAACCTATCAGGGCATGATTTACGTCACTCCGGCCTGTTCGACCTTATCTACAGCATTTTTACTCAGCAGCAGGTAAATCCTGAATACATCGAGTTTGAGGTGACGGAATCGGCGTATCTGGAAAACTTTGCGTTCGCCAATAAGTTTTTCCGTCGTTTGAGCAATATGGGGTGCGCGATTGCACTGGATGACTTCGGCACCGGTTATTCCTCGTTGAGTTACCTGACTCAGATTTCTATCGACACGCTGAAAATCGACCGGCAATTTGTGCGCGAACTGGGCACGTCGGAACGAAGCCGTCTGGTAACCAATTCCATCATTGATCTGGCAAAACGTTTATCACTGACTATCTGTGCTGAAGGCATTGAGCATGTGAGTCAATGGGAGTATCTGCTTGAACACGGGTGCGATCATGTACAAGGGTATCTGTTCAGTAAACCCATTCCCCTGGAAGAAGTGGCTAATCTGCCTGCACGCTTTTCTTTTGCAGATTCGACATCACGTCACGCATCCAATTAGTCATAGTGGTGTTCGCTATTTGCAACACCACTACCGGTATTATCTGTCGGGTATATAGTAACATTATGATAAATAGCTTGTTTTTTGAACTGGCATAGTTACTGCTGAATGTCCTTTGAAAAGTTACCCGATACACTCTGATTGTCGGGTCAGCAACGTTAGCAACAATCCGACGCCAACCGGACATTGCTGAATCAGGAGGACACATGAAACGTGTAGAAAAGCTTTTACTAATACTTTTGACTGCAATTGCGGTACAATCTATTGCAATAGCCAATGCACACGCGCAGAACGAAACCATCGCCCGTCTCGATGTAGATAAAGACGGCCAGGTATCTTTGAAAGAAGCAGTAAGCGACACAGCGCTCTTACGCAAGTTCGGTGCAATGGACAATAACCGCGACGGTAAGTTAAGCGAAGAAGAATTAGCTGAAGGCGAGTATGTTGCAAAAGTAACTACACAGTCTTAATTTTCAAAGGATTATGAAGCAACGAAGTATTCGTCTGACTTGCTCGCAATTCTGGGGTGTGCCATTCTCAATGGCCGATTTACTATCAGAGAGTAAGCAGTGCGACTCGGTTCTTTACGACAATTAACACTGGCCAGCTTTGTACTGGCACTGGTCCCTCTCATTGCGTTACTTTGGCAAAGTCAGAATGATTTGGCTAAAGTCGGGCAAATGACGACGGTTGAAACCCGTTATGTTGTTAATGTCGTTGGTCTGATGCAACAGCTTGACGAAGCGTCTATTGATTTAGAGCGCGCGCTTCGCCAGTACGCCATCATACAGAACGAGACTGTGGCTGAACTTAGCGATAATGCGATTGTTCAGTTTATTGATGCATTAAAAGCTATCTGTGAAGCGCTTCCGCAAAGCAGCACCTGCACCACCCTGAAAAAAGACATTACCCAGCTTAAAACCTTTCGAAATATTGACGATACGATGCTACTCAGTGCCTACCTGAACTCATTGAGTAATAATGTGTCTGCTATGCGTCAGGATGTCGATACTGCAATTCAACAGCGCCTTGCCATTCAGCAGGAAGATTTAAACGCCATGCAGGCGAAACAGGCCTGGTCAACCGCCATGCTGGTCAGCGTGTCGCTGTTATTGATTTTGCTGGGCAGTCAGTTGATTGTTAATCCGGTTAAAAAGCTTAAATTGATTATCCGCATGCTGGCCCGGCAGCAGGGCGAACTCCCGCCGCTTTCTACCCATGCGCCATCTGAGCTTATCGGCGTGGAAAAAGATCTTCACTGGTTGTCCGATCGCTTACAACAACTGGAACACATACGTACTGCATTGCTCAGGCACGCGGCGCATGAATTGAAAACCCCGCTTGCCAGTATTAAAGAAGGTTGCAGCCTGTTGTCAGAAAATGTCGTGGGTGAGCTCAACGCGCAGCAGGTAGAAGTGCTTTCACTGCTGACATCCAGTACGCAACGATTAAATACACTGGTTGAGAAACTTTTAGATT
>CAZOYR010000110.1:0-3918 GCA_964584105.1 uncultured Alteromonas sp.
AAGCCGCTATGATTATCAGCTTGATTATCACAGCGGACATGAACTGGGCGTACTGGCTGACTCTGCACGTGCACTGCAACAAAAACTGAGAACTTCCGTAGCCAGCCTTCAGGTAGCCGAGCAACAAATGGACGAGGCATTAGTCACTCTGACCGGTGTCAGTGGGGCTATTCAGCAGGGCGCAGATGAACAACGTGCCTCAAGTCATTCGCTTGAGTCCAGTACAGAAGCGTTGCGCGGTATTGCGCAGAATCTGGTGACCATCACCAACCAGGTTGCAACGGCTACAGAGCACTCCCAGCAACATGTTGCCCAGTGCTATACAACGTTTGAAAAGGCCAATGAAGGATTTCACCAACTGGCCAGAACGGTCAGCCACTCTGCCGCTACAGTCAACCAGTTACAAAGCCGCAGTGCCAATATTCTTAAAGTGGTGAATGTGATTAATGAAATTGCTGATCAAACCAACCTGCTAGCGCTCAATGCTGCTATTGAAGCGGCCCGTGCTGGTGAGCATGGCCGGGGGTTTGCCGTGGTTGCTGACGAAGTGCGCGCTTTGGCAGCTAAAACGCAGCAGTCTACCCGGGAAATCAACGATATTCTTAGTGCATTTGAAAGTGAATCAGAAAAAGCGGTGAACGTGATGGAGCAGGGTAAAGCGCTTTCAGAAGCTAACGCTAAGGAATCATCAGACGCGCTGCGCACTTTGAATCAGGTTGTAGGTCATATCCGTGAAACCGCCAGCGTGGTTGAAGCGCTGAACAGCACAGCTGATGAGCAGGGCAGGGTGCTCACTGATGTAGAACAGGTGATTGCACAGGTGGTGCGCTCTTCAGAGCACTATCATGCGCTGTCTCAGCGTAATGACATATCTGCCAGCATGCAGGCGATGTCATCAAATGTTGAAAAAGTGGTAGCATCGTTGACCCGCTAGGCGGTTAGTGTCATCGTGGCAGCATGTCCGAGCTGAGTCGCTGGAGAGGACTTGACTGCCACTATTCCACTCATCTTTCATCCGGTTTATAGCCAGCTATCGTTGCCGGCCAGACACCGCTTTCCTATCGATAAATATCAGGGAATCTATGATGCGCTACGTGTGCGGGGCATTTCGCACCGGGCGTTCATTACTCCTGATCCGGTAACGCCGGATCTGCTTAATGACTACTTTTGCAATGACTATGTTTCAGCGCTTGTTAACGGACAGCTTGATGCCAAAGCGATGCGCCGGATTGGTTTTCCCTGGTCACAGCAGCTGATTCATCGCACGTTGCGAGCTGTGGGCGGGACTTGCGAAACTGCCAGACAGGCATTGCAGCATGGCGTCGCGCTGAATTTAACCGGCGGCTATCACCATGCGTTTTTTGATGCGGGTTCGGGCTTTTGCCTGTTTAATGATTTGTATGTTGCCGCCCGTCAAATGCAACAAAATCCACAGGTGGATAATGTGCTTATCATTGATTGCGACGTGCATCAGGGTGACGGCACTGCGGCGTTGGCTGCGCACGATCCTTCTATTTTTACCTTATCGCTTCATGGTGAGAAAAACTTTCCTTATCGTAAACAAATCTCCGATCTGGATATCGGATTACCCAAACACTGCAAAGACGATGAATATCTAACAACGCTGGAAGAAGCAATGCAGGTTGCTTTTCGCTGCTTTACTCCTGATGCGGTCATTTATGATGCGGGCGTCGATATACATATTAACGATGACTTAGGGCTATTGGATATTTCAACAGCAGGGGTGTTGGCTCGCGATTCGTTCGTATTCGATCTGTGTTGCGAAAAAGGGTTACCTGTGGCGGCAGTGATTGGGGGCGGTTATCAGCGCGATATTGCCGCGCTGGTGGATGTTCATCTGCAGTTGTATAAAGCCGCTGGCGTGATTAACGAAGCACCAGCTTACAGAAACATCAGCTGAAAACCGATGCCGACTCTTTCCTGGGAGCGATCGTAATCAATCAGTGAGTCACCGTATCCGTTGAAGTACTGTACCAGCAATTCATATCGGTCAGATAAGGGGTAGGTCAGGTTCAGCTCAATACTTCCGCGGTTTGTGTCAAAACTAAGATTATTGCGCAGACGGGCCAGAAGTTTGAAATTGCCAATCTTTGTGCCGTAGCCAAACTCAGCCCGGCCGTAATAGTCCTGAATGTTTGGGTTGTCATCGCCGGAGGGGTCCTCAGGGCTGGCTTTTTCGTCCTCGGGAATGCGATACCAGGTCTCCAGATAATAAATATCGTCATAATCGGAAAACAGCATGGTGGCGTAAATGCGATTCCAACTGCGGGAGCGCAGGCCGCTCTGGCCGTTTGACATGTGGTTGAATCCGACCTGAAATGCATTGAAATCATAGCCGAGAAACGTGATGTCAGCTTCCTGCTGATAAAAAATCTCCGGCTCGTAATTGGTTTCCCTGAACGGTTTAGAGACTTCACTGTTATAAAGCTGCCAAAAAGAGGTCAGGGTAAAGCCAACATAAACGCCGTCGACGGACTCTTCCTCCAGATAAACCGGTAACTTAACACTGACCTGAAATTTCGCCTCCTTATTGTCGACGTTATCAATGGTGAGCTCTTCGTTACCCAACGCATTTGGATTGGTGACATATGTGAGCGGTAAAACAAAATTGGGGTGATGCTGTGTTATCACGAACAAATTATCCAACGCTTTTCGATCGGCTTTAAAGCGGGTACTCAGAATGCTGGGCGCATCCTTGGTGACTTCTGTTTCCTCGGTGGTGCCCGAATTTTTCTGTTGGGCATGTGTCAGCGTAGCACTTAAGCTCAGTGCAATGCACAACCAGGTGCGCAGGGCAAATTTCACAGTTATTATCCTTTAGCTTTACAGCGACAGGGCGAGTCCTTCAGCAGAAGCAAAGAGGCGCAGTTCAGATTCGGCCGCTTCAATGTAGGTCTGGCAATGCGAGACGACTTCGTCGATATCATCATCAGTTCGTTCGGGATCATGACTATACAATGCCACACTTTTAGCGTTGCACGCCATAGCAAGCTTTACCGCCTCTTCAGCCACCGAATGGCCCCATCCCAGTTTCCCCGGCATATCGGAAATCATATATTGCGCATCGTGAATGATAAGATCGGCGTTTCGGGAAAACTCCACAAACGACAAAAAGTCCGTCTCTTTTTTGTAAGGGGGGTACAGCTCGTTGTCTGTCATATAGACCACCTTTGCGCCATCGGCAACAATAGCATAAGCGCTGCCTTTGCCCGGGTGGTTCATCGGTAGTCGTGAGATAGTCGCCGTTCCGATAGTCCAGGTTTCAGTGGTGTCTTCCAGTATGTTCAGCGAAATATTCGATTTAAGCGCAGACGCAGGGACCGGAAAAACCGAGCCTTCCATCTGACGCAGAATCTGGTCATGCTCAGGCAGGTTAGTTTGTCCGGGCGTAATGATAATTTCGCGGCCTTCCTGATATATTGGCGCAAAGAACGGAAACCCCTGAATATGGTCCCAGTGATTGTGGGTCAGTAAAAGGTGGACCGGTGAGGTTTTATCAGCAAGCTGATTGCCCAGGGCGCGAATGCCAGTGCCTGCATCCAGCACGATGTCGGTGCCATCAGCCAGTTGCACGTGGACACATGCAGTGTTGCCGCCGTAGCGGACAAAATCTTTTCCTGGTGTGGGAATTGAGCCGCGCACACCATAAAAAGTTACCTGCATGTCTCCTCCTGCCTGCGTCATCGTATGAAACGCCTGACGCACATCTGTATTAAGCGCCCGCTACTTTTACAGCGCCGCAATAAAATCGGCAGCGGCGTCGATATCCAGTAGTTGCTTTTCACCGGTACGGCGATGTTTGTATTCAATTTGCTGATTGTCCAGATTTCTCTCACCAATCACAATACTATGAGGTATGCCAATCAATTCCATGTCATTAAACATCACACCCGGACG
>CAZOYR010000110.1:4018-10602 GCA_964584105.1 uncultured Alteromonas sp.
TTCATCGCCTTGGAATATTTATCGCCCAACTGGAAAATGTGGCCGACTTCAATGCCTCGTTTAATTTCAAGCACGCCCTGACCGTCCGGAGAGGGATCGCCGGCTACAACATTTCTGATGTCCGCCTGCTCCGGTACTTGTGACCAGTTAGCGAATGTTTTCAGTTTGCCGTTCTCACCGGTACCGGTGACAAAATCGGCCATGGCCGCAGCGCTGTAATCAACGAAGGTGGTGACAGGCAAATTGGTCGCATCAGCAAACTGTGCAGCGCAACCCAATACGGCTTTGGTTTTCTCCTCGCTGGCCTTAACCAGGGGAACGGCGACACCGGGCAGCTTTTCTGCTTTTACAGCATTAAGTTCATGATCGGCGCGAACCACCAGGGCCACCCAGGACTCAGCCGATGATTCCTCTTCCTGATGCCCCTGGACCAATGTCACACTGAGCATCTGTGCCTCTGATAACGCTGCAGAGGCAGCCAGTTCGCTGACTGTTACACCCTTCGCAGTAACGGTTTCACCAGTTTCACCAGATGGCGTCGCGGCCGTTTCAGGTTTTGCAGCAGGCGCCATCTCTACATTCGCCGCATAATCAGATTCTGTAGAGAACGCGATATCATCTTCACCTGAGGCAGCAAGCACATGGAACTCATGAGATACGCTGCCCCCGATTGCACCTGAATCAGCGATAACCGCACGAAAATCCAGACCCAGACGGGTAAAAATTGCTGAGTAAGCGGTATACATTTTCTCGTAGGTTGCCGCTAAGCTTTCTTCATCCAGATGGAAGCTGTAAGCGTCTTTCATGGTAAACTCGCGTCCGCGCATGATGCCGAAGCGAGGACGTACCTCATCACGAAATTTAGTCTGAATTTGATAAAGGTTGATAGGCAACTGCTTATAGCTGCTAATTTCGTTGCGAACCAACGCCGTAATCACTTCCTCGTGCGTAGGGCCAAGCACAAAATCACGGGAGTGACGATCTTTTACCCGTAACAGCTCAGGACCGTACTCTTCCCAGCGCCCGGACTCTTCCCATAAGTCAGCAGGCTGAACCACAGGCATCAGCACTTCGACAGCACCGGCCTTGTCCATTTCTTCACGCACAATGGCGGCGACTTTATTTAATACCTTCAACCCGGACGGCAGCCAGGTATACAGCCCAGACGCAAGCTTTCTGATCATGCCTGCTCTGATCATAAGCTGGTGGCTGATAACTTCTGCCTCGGCAGGGGTTTCTTTCTGAGTGGAAAGTAGGTATTGGCTTGTGCGCATGTTAGGCGTTTCATCCTTTGAGATTTTCAAAACGCGCGTAGTTTAGCAGTATAGAAATAAGCAAAAAAGCAAATTCTCCGGCGTACCGCCTCAAAGCAGCGACAGAACCTCAATCTGCCCATTTTTCACCTGCCAGGAAACGTCGAAATCGTACAATTTAACTTTATAAACTTTATCGTCATTTTCATTGGATTGCCGGTATGCAGGGCGCGGATCCTGGCGTAATACTGCCACGATAAGTGCAGCGGCATCGGCATATCGTTTGGTTATTGGTGGCAGTTGGTTGTGCGCCTCAACGCTAAAATGCACAGGTCGACTGGGGATGGACGCATAGTTCTCAAGGTTGTCCTGCGCACTATCAATGCTATCGGCGTAGCGAATATAAGGTTTGATATCAACTATCGGCGTGCCATCCAGCAGGTCTACGCCGCTGACGTGTAGTTGCAGTTGACCATTGTTGTCACACACTCCGTTATTTTTAACCACCGACATCCCGATGGCATTAGGGCGATGGGTACTGCGCGACGCATAAACGCCCAGCGTAGTATTGCCGCCCAGACGGGGGGCTTTAACCGCAGGCTTCCAGCCGCGCGCGGCGGTTTCGTGAAAAATAAACAATAACCATAGATGGCTGTAATTTTCCAGGCCCTTAAATGCGCGCGGGTCATTGTAGTCGCTGGCAAGGGTAATTTGTCCTTTGGCATCAGCCAGGTTTGGCTGTCGTGGGATCGCAAATTTTTGTTTAAAGGGCGTCGATATTGTTGCGATAGGTGAGATGCAATAACCGGAGTTCATGGCGTAGTGTTACTGACTGTCATCATTTGTACATGTTTATACAGTACGTTATGCATCGTGGGTGTGCCAGTGAATATCGTAAATTGTCCCCCCGAATCCCATTACTTGTTTTCGCCTGTCCGGCCCGGGCAGGCATTTTCCTCAGCACCTTGGTAGATCGGTTCTGCCTCACCTGTTAATGAGCGTAAATAAAATGCTAGGATTGATTTTTTTTGATTAAGCCTTATTAATAGTGCGCCGCAAAACTTTCAGGCTGCGCAACAGTGATGGTAGCAGGATAACCATGATTTCAGTGAAAAATCTCAGTAAGTCGTTTGGCAACTTTGTTGCTGTAGACGATTTATCGTTCGACGTTAACCCGGGGGACATCGTCGGGTTTCTGGGCCCCAATGGGGCCGGTAAGTCGACTACCATGAAGATGCTGACCGGGTTTCTGACACCCACCTCCGGTTATGTTCGTATTGATGGCCGACGGGTATCTAAAAACACAACGCAGTTACAAAAACTGATCGGCTATTTGCCGGAAGGGGCGCCGGCATACGATGAAATGACGGTATATCAGTTCTTGCATTTTATTGCCGATGTTCGTGGCATGACAAAAAAAGAGAAAATGGCTGGACTGTCTCAGGTCATTAATCAGATTGAATTAAACGATGTACTGGATCAGCCCATTGAAACCCTGTCGAAAGGTTTCAAACGCCGAGTCGGGCTGGCACAGGCGATTATTCACAATCCGCAGATACTGATTCTGGATGAGCCCACTGATGGTCTGGATCCTAATCAGAAACAACATGTCAGAAATCTGATCACCAGCTTATCAAAAGATAAAATTGTGATTATTTCCACCCATATTCTTGAAGAAGTCAGTGCCGTTTGTAATCGGGTGATAATCATTGCAGCCGGCAGCAAGAAATTTGATGGCACCCCGCTGGAGCTGCAACAGCAGTCGCGGTATTACCAGTCAGTCACGCTTAAGTTCAGCTATGCAGCGGATATCACCGGCCTGCTTGAAATTGACGGTGTTGAAGATATGAAAGTGAACAAGCATACCGGCGAAGTTACCCTGTTTCCGGCTAAAGGCCAGTTTATTCTGGGGCCGGTCACTGAATATATTCATCACTACAAGCTGCCCGTGGACAGATTGCATGTCGACCAGGGCCGTCTTGATGATGTCTTCATGCAAATAACGTCTCAGGGGGCACTATGAAAGCGATGTTTTTTATCGCCCGCCGTGAATTTGCTGCATTTTTTGCAACACCCATCGCTTATGTTTTTATAGCAATATTTTTAATTCTCAGCGGTATTTTTACTTTTTTTGTCGGTGATTTTTATGAACGAAGTCAGGCTGATTTAACGCCTTTTTTCAGTTACCACCCGTGGTTATATTTGTTTTTAGTCCCCGCAATCGCCATGAGAAGCTGGGCTGAAGAGCGTCGCTCCGGCACCATTGAACTTTTAATGACGCTTCCCGTTACCTCTGTGCAAGCCACTTTGGGTAAGTTTTGTGCGGCGTGGCTGGTACTCCTGTTGGCGCTGCTCCTGACATTCCCCATTTGGTGGACAGTCAATTATCTGGGCGAGCCGGACAATGGCATCATTCTGGCCGCCTACACAGGCAGCTGGTTAATGGCAGGGGCGTTTTTAGCCATCAGTATGTGCATGTCAGCGTTAACAAAGAACCAGGTGATCGCGTTTGTACTGGCGATTCTGGTGTGCTTTCTGTTTGTGGTAAGTGGATCTGGTATTGTGCTTGATGCTTTTGAGAAATGGGCTGATCCCGGCGTGCTGGATACTATTGCCTCGTTTAGTTTTCTGAATCACTTCGACACCATGGCCAAAGGCGTACTGGCCTTAAACGATATCCTCTTTTTTCTCGTTGTGATTGGCATCTGGTTGTATGCCGGATTACTGATCATTGAACAAAAAAAGGCGGTGTAAGAACAATGAAAAAAATCACTGCAATTTACACGTTTGTATTACTGATGATTTTGTTTGTCGGGCTGGTAATTATCAATGACGTGCTTTTCGACAGTACCCGGATTGATTTAACTGAACAAAAAGTGTTTACCCTGTCGGATGGCAGTCATCAGCTCATCGATGACATAGAAGAGCCGGTTACCCTGCATTTTTTCTTTTCTGAAGACGCTACCAAGGGGATGACTGCGCTGCGCAATTATGCTGACAGAGTGAAGAGCCTGCTCAGAGAATACGAAAAGGCGGCCAAAGGTAAAATTCGACTGCGCTTTATTGACCCTGAACCGTTTTCTGAGGCTGAGGACAAGGCGGCCCGGTTTGGTCTGACAGGTGCCACACTGGGAAATAATAACGATACGGTTTATTTTGGCCTGGCCGGCACTAATACGCTGGATGATCAGATCACCATTGGTTTTTTCGACCCGCAAAAAGCCAACTTCTTAGAGTACGATATCAGCAAAATGCTGCATCAGCTCAGTATAGGTAGCTCACCTAAGCTTGCGCTTATCACTGATTTGCCGGTGCAGGGAGGCCAGAATCCGGTTACCGGACAGAACGAATCCTCCATGGTTTTTTATGAGCAGCTCAGCCAGCTTTTTGATGTACATCTGCTATCACCAGATGACACTCAGTTACCTGAAGAGACCGCTGTTGTGATGTTAGCGCATCCACCCAAAATGAGTGAGGCGCTAAAATATGCGGTTGACCAATATGCCATGGCGCAGGGCCAGGTGATTGCTTTTGTCGATCCGCATTATGAGTCAGACATGCTGAGTTTGATGGGGAATCAGCAAGCAAATCGCTCAGATATGAGCTTACTGAAAAGCTGGGGGGTAGATATTCCGGCAGAACGCATTGTATTGGATGGGACACTTGGACTTGAAGTGCAAAGTGCATCTGGCAGTGTCGTTAAACACCCGGGTTATATGGGGCTGGGTAAAGGCCAACTGCATAATGAAGATGTCATTACGGCAAACCTGGACTCGGTGAATATTGCCTCTGCCGGTGAAATTACGCTACTGCCTTCTTCAACACTGGATATGGAAGTCTTAATGCGGACTTCAGATGATGGCTTTGTTACAGAGACTGAGTATTATCTGAGTCATCCGGATCCTCAGGATTTACAGCAAAAGCTTGGCCCCTCCGGTCAGGCGAAAGTGTTAGCTGCGCATATTACTGGCACAACCATCTCAGCATTTGGTCAACCTTTGCAAGGGGCCGACAGAACACAGTTTAAGGCTACTACCGATAAACTTAACCTGCTGGTCGTCTCTGATGCTGACATGCTGGCAGACCGCTTCTGGGTGCAGCAAAATCAGTTTTTCGGTGAGACCCTGTATAGTCCGTTCGCCAATAATGGTGATTTTGTGGTGAACGCCGCGGAGAATCTGGCAGGTAGTAACGCCTTAATTGATGTGCGAAGTCGCGGCCAGTTCGCCCGACCGTTCTCGCGCGTGGCATCACTTGAACGCAAAGCACAAAAGCAATATCGCGAACATGAACAGAAACTGCGGGACGAGCTGGCACAGACCGAGTCGCAATTAGCACGATTACAGAATCAGCAGGGGCAGGGCACATCCCTGGTGCTAACCGACGAGCAACAGCGAACCATTGATGCGTTTGTAGAAAAGAGGGTGGCTATCCGAAAGCAACTTCGCGATGTGCAGTATGAGCTGAGAAGTGATATCGACAAGCTGGGTAACTGGCTGAAATTTGTCAATATTGCCGCCGCGCCTCTGGTATTGGTTATGACCTTGTATTTATTAACCCTGGTACTGCGTAGACGTGCAGGAAGCAGGTTCAACAGGAACTGAAAATGAACATACGTGTTGTATTGCTTAGTGTGCTGGTCGCCGCTTCAAGTGCTTCAGCGTGGTATCTGACTCGCAACGAGCAAAGTGTTGTAACAACGCCTTCCTCTTCGGTCTTAGAGGGACTTTCAAAGCATAGTGATGCGATTGAGTACGTAAAAATAGAAAATGCCAAAAATGTTATCTTTGAAGCAAGACGTGACGAAGGCAAATGGCAAGCAACGCACCTTGATTCGACACAGCGTTTTCCGGTGGATACCAAGGCGCTGTCAGCACTTATCAGAAAACTGGCTCAAGCTGATGTTGTTGAGAAAAAAACTGAAAATGAAAAGCTGTACTCCCGGCTGGGCGTAGAGGACCCGGACAGTGATGGCGCCGAGTCCATGTTATTGACGCTGGAAGATGCCGACCAGCAGTGGCAAATTATCGTGGGTAATGCGTCTGAAAGTCGGCGGGGCCATTTTATCCGGCATCCGGACCAGTCTGCCAGTTATCTGATTAATAAAGTTATTACCTTACCACTTTCTACTTCTGAGTGGCTGAATAAGGCTATTCTTCCCGCGACGATGCAAGAGCTTAGCGACGCACGTTTCTGGCAGCCACAAAAACAGGAGTTAGTGGTAAGTCAGTCATCAGACGCGCCGTCGCAATGGCAGGCGGCGACCGTTGAGGGCGAGCAGACTCAACCGGTTTCACCGGTTTCACTGAGTTACCCGGGTGTTCTGGCACA
>CAZOYR010000111.1:0-10127 GCA_964584105.1 uncultured Alteromonas sp.
AGTGCGCTACCAGGCTGCGCTACACACCGACCGAAAGAGCGGACAAGTGTACTTAAATTTTCTTCGAATGCAATTGCCTGATAGCGTTTTTTAGCTGAATTTAAACTAAACGCTGATTATTTGCGCGTTTTATGCCGGGTTACCACTGCCCGGCTGTTCATCTGAGTCTATCCGGCTGGCATCAGCCCCCGCCTGCCCTTTGTATTTTGCATCCAGTCGCGCGTTATAAGGCTTTTCGGCGGGTTGCGAAAGCACCTCGAAACTCAGCGCACCGATCTTCATCATTGGCCGCAGTGCCAAAGGCAGCTTACCGCTGTTAAAAAACTCAAGAACGATGTTGCCAGACCAGCCCGGGTCAATGCGATGTGCCGTCACATGCACCATCAGACCTAAACGTGCTAGTGATGAGCGCCCGTCGAGCCAACCGACAATATTATCCGGCAATGTCACCGACTCATGCGTCACGGCCAGCGCCAGTTCGCCAGGATGCAGAAAAAATGCTTTTCCGTCAGCCAGTTCAATCTCGTCACTCATCACCGAGTTAAGCGCTTCCTGAACCTCGGCTTTTGGCCCACTAAGGTCAATATAAGGCGCCTGATGATCTTCAAATACCCTGAACTTGTTTCCTAAGCGAATATCAACGGTGACACCACTGATTTTATCGTAATCCGGTGTCGGCGTGATGTTAATTTTTCCTTCCTGCAGATATTGATAAATATCCCGATCGCACAATCTCATAACGTACTCTCTGCGCTCTACATACCCCGCTATTATGCGGGTACCGGCCATCTCTCACAAGCGTCAAATCGGCCAGCTTTAAACTACTGTACCTGTGACTATACCTGACGAACATCAAGCGGGTTTAAAGGATATGGGGTCACCTTTAAGATGATAGTCGTCCTGCGCAGCAGCCACACTGAGTGCCATACTCATGGACGCTGCCCGGGCAATCTCCCGGTAGGTATTCGCAAGCTCGCTATCCGGCTGCGTGACCACAAGCGGTGTCCCTGCATCGGCATGCTCGCGGATTTGCGTATTAAGAGGTAAGGCACCCAATAGCGGTAACCCGTATTTTTCCGCAAGAGATTCGCCGCCATATTCAGAAAAAATCGGATCTTTGTGGCCGCATTTCACACACTGGTAGTAACTCATATTTTCCACCAGCCCCAATACCGGCACATCCACCTTATTGAACATGGCGATGCCTTTTTGCGCATCAGCCAGTGCCAGGTCCTGCGGTGTAGTGACAATGATTGATGCAGTGACCGGTATTTGCTGGGCCATGGTTAGCTGAATATCACCGGTCCCCGGCGGTAAATCAATAATCAGATAATCAAGCATTGGCCATAGCGTTTCATCCAGGATTTGCTTTAGTGCACGGCTGGCCATGGGCCCGCGCCAGACCGCGGCATCTTCAGCTGGCACAAGATAGCCGATGGAGTTGGCCACCAGCCCCCAAGCTTCTGGCGGCTCCATGTGTTTGTTATCCGCACTTCGCGGGCTGGCATCTTCATTACCCAGCATAATGGGAATAGAGGGCCCGTAGATATCCGCATCCAGTATACCCACGCGCGCCCCTTCCTGTTGCAGCGCATAGGCCAGATTCACTGCCGTGGTAGATTTACCTACGCCCCCCTTGCCGGAGGCAACAGCAATAACATTTTTGATATTTTTTACCGGTGGCTGTTTAGTTTGCCCGGTATGAATCTGACCAGACACAGTAATCTCATCCACTGAAAATTTACTTTGCTGTAGCTGCTCCAAAAGATGCGCTTTTAACTGTGTATGCCGGGTCGCACAAGCAAAAGGCAACACAATGGAGACGGATGCGCCCTCCACCGTCACCCAGCCTGCAACATCTGCCGACTCCAAAGAAAAATACGTCGCCAGTAACGTGCACATAAAATCCTGAACGGGGTGAGTTTTGCGCCTGAAAAACATGAAGTACCTCTAAAGTTCATTGAACAGCAATTACGTAATGCAAAAACGGCGATTTTCAGCTAGTATTTGCAGCCATTTTGAGTAACGGTTAACAACAGTAAAAGTCATTATGTCACAGACCCCTTCGTCTTCAGCATCAGCATCGGCCGAGCAACGTCGTATTCTGGTGACCAGTGCTCTGCCTTATGCTAACGGCTCTATCCATCTGGGCCATTTACTTGAGCATATCCAAACCGATATCTGGACCCGCTTCCAACGACTGCGTGGCCATGAGATTTACAGCGTGTGTGCTGATGATGCGCATGGTACGCCCGTTATGCTTAAAGCGCAGGAACTGGGTATTACACCAGAAGAAATGGTAGAGAAGACCCGTGCTGAGCACCATCAGGATCTGCAGGACTTTTTTGTTGAGTATGACAACTATTATGTGACTCATTCGCCTGAAAACAAGGCAATTTGTGAAGAGATTTACACGCGTCTTGATGATGCCGGCTATATCAGCAAGCGTGTTATCAATCAGTTATACGACCCGCAAAAAGAAATGTTTCTGCCGGATCGCTTCGTAAAAGGTACCTGCCCAAGCTGTGGCGCAGAAGATCAAAATGGCGACAGTTGCGATGTGTGCGGCGCAACGTACAGCCCCACTGAAGTGAAAAACCCAAGAAGTGTGGTCTCCGGAGCAACGCCTGTACTTAAAGAGTCAGAACATTTCTTTTTTGACCTACCAAAATTTGAAGAGATGCTAAAAGGCTGGATCCGCTCAGGCGCGCTACAGGACGAAATGGCGAACAAGCTGCAGGAGTGGTTCGAAGAAGGTCTGCAGCAATGGGACATCAGTCGCGATGCGCCTTACTTCGGCTTTGAAATACCGGGCACAACCAATAAATATTTCTATGTTTGGGTGGATGCCCCTGTCGGCTACATGGCCAGCTTCAAAAACTATTGTGATAACCACGATCTGGATTTTGATGCATTCTGGAAAGCCGGCTCTGATACTGAGCTTTATCACTTTATTGGTAAAGATATCACCTATTTCCACTGCCTGTTCTGGCCAGCGATGCTCGAAGGTGCCGGCTATCGTAAGCCAACCGGTGTGAACATTCATGGTTTCGTTACCGTTAACGGCGCCAAGATGTCAAAGTCGCGGGGGACGTTTATCAAAGGGCGCACCTTCCTTGAGCATCTCAACCCTGAGTATCTGCGTTATTACTTCGCTGCAAAGCTGGGCGATGGTGTGTCAGATATCGACCTTAATTTCACCGATTTTGCGCAAAAAGTAAATTCTGACCTGGTGGGTAAAGTGGTGAATATCGCCAGTCGCTGTGCTGGATTTATCACTAAGCGGTTTGATGGCAAGTTGTCTGAAACGGTACTCGATGAAGCCCTGCTTCAGCAGTTTCACGATGCGTCTGAGCGCATTGCACAGCTTTATGAAAGCAGAAAATATCATCAGGCGGTGCGTGAAATAATGACCCTGGCCGATAAGGCCAACCAGTTCATTGATGCCAATGCCCCCTGGGTAACAATTAAAGAAGAAGGCAAAGAACAATTTACCCATGATGTGTGTTCTCTGGGTATTAACATGTTCCGTATTCTGGTGACCTACCTGAAGCCTATTCTGCCTGTACTGGCGCAAAAAGCGGAAAGCTTTTTGAATGATGAGCTAAACTGGCAGAGCAGTCAGGAAGTGCTGAAAAACCACGCGATTAATAAATTCAAGCCGATGATGCAACGCGTAGAAATGGAAAAGATTGATAAAATGATTGAAGATTCCAAAGAAAGCCTGGAAGCCGCTGCGCCAGCTAAACCCGCGCAGGAAACGCCCCTGTCAAAAGATCCGGTCAGCGACACCATCAGCTTTGAAGAGTTTGCCAAAGTCGATTTACGGGTCGCCCGAATTGCAAACGCTGAGCATGTTGAAGGTGCCGATAAGCTGCTACGTCTTGAGTTAGACTTAGGCGGGGAGAAGCGTCAGGTTTTTGCGGGAATAAAATCAGCGTATGATCCGGCCTCACTGATTGGCAAAAATACGGTTATGGTCGCCAACCTCGCACCGCGTAAGATGCGCTTTGGTCTCTCTGAAGGAATGGTGCTTGCTGCAGGCCCTGGTGGTAATGAGTTATACATCATGGAGCCGCACGAAGGGGCTCAGCCTGGCATGCGCGTGAAATAACCCGTTTTTTTTGAATCATCAAAGGCAGCCACGAGCTGCCTTTTTTATTGGTTCAGAGAACAGCTTTTCAGGTCGCGGACTTACCGGTTTGCACAGCAGGTGTCGCATCAGCTGTCTTGAGGCGCTCCGCATCCTGCCGCTGATACATGCTCGCCCCAACCGGTCTGAATTGAGTACTTAGCTTCCACTTAGGCCGGATGGTTGTCATCGGCCACACCCGCTTTCTGGCGACTAACACATACACAGACGTGCACCAGGGTAGATATCTGGACATTTTTTGCTGCCAGCGCTCCGACAAGCGCCAGCGCGGATGCATAAAAAGCGATGAAAATAATAACCGGCGATGCTCGATAACTTCAAAGCCCAGCAAATGTAACCAGTCTTTCACCCGGTGCGCGGAGAAAAAGCGAGCATCGTGCAGCACATTATCTTTTTTCACCGGCAGATACCTTGCCATTCCCGCCAGGCTGTAGGGATTAAAGCCACTGATAATAACAAACCCACTTTGCGTCAGGCAGCGGTCCACCTCACGAAGTATCTGATGCGGATCCTGTGCAAAGTCCAACTCATGTGCCAGCAAAAAGCCATCGATACTGTTCTCGACATAAGGTAAAGCGGTGGATTCGGCGATGACGCCTGCCTGCTTAACAGGACGGGGAGACTGATGAATCTGATGATGGATTGCGCATTGTGAAAGATGGATCTGATTACTCAGTGCGCCGAGCTTTACAAAATGATAGCCAAAGATTCGCTGACTAAATGCGTCGCATACTGACTCAACAGAATCACGAAGGGCTTCGCCAGCCGGGAGCTCTGACCAACCGGACGGATACCGGGGCACGTGCTTTGTGTGTGCCGATTTCATTTCTACCGTTGATCCATATGGTTGCAGTCACTTATCTAACTTTCTATAGTATCCGAATCATTTCATATCTCAAGCAGGTACACCATGTCTACCATGAATGATACTTTACCATCAGGCCTGCAGGTAACGCCTGTTCGGGCATTTTCAGACAATTATATCTGGTGCATTCACGATGATGACAACGTCGTGGTTGTTGATCCCGGTGACGCAGACCCGGTGCTGGCATTTTTAAAAGAACGTGACTTAACGTTGACCGCGATTTTAATTACCCACCATCATCATGATCATACCGGTGGCATCACAAAACTTATATCTACCCGCCCGGATATACCGGTCATCGGTCCTCAGGGGGGGCATATCCGAGGCGTTTCCAAATCAGTCAGAGAAGGCGATGACATTACGCTGGCACCGTTTGATTTAACCTTTAAAGTAATTGAAGTACCCGGCCATACTCTCGACCACATCGCATTTTACGGTCATAACGTTTTATTTTGCGGCGATACCCTGTTTAACGGCGGCTGCGGTCGCTTATTTGAAGGTACAGCACAACAGATGCTGACATCGCTGGACAAACTGAAACACTTGCCCGGCACTACCGCGGTCTATTGCGCACATGAATATACCAGCGCTAATTTAGCGTTTGCGGCTGCTGTAGAGCCCGATAACAAAGCAATTAGTGAGTACCAGTCAGTGGTTAAATCGTTGCGTGAAGATGACGAACCCACCGTACCGTGCGCGCTCTCAATGCAGCTTGATATTAATCCGTTTATGCGAACACAACATGACTCGGTAGCGCAAAGCGCCCGTCAAAAAAGTGATGAACCACTAACTGATGAAGTCAGTGTTTTTGCCGCAATCCGTGAATGGAAAGATAACTTTTGATGCATTTATAAAACATTGCTATTACAATGTATCGTTCGCTCTAACCGGTTTTCGGTTTACACAGAATGATTAAAGGTGCTCAGTTTTATGCGTCGACAGTGGTTTATCTATTCTTCTATTGCACTGGCAGTAATGTTAAGTGGTTGTCAGTCAACAGAGTCAGAAAGTCGCAATGAAATTGCTGAGCACAATCAACCTCGCCCTGCTAACGAAAGCAGCTGCGAAGTCGGTAATACGCCTATTGATGGTAAGCAGGATTGCGAAATTGCTAAAGACGGGGTGATTGATGTCATCCATCCTAATGATAATCTTACGGTTGATGTAGAGCCTACCGACAAACCCAAAAAAGTGACGCCCTCTCCTGTCGTTATTGATGATGTGTGGGCTCGAATTGGTAACCAGTTAGCGTTCAACATCCCGGATGACAGACGTGTCGATGTGCAGCGCAACTGGTATTTGAAACATCCTGAGTATATGGCGCGGGTCACAAAGCGGGCCCAGCCTTTTCTTTTCTACATTACCGAGCAAATAGAATCCCGCGAGATGCCACTGGAGCTTGCGCTTCTGCCTATTGTAGAAAGCGCATTTGACCCGTTTGCTTACTCACATGGGCGGGCTGCCGGTATGTGGCAATTTATTCCTGGTACCGCAAAGCGATTCGGAATTCGCCAGTCATGGTGGTACGACGGCCGCCGTGATGTTATCGCCTCCACGCAGGGTGCGCTGGATTATCTGACTTATCTGAACGACTACTTTGATGGCAACTGGCTGCATGCACTGGCCGCTTATAACAGTGGTGAAGGACGCGTCAGACGGGCCATCCGTCGCAATCAAAAAGCCGGCAAACCCACCGACTTCTGGTCACTGGATTTACCCCGTGAAACCCGCGCGTATGTGCCTAAGTTGCTGGCCCTGGCTGATATTCTTAAAAACAAGGAAAGCTACGCCTTTAGCTGGCCTGCTGTAGACAATGCTGCGGTTATCAGCATTGTTGATATTGGCTCACAGGTTGACCTGGCGTTTGCTGCTGAGTTAGCCGAAATGGAGCTTGAAGCATTGCAGGCCTTAAACCCCGGATTTAATCGCTGGGCTACGGATCCTGACGGGCCCCATCACCTGGTACTCCCTGCTGATAAAGCAGATAATTTTACGCAACAGCTGGCAAAAATTGATCGTCAGGAGCGCCTTAACTGGGTTCGGCATACCGTCAAGCGAGGTGATAGCTTACTGGCTTTGGCAAATAAATATCATACGACCGCCAGTATCATCCGGCAGGTGAATGATCTTAACAGTAATATGATCCGCATCGGCGACTCGATTATGGTGCCGGTGGCACTAAAAGAGCTCAATGCCTATGCGCTGTCTCAGGATCAGCGCCTGGCTTCGCTGCAAAATACACAACGGGCCGACCATAAACTGACGCATACCGTGAAATCGGGTGATACCTTCTGGGATCTAAGCCGTAAGTACAAAGTGACCACCCGGGACCTGGCAAAGTGGAACGGCATGGCGCCCAGTGATCCGCTTCATCCGGGCAAAGAGCTTGTTATCTGGGTTGATCAGGTAAGTGATAGCCAGCGCCGTGATGCTGTTATTAAAACGCTGACCTATACCGTGCGACGTGGTGATTCATTATCTGTGATTGCCAGCAAATTTAATGTACGCGTCAGTGACATAAAGAAGTGGAACGATCTGGCCAGACAACGTTATTTGCAGCCAGGGCAGAAGCTCAAACTGTTTGTTGATATCACCAGGCTAAAAAATATAGGGTAAACAAAACATATGTTAAGGATTAACCGGGAAAATCTGAGAAAGAGTCATCAGGCCCCCTGGTTAATCGTTGATATTTTCATGCTGGTTTTATTATTGATAAATCTGGCATGGCTGGTGTTTGATACACTGTATTCAACCGCCTCAATGCAAAATCTGCTGTCTGAATATCTGCCGGCTGTTTACCATGGCTATAAGCCGGTACATGAAAACTTCCTGCTCATCGATTTGGTTTTTATCGCCATATTTCTCACTGAGTTCTGTATACGCTGGATAGTTTCAGTGGTAAACAAAGAGCATTTGCGCTGGTATTTTTTCCCCGTTTTACACTGGTATGACATTGTTGGTCTGATCCCGTTAGGCTTCACCCGATTATTTCGCTTTCTGCGGATTTTCTCTATCCTGCACCGCCTGCATAAGTTTGAAATTATCGATTTAAACCGTACCCGTACTTACCGATTCTTCGCCTTTTATTACGATGTGTTTGTAGAAGAACTCAGTGACCGCATTGTTGTGAAAATACTGGCAGACATCCAGCAGGATGTGAAGAAGGGCTCCCCGCTTATAGATAAAATCACCCGGGAAGTGCTTGCGCCTCGCCGCCCTGTGCTCACTCAATGGGTAGCCGGTGTTATGCAGCATATGGGCAGTACCCTGTCAGATAACGACCAGGGGTCGGTCATTCGCGAGCATGTAAAACAAAGCGTGGGAAAAGCGGTTAAGAATAATCAGCAATTTAATAATCTGTCTTATCTACCGGTAGTGGGTAAAAGCATTGAGAAAACGCTGGAGCAAACCATCACAGATATCGTTACCGCATCTTTGATAAACCTGCTTAGCGATGTCAGCGATGAACGTATCAATGAGTTTATACAATCGGGCGTACAGGGTTATACGCCCAAAACTGACGCAGTGGATAAAGAAGTATTACAGGTTGTCGATGAATGCTTTGACCTGGTTAAAGCGCATGTATCTCAACAGCGCTGGAAAGACCATTTAAGTGGAAAAACGCAAACGATGCCCATGCCTGATGTTGATGCGCATCCGGCTGACCCGGACAAACGTTAATGACTGGCCGGCGTTTAGCACTGCGTATTCCCCCGGTTATCGTATGCGCCATTGCTATCGGTCTGCCCTACCTTTACGTAAGACAGCCAGTGTCTCCAGACGCATTTGATTTAGTAGTCGCAAGTTTGCTGTTTATCAGCGGCGTGGCCATCGCTGTGCTGGCTGTTGTGCAATTCAGAACCCATCAGACCACCGTTGATCCCAGAGATCCGGCAAAAACATCGTCGTTGATTACTACCGGCGTGTTTCGTTACAGCAGAAACCCGATTTATCTGGCAATGGCTTTGTTAATTGTGGCTAATGGCGTGGTACTGCACGACTGGGGCGCGTTGATACTGGCGCTGGTGTTCTGCGCATACATTGAGTATTTTCAGATTCGGCCTGAAGAGCACACTCTCAGACAGACATTCGGCGATGCGTATATCAGATACAGCCAGCGCACATGGCGCTGGCTGGGTATAAAAACTACTGACGACGCCAGATAGTCCCGTCTGGCCCATCTTCAAGGACAATCCCTTTTGCCGTGAGCGCATCACGCGCTTCATCCGCTGCCGCCCAGTCTTTCTGTGCGCGAGCATCGTTGCGCTGTTTAATAAGCGCCTCAATCTCTGCAACATCGTCATCACTACCACCCTGCAGGAAAGTATCCGGATCGGATTCCAGCAATCCAAGTATACCGCCAAGATGTTTTAACACCCCTGCCAGTGTTGCCGCGTCAGGAGAGTCAGCCTCTTGCTTGTTCAGTTCACGGGCTACATCAAATAGCACCGACATTGCCTCAGGCACGTTAAGGTCGTCGTTCATCGCCTGCTCAAACCGGGACAGATACCCGCCTTCATCACCACTTACGTGTTTTGATGCGTTGACACCACGAAGCGCGGTATACAGCCTTTCCAGCGCCGCTCTGGACTGAATAATATTGTCCTGCGTGTAGCTAAGCTGGCTGCGATAATGTGCAGACATCAGGAAAAACCGTAGTGTTTCAGCATCATATTGCTGCAGTACATCCCGCAGCGTGAAGAAGTTACCCAGCGATTTAGACATCTTCTCGTTATCGACCTGCACCATGCCCGTGTGCATCCAGGTATTTACATACGGCGTGTCATAAGCACAGCAGGATTGCGCCACTTCATTCTCATGATGGGGGAACATCAGGTCAGAACCGCCGCCATGGATATCGAAATGCTCGCCAAGATGTTTGTGGTTCATCGCTGAACATTCAATATGCCAGCCTGGGCGCCCATCGCCCCAGGGAGATGTCCAGAATGGCTCACCCGGCTTTGCGCTTTTCCACAACACAAAATCCAGCGGATCGTCCTTGCCGGCCGCGACATCAACGCGGGCGCCGGCATTGAGCTGTTCAAGATTCTGCTTGCTCAGCTTGCCATAATCATCAAACTTGCTGACATCAAATAGCACATCACCACT
>CAZOYR010000112.1:0-3158 GCA_964584105.1 uncultured Alteromonas sp.
GGTTTGAGCAGGTTGAGCTGACAGAGCCAATGGAAAAGGTCAAAGCCGCTGGTGCTGATGTCGATATTATTTCACTGGAATCCGGCGAGATTCAGGGCATGAATCACGACGAGAAAGGTGACATGTTTTCCGTGGATAAAACCGTTGATGAGGTATCAGCTGAAGAATACAACGGCCTGATCCTTCCAGGCGGCGTTCTCAATCCGGACACACTGCGCACCAACGACAAAGCCGTGCAGTTTGTACGAGACTTTTTTGTTCAGCATAAGCCCGTATCAGCCATCTGCCATGGGCCATGGATGCTGGTAGAGGCCGATGTTCTTGAAGGACGTACTGTCACTTCATTCCCGTCTATAAAAACCGATATCCTAAACGCCGGCGGCAATTGGGTGGATAAAGAGGTGGTGGTCGATCAGGGCCTGACCACCAGTCGTACGCCTGATGATATGGAAGCATTTTGCAAAAAAGTGGTGGAGGAATTGCGCGAAGGAAAGCACGACCGCCAGACGCCGTAATTAGACCGCAGCAAAAGCAATTCAGGCCGGGCCCGCGCCCGGCGATCTTCCAGATTTTCAGGAAAACGTTATGACAGATTTATTCAGCAACGGCATCGTGGGTAACACAGAGGTGAAAAACCGAGTATTCATGGCGCCACTCACCCGCAGTCGCGCCGATGATGTTACCGATGAACCGGCGCAAATGTCGATTACCTACTATAAGCAGCGCGCCTCCTCTGGGCTTATCGTCAGTGAGGCCACACAAATTAACCCTCAGGGAAAAGGGTATATCTGTACGCCCGGCATCTACACGGTAGAACAGGTGCAGAAATGGCGCGAAATCACCCAGGCCGTTCATGACAAAGGCGGTAAAATATATCTTCAGCTGTGGCACGTCGGTCGAATCAGTCATACCCATTTTCAGCCTGACGGCGCAAAGCCACTGGCTCCATCTGCTATCGCGCCTGATGTTGATGTGTTTTTTGAGGGAAAAAAACAGCCCGCATCTGAGCCACAGGCAATGACCACTGAACAAATAGCGCAGACCGTCGAAGATTACCGCCTGGCTGCAAAAAACGCAGAACGCGCAGGGTTTGATGGTGTTGAGATCCATGCAGCAAACGGCTACCTGATTGATCAGTTTTTAAGAGACAAGACCAATCAGCGAAACGATGAATACGGCGGTTCGCTGGAAAATCGTATGCGCTTTTTAAGTCAGGTTACAGACGCCGTGCTAAGCGTATGGCCGGCTGAAAGAGTTGGCATTAGGCTTTCGCCTATCGGTAACCAGAATGATATCGCCGACAGCGATCCGCTTAATGCATTTACATATTACATTCAGCGTCTGAACGATTACCGGCTAGCTTATCTGCATATGGTCGAGCGTTTTCCGGGCATGCCGACCAGCAATAAGGACCTGAAGATTCAGGAAAGCCTGCGCAATACATGGAAAGGTTTTTACATCGCTAACGGCGATTATGATTATCTGTCTGCACAACAGGCTGTTAAGTCAGGCTACGCCGATGCGGTAACGTTTGGCCGCCCCTACATCGCCAATCCGGATTTGGCTGAGCGATTTGAAGCGGGCGCAGAGCTTAATGAACAGGACCAGGATACGTTCTACGGTGGCGATGAAAAAGGTTATATCGACTATCCGTTTATGGATGAGAAAGATATGTAACATCAAGCAGTGCGCTGCGCTGGTAAAGCGCAGCGCGACATAGTTTTACAGTGTTGCTGCCAGGCGCGTGCCCTGATCGATGGCACGCTTTGCGTCTAGCTCAAGTGCTTCATCGGCGCCACCTATCAGGTAATGTGGCGCGTTGAGGCCTTCGACAACGTCGCGCAGTGGCTCTTGCCCCGCACAGATGATGACATTATCCACCTCAAGGAGTCGCTCCTCACCCTCGATGCTAATGTGGAAACCGCTATCATCAATTTTTTTGTATTCCACGCCAGGGATCATGGTAACCCCTTTCATTTTCAGGCTCGCACGATGCGCCCAGCCAGTGGTTTTGCCCAGTCCTTTACCCATTTTGGTTGTCTTGCGCTGTAGTAGCACAATCTCTCTGGAGGACGGCTCTGGCTGAGGCCGCATGCCGTTCACGCCGCCACGGGCGGAAAATGACATATCGATGCCCCACTCTTTCATAAACGCTTCTATATCTAGACTCGGCTGTGACTTGCCGTGCGACAGATATTCTGCGGTATCAAAGCCAATGCCACCGGCACCCACGATAGCTACTTTTTGTCCAACTGGCTTTTTACCCTTAATGACATCGACATATGAAAGTACTTTTTCGTGGTCTATCCCTTCAATATCGGGGATACGCGGATAAATGCCTGTAGCAATAATCACTTCATCAAAACATTCATCGTTTAGTAATGCTGCAGTGGCCTCAGTATTGAGTTTTACGGTCACATTATGCAGCTCTAACTGACGGTCAAAATAACGCAGAGTTTCGTTGAATTCTTCTTTGCCGGGTATTTGTCTGGCAATGTTGAACTGACCGCCGGTCTTATCATCCTTATCATATAACGTAACAGTGTGACCTCTGGACGCTGCAGTTACCGCCGCTGCCAGCCCGGCCGGTCCGGCGCCTATTACAGCTATCCGTTTAGTTTGCTCTGCCGGCTTAATGGTTAGCTCAAGTTCATGACAGGCACGAGGGTTAACCAGACAGCTGGTTAATTTGCCATTGAAAACATGGTCGAGGCAGGCCTGGTTACAACCGATACAGGTATTAATTTCATCGGCTCTGTCTTGTTCTGCCTTAATCACAAATTCGGCATCAGCCAGAAACGGGCGCGCCATAGACACCATATCAGCATCGCCCCGGGCTAGGACTTCTTCAGCCACATCAGGCATATTAATTCTGTTTGATGTGATAAGCGGAATAGACAACGCTTCGCGAAATTTAGCGGTAACCCAGGTAAATGCCGCCCGTGGCACGCGGGTTGATATTGTAGGAATGCGTGCTTCATGCCAGCCTATACCGGTATTTATTATGGTAGCGCCAGCTTTCTCTATTTCTTTTCCCAGTGTAACCACTTCATCATAGTCAGAGCCATCCTCAACCAGGTCGAGCATAGACAAACGATAAATAATGATAAATTCCTCACCGACGGCCTCTCGCACGCGGCGCACCACCTCAATAGGTA
>CAZOYR010000112.1:3258-9863 GCA_964584105.1 uncultured Alteromonas sp.
ATGATAAATTCCTCACCGACGGCCTCTCGCACGCGGCGCACCACCTCAATAGGTAAACGAATGCGGTTTTCGTATTCCCCGCCCCATTTGTCATCACGCTGATTGGTGCGCGTCACAATAAACTGATTCAGAAAGTAGCCTTCTGAACCCATAATTTCTACACCATCGTAACCAGCGCGCTGCGCCTGCTTGGCGGTAAAAATAAAATCTTCAATTTGCTGCTCAATCTCATAGTCCGTCAGGGCCTTTGGCTTATAGGGATTGATGGGCGCCTGGATAGCCGAAGGGGCGACCAGCTTTTCCGTGTAGGCGTAGCGGCCGGTATGCAGAATCTGCATGCAAATTTTACCACCAGCTTCATGGACCGCATCGGTCACTTCTTTATGATTCGCAACGGCTTTATCAGAATTCAGACGCTTGGTAATAGGATGGGTGGAACCTTCCTCATTCGGCCCGATGCCACCGGTAACAATAAGGCCAACCCCACCACGGGCGCGCTCAGCATAAAACGCGGCCATATGTTTGTGACCTGCAGGCATTTCCTCAAGTCCGGTGTGCATTGACCCCATAATGATGCGGTTTTTAAGTTGAGTGAAGCCCAAATCCAGCGGGCGAAATAAATGCGGGTACTGGGTATGAGCCGAATCGGTCTTGGTCATAATTATTCCTGAATTGTCCTGATTTAGTCATCTATGCTGGTAATGCCAGGCTTTAACGGTGCATATTGTGGTGTTTGCTTGTTTTGCCTTGCCTGCATCGCAGTTTGCACGTCTTCCATCTGAAACATGCCGGCCTGCCATGTCGCCATAAAATTAAGGCTGTCTGCCACACTGTGATCAGCAGCGTAATTAATCATTTTTTTGGTGCCGGCCACTGCCATCGGAGACTGGCTGGCAATATCCTGTGCGATTTGTGTCACACCCTCCATGAGCGCGTCCCTATCATCGTAGACGTTATTCACAAAACCTGCCTGCAATGCTTGCGCAGAGGTAAGGTCGCGCCCCGTATAGGCAAGCTCTTTTGCCAGCCCCATGGGAATAAGCCGGGGCAATCGCTGTAACGTACCTAAGTCTGCTGTCATACCAAGCTGCGTCTCCTTCACACTGAAATACGCATCGGTGGTACAGTAGCGCATGTCACAGGCGCACAGTAAATCAACTGCGCCGCCAATAGCAGCCCCCTGAACGGCGGCCAGCACGGGAATTCTGATATTCTCAAGTGCATTGAACGCATCTTGCAAAAATAGTACTTTACGCCGCATCTGCTCTGCACGCCGCGCCGGATCGCCGCGAAAAGACTGGCCCATCGCCTCAAACACAGCCAGGTCCATGCCAGCACAAAAGTGTTTGCCTGCAGCGTTTATAATCAGCGCTCTGGCCTCGCCCTTTTCATCAATGTCACGAACCGCACGAGGGAATTCCTGCCAAAACGCCGTATTCATTGAATTAAGCGCCGCCGGTCTATCCAGCGTAATAAATGCAAGGTGCCCCTTGTAGGTGACACTCAGTGTTTCATACTGGTTTGAGCGTGGCTCATCAGACTGGTCCATCGCAGCTCCGTTAACATTTTTGCAAACTAGACACTGTCAAGATAAAAGGCTATGTTGACACTGTCAAGATTTAAAGCGACGCTTATTTAAGTGTCACCCATTCAGGTAAGTAGTATGAATCAGGCTCAGCAGCGATATCATCACGGCGACTTGCGCAGCGCATTACTGCATGCTGCCACTAAACGTATTGATGAGCACGGGGTGGATAGCTTGTCTCTGAGAAAGCTGGCGGAAGATGTCGGCGTTTCACGTTCCGCGCCCTACCATCATTTTGCCGATAAGAACGGGCTGTTGAGTGCCATCGCTGCAGAAGGCTTTCGTCAGTGGCATCATACCGCCCGTACTATCTTTGAACAGCAGTCGCTGGCACCATCAGCCCGGTTTCGTCAGTTCATTCATGAATATGTGGGCTATGCGGCAGACCATCCACAACTTTATGAGCTGATGTTTGGTCGTATCCTGTGGCAGGCTCAGTCAGCTACCGACGATTTAAAGGCAGTGGCCTACCCGTGCTTTCAATTTCAGGTTGAAATGACCCGCTACTGGCAGGAATCCGGCTTATTACCGGCTGGTCCCGAACCGTTGAGGCTGGCACAGGTGACCTGGGGCACGCTACATGGAATTGCCCGGCTGCTGATTGACGGCATTTATGCTGATCGCAGTCACATTGAACAGATGTGTGATACGGCCGCTCAACTGTTTATGCAGGCGTCGGCAAATTATGAATAAACGCAGCCGCCCGCTCAGCCATCATCACAACCGGCGCATTCGTATTACCGCCCACCAGCATTGGCATTGCTGAGGCATCGACAACGCGCAGGCGATCAATGCCGTAGACACGAAACTGTGGATCCAGCACCGCCATCTCATCATCCGGCGCGCCCATCTTGCAGGTCCCTGCAGGATGATAGATGGTTTCAGCGTACTGCCGGATAAAGCGGATTAATGCGTCATCATCATGCACATCCTCACCCGGTAGTAATTCATATTTGAGAAATGGCGCCATTGCCTCGCTGCGCAGTAAGCGTCTGGCCATTTTCAGACCCTCAAGCAGTACCTGAATATCTTTTGGCGCAGACAGATAAGCCGGGTCAATCAGTGGTGCTGCTGAAGGATCTGCACTTTGCAGCGTTACCGCTCCCCGACTCTCCGGATAAAGATTGCAGACATGTAAGCCGTAGCCATATCCCAGCGCATTCTGACGGCCATGATCTTTAAGAATGGCTGGCAAAAAATGAAACTGGAGATCTGGCTTATCCTCAGTGGTAGCAGAAGAACAGGCGAATCCGCCGGCTTCTGCAATATTGGACGAAAGCATGCCTTTGCGACCAACCGCATATTGCCAGGCAGCGCGAAGGTAACTCGCTATTTTCCCGGGGGCGAGCGCATAACCATGACGGGTCTTGCCTCTGCACTGCACGATGACATCAAGGTGATCCTGAAGATTTCTGCCCACGCCCGCTGAGGCCTTAACAACCGGTATATTGTGCCGCCTGAGCTCATCCTCAGGACCGATACCCGACAACATCAACAAATGAGGCGTGTTGATTGCACCGGCGCTGATAATCACCTCTTGCCGGGCTTGCAGTGTATACACGCCTCCCTCATATTTCGTCACCACCCCTGTCGCCCTGCCACTCTCAATAACAATTTTCTCGACATGCGCGCCTGTCATAATGGTCAGGTTAGGCCGTGCCAATACAGGTTTCAGATAGGCTTTAGAGGTAGAACAGCGCTGACCACCGGATTGCGTGACATGGTAAAGGCCAAGGCCGCAGCGTGAGGCAAGGTTAAAGTCGGTAAGCGCTGGCAATTCTTCTTCTGCGCCACTTTGCACGAACGCTTCAGACAAAGGGTCAACATGACGCAAAGACTCTACACTGAGCGGCCCCTCGCTGCCATGACGCAGCGATGCGCCGTGCTCGAACTTTTCCGCTTTTTTAAACCAGGGCAATACGTCTTCAAAGGACCAGCCGGTTGCGCCCTGCTCCACCCAGTTATCGTAATCAGTGTCCTGCCCGCGGATATAACACATGGCATTGATGGCACTGCTACCGCCCAATGTTTTTCCGCGCGGCCAGAACAGACATCGATTGTTCAGCCCTGACTGGGGCTGAGTAATGTATCCCCAGTTCAAAGAGGTTATTCTGGATAGCACAGAAAGTCCGAAAGGAATGTGGATAAAGGGGCTTTTATCCGGTTTACCTGCTTCGATGAGACACACGTTACACGATTGCTTTTGAGAAAGTCGCGCCGCCAGTACCGCGCCGGCTGAGCCGCCTCCCACAATAATATAATCAAATTGTTTCTTTGATAGCGCCATGCCTGCCGTTTCCTTCCCTGATATTTGGAATATTCATTTTTACGAATAACTATTGATGCAAACTGCATCCGGATACGTATGCAAAAAGTCTTCTTTGATCAGAAAGGAATAGACAATGATACGTAAAAACACCTGGATATCGTTTAAAATAGCGTTTGGCTATACTTCTTAGCCAGGGTGGTACCGAATATAAACTATTAAGACAACATCCACCTTGCTGAACATATACTTACTTAACTTTGAGTTGAACTCCACCAGTTTCGCGCAAGCTCCCTGTGGTGTCTTTCTGCGTGAGGATATTTGTGAATAGAAAAGTTGATAATCCTGACAATCTTTATACCCAAAATGTAAAAGCTCTCATTGATAAGGTTCATCCTCAGGAGCCTGGCTATGGTTCAGTACTGGAGGATGCCCGGCATTTCTTCGCGTTGGCGGAAGAATCGGCGAAGTTTATTAAAGATATCGAAAACCAGATTGCCCGGGTTAAAGCCAAGTCACCGGATAAGCCTGTTCCGGCCGATCTTCAAAAAAAGCTGAAACATGCCCGGGCTAAAAGAGACAGTGAGCGTCAGGAGCGTATCGCGCGGATTACCGCTATCGCCAGAGACTTACTTGAGCTATGCGAGGGTGAGTCCTATGAGGATACTCAGCTACTCAGTGCCAAATTCCTGGGTACTGTTATGCTGCTCACACGCGGCGCGGTGCCTAATTTCGCCCGATTCCATCAACGTCTGAAACCGCTGTATAAAGCGGTGCTGACATTGCGTCTGGTTGATAGTGTTTTAAAGCAGGAAGCGATTTCCCACCCTTATTTGTCTGCGTACTTGGAATCGTCAAACCGGTTTCGGGGAAATAGCTACTGGCGTAATAAATGGGAAGAGGAATTAGCGATCCCCCTGATCAGTGCCGCCCTGTTACAGGATATCGGTCTGCAACACCAGGATGCGCAGAAAATACTGCTGGGCGAAGAGAAAGATAAAGACGAGTTTCGCTTGTTGGAAGAGCAGGATCGTAAGCAGCTGTTGCGCTTAAATTACTCCCACACCCTTTACTATTTAAAAAAGGGATTGGGGTTACCAGCCTATGTCGGTAACGACAAGGAAGAGCGTCATCGTTTTAATCAGGCCCATGAGGCGGCCAATCAGTTCAGAGAGAAACTGGTACAGGATGCCTTCTTATCGAAGACTGGCCTGGGTGAGATATTAAAGATCCCGCAGATTTATTGTTCGGTGGTATTGTCTACAAAATCTGATTACACGCGTCAGGAGTTGCCCAAAGGTTATCTGCTTATCGAGCAATTGGGCAAGAAGAACTCACTAAATCCGAAGCTGGCCGAGGCATTTACGCAAATTGTGGGCTATTTCCCGCAAGGGTTCGGCGTCACCTTTATTCCTGTGAATGAACAAGGATTTGAAAAAGACCAGTTTGAGTTTGCCATTGTGTCCAGACTGAATCCGGAAAACCCAGCCGAACCTGTTTGTCGCATTGCCTCACGTAACCTGACTTACATTTGCTCGGGTAACACCGAGGTGATTAGCCGTGGACGCAACCTGTACTTTCCTGCAAACCGCAAAAAGTTGCTCAAGATTGGTCGGGAGCGGATCCAGCAGATTATCCGGCAGCTAAACCCCAACGCCGATCCAAATGCCGTCGACGATCTGGTACCGGCCTTCTGGGAGCCTTCTGATTACTTCACCAATAAAAAGAATCAGAACATGTGGAACAAGACATAAAAAAAGGTGCCATCAGGCACCTTTTTTATTCTCAATTTATAGTTAGTCTACTAAATCTTTAGGCATTTCTTCGCGCACCGTCTGCCAGACTTTACCCGATTCAATACCGTATTTTCTGACTACCACCGGTACCGCATCGTAATCATGCTGCTGCGCCACTTCTAACAATTCTTTATAAAAATTACGTGCAACTTCCTGGGCACTTTCATGCGAAAAGAAAAATCCGCCAATGCGCGAGTATAAACCACGGAACCCGTTCATCATCAGCACGAAAACATTGTTACCGGATGCCAGAGCCAGATCATGGTTCATCTGATAATCGTATTCAGCAAAGGCCATACCGTCTGCTTCAAGATCTTTATACCGGGCGATAATGTTGATGGCTTCTTCAGGATTATTTCTGATAGCACCACGGATGAAAACAGCGCTCAGGTTAGTTCTTGCCGCCAGAAGATTATCTACCAGTTCAGGTATTCCTTCCTGGTCAAGTCGCGCCAGCGTTTCTAGAATATTCAGCCCGCAGGTTTCCCAGAAGTTATTCACTTTTGTAGGTTTACCATGCTGGATAGTCAACCACCCATCGCGGGCCAGGCGCTGCAAAACTTCGCGCAATGTGGTGCGTGTCACACCAATCAGCTCTGATAATTCACGTTCAGCAGGCAAAATTGTGCCCGGAGGGAAACGTCCACTCCAAATCGACTCAACAATGTACTCTTCAGCAAATCCGGCAGGACTCTGGGCTTTGTAAATCATAAATGTTTGCCTGAACTACTCTTACTCTCATTAATCAACTGATTGTACCAGATGATTTTTCAATTACACAATTTATTAACGTTTATATTTGGCCATTGCCACTTAAATTGAGATTTTACGGCAAGATGAGAATGCGTACCACGCTATACTGGTGCTCTTAGGCTAAAATGCGCACACAGATGAAAGGCAAGCCGGAGTTACACAAGCATCGGAAAAGATGGCGATATCGACCCGCTACTCCCCATCT
>CAZOYR010000113.1:0-9738 GCA_964584105.1 uncultured Alteromonas sp.
ATTCGAGATTTTCACGCAGGAAGATAGCACCACGACCCGCCGGTTCGGGGGAACGGGCCTGGGGCTGGCAATTACCCGACAGTTATGCCAGTTACTTGGTGGTGATATTGAGGTAGACAGTGAAAAAGGCGCTGGCAGTACGTTCCAGTTTACGGTCAGACTACGCCATGCCACCGAAGAGCGTGCGGCCGACGCAGGCGTGCTTGTTGAATTACAAGATGCCCGGGAACAACCATCGCTTCGCATTTTGTTGGTGGAAGATAATAAAATCAATCAGATCATTGCCAGAGAAAACTTAAAGCATCACAAGCTGATGATGGCCGATACCGGTGAAGCCGCATTAGCAGCCCTGAAACAAGTGAAAAAGCCCTTCGATCTGGTATTGATGGATTGCCAGATGCCGGTGATGGATGGTTATGAGGCCACGCGACGCATTCGAGCGGGAGAGGCGGGAACAACGCATCAAACAGTGCCGGTCATCGCACTTACCGCCAATGCCATGAAAGGGGACAAAGAAGCCTGCTTTGAGGCAGGTATGACCGATTATATTTCCAAACCCTTTACCTCCGAGGATCTCGCCAGGGTCTTAGGACGTATATCTGCCTGAGAAGGCTGTACACTCTTCTATTACTGGCACAATATTCGCTTATATCTACGGGTAGTAACGTGAATATTTTTAATGATGTATCCGGGTAACCAATCTGAACATGACATCTTCCTCATCCGATAAACAGGCGGTCAAACCAGGCCAGCGACAGGCAGTACGGCTCGCCACCAGTGAGCATGTGCTGCGTATCGCTGCCTTACTGATTGCCGTGGTGATGGGATTTGTCTGTTTGCAATCAGGTACAGCCTATTTTACCGCTACACGTTCTGCTGCGCAGGTTGAGTCCTGGTTCACGGGTGAAAGCCTCCCTGAAGCAACAACATTACAATCCGTGCAAAAAAATCTGGAAAGTGTGGATACTGCGCTTCTCGACGATGCATCAGTAAAAACCTCGCTGGCTAAGCTTTATATCGTCCGGGCGCAAACAGAAACCAGTGATGTATATTTTGAAGCCGCCCGCAAAGCAATATCTGATGCCCGCTTAATGCAACCCAGCCATTTTGAGGCGTTGGCATTACAGGTCTTTTTGGATGATTATTTGTCACAAAATGACAAGGACACGTTTGCCGCAATGGAGACGCTGCTCAGGCTGGCGCCCTACGAGAAGAATGTACAACAGTTGGTTGGGCCAATCCTGATAAAGCGTTGGTATGCACTTCCTTCAGCGCTGCAGGAAAATGGTGAAAAGCTGATGACCAGTGCGCTCCGGGAACCTGAAACCAGAGAGGAGATGTTATCGGCTATGCGCCGTTACAAGGTTGCAGCGCCTTTCAGTTGCTGTTCACCGAATAAAGAAACCTCAGCAAGGTTACGAATGCTGGAGGCCGAAGCGGCCAATGCCACTTACCAATAACCCCCACCCCGTTGACACCCTCGCGCGATTTTTTCTCTACGCTGTGCTGATCGTTGCGCCGTGGCTTCACGGTGCTGAGCAGGAATGGGAACAACTTTTTACCGCAGCGGGCATATTCATTGTTTTATTGTTTATTCTGACCTCGCGCCATGTACCTTTGGTCACGCTGAAACAGGCGATGCCCATTATCTGCCTGTTTGCAGTGTGGCTGGCGTACTGCTTTTTATATCTGCTCCCCTTTCCACCTGGCTTAATTGAGTTTATCAGCCCGGCTACATTTGACTGGCATACTCAGGTAGATAAGGCCAGTGCCGGGTATTTATCGGTTTACCGACAAGCTTCTCTGATAGAGCTTTTAAAATATGGTGCGTTGGTTGCGTTGTTTATCATTGTAATAACGCTGTTCAATACTGTGACCAGATTACGTCAATTAGCGCTGGTGCTGGTAACGGGTGCGTTGATAACAGCAATATATTCGCAGGTAAATTATATTACCGGCGGCGACTTCGAACTGGTTTCGGCCATCCCTCCCTGGGATTTTAGTTGGCACGAAGGGATCAGAGGCACGTTCAGTTATAAAAATCAGTATGCAATGTATCTGGTGATGGCAATTTGTGTGGTCGCAGGACTAACCGCAGATGCTGTTATCACAACGCGGCGCGCAGGCGGACGATGGTTATCCGCGCGAACAGGGTGGCTTGCCGTGACGTGTATCATCTTAATTGTCACATTGCTTAATACCAGTTCGCGTGGAGCTTTGCTGGCGGTGCTGTTAGCCTCTATGGTAACAGTGTCGCTGCTTATCTTCCGGAATCGTTTTCTGGCAGCGCGTATCCTCAGCAAAAAAGTGTTGATTTCGGGTGCGCTGGCGCTTGCTGTGTTAGGGGCCGGCTTCACGCAATCCTCTATTTATGAGCGTTTCACCAGCCAGAAGATGGAAGATAATGGCCGCGCGATGTTACGTCAGACTGCCATTAATGTGTTTACAGATTATCCGGTGATGGGAACAGGACCAGGCACCTACCCGTATGTGCAGCACCAGTATAAACCCCTTTTACTGGGTAACTCCCAGATGTCCAAACGGGCCCACAATGACTATCTTGAGACGTTAGCCACACAGGGGGTCATTGGCTTTGTACTGTTAGCAATACCGCTGGCACTGATGTGGTTTACGCTGATGCGTACATCGTTGAGTGCGGCCGGTGCAGGGCTACTAATTGGGACACAAACCGCCGTACTTGCGTATCTGATACAGGCGGCTTTCGATGTTAATGCCGGTGTATTTATCCTGCCTGTTACCTTTATTTTACTATTAAGTATTGGCTGGAGACTGTCTTGCCAGTCCCTGGATGAGCAAGCAGCTTTTACCCGCGCTTAAGCCTCAGCATCCCACCCACAACGCCCAGGTTTGTGACAATTAACACTTTTTTCACCTTCACTTGAACATTAAGTACCTGTTTGTCCGTATGTAAGCCCATATTCAATCATTTCTATTTCTGCCCAGAGAAATCAGGCTTAACAGGAGAGTAAGATGTCACACTTTGTTGCACTCAATCCTCATCAGCATCAAAACCTCAAGGTTATAACGGACAAAGTGGCGCAGACTGGCAGTCAGAATCAAACCGTCTCAGTTGTACTTAGTGAATTTAGTGATTTGATTGTGCAATACCCCATCGTATTCACCAAAGATCCCGAATCAGGGCAATTTGTATGCTCTGCGCTGATGGGCTTTGAAAAAGGTGAAAACCTGTTTTGCCGCAACGGCCGCTGGGAGGGATTATATATTCCAGCCCAAATTCAGCGTCGTCCCTTTTATATCGGGCAGCAACACGATGAGGAAGGTGATCATCACCTGGTCTGCGTCGATACGCAAAGCGATGTAGTCAGTGAAAGTGAAGGCGAGCCATTGTTCACAGAAGACGGACAACCCACGCCGCTGATGGCCGATAAACAGGAATTACTGGCACTTCTGTTAGAAGGCGAGCCCCATACTAAAGCGTTTATTAAAGCGCTGGTCGAGCTTGAATTATTAACCCCTATCGCGCTGGATATCGCCTTTATAGATGGCTCATCCAAAAAGGTAGAAGGTATTTATACCATCGATGAGGACCGGCTCGCCGGCCTTTATGGTGAAACCGTTGCAATTTTGCACGAACGCGGTTTTCTGGCACCAGCCTATACGATGCTGGCGTCACATGCGCACATCTATTCGCTCATCGAACGTAAGAACAAAACACTTTCTGAAGATAAACACGGGTAGAATAAGCGGCACTGCCGCTTATTGAAATGAGTGGGAGTCGGCCTGTAAGCCGGGTTCTGTCGTGGGCAACCATTCCTCTAGGCCAGTCATCGCTGACTGGCTCCAGCAACCTACCCGATCCCCATGCGGGCCGCACGTAACGGGATCCTATTTGGTCTTGCTCCGGGTGGAGTTTACCATGCCACAAACTGTTACCAGCTGTGCGGTGCGCTCTTACCGCACCCTTTCACCCTTACCGGCGCTAACGCGCTTAGGCGGTTTACTCTCTGCTGCACTGGTCGTCGGCTCGCGCCGCCCAGACGTTATCTGGCACCCTGCCCTGTGGAGCCCGGACTTTCCTCCCCTTTCCAAAGAAAGCGGCGATTGCCTGGCCAACTCCGCGGCGCATTCTACCTGACTTGCCAGAGGAATACGAATAGTAAAAATGAGGTGAGTTACAAAGACGGTATAACAAGCAAATTTATAATGAATACAGCAGCAGTAAGATTGCCCTGCCTCTGCTCGCGTATTTACTCAATTTTGACCAAAGTACTGTCGCCACTGTGGAACTGATCTTTAGGAAGCGATACCCGAAATGTTGTACCGGTTGCCTCGCTGCTGGCAACCGTGACCTTTCCACCGTGACCTTCAACCGCTGATTTGACAAACGCCAGCCCAATTCCCCAACTGTTGTTCAGCTTCTCATTTCTGGCATCTGTACTTTTCAAAAACCGGAAAATATCTTTCCAGTGTTCCTCTTCTATCGGGTTGCCAAAATTATGCACCTCAACCAGAACATTGTTATCAATGATGTCTGCTCTGATAGTGACATCGCTTTCTTTTCCGCCATATTTGAACGCGTTTGAAATGAGGTTTTCCAATACGCGGCGGAAGATTATCTCGTCAAACGTATAGGCGATCTGGCTATCGGGTAACGAAAGCTTCAGACGCTCGCCATAAAAATGAACGGCATCCTCAGCAACCGATGATAAAAAGCTTGTAAAGTCACCATCTTTGAAATTGATCTCAATGCCCTGCCCGGATTCTAGCGACAGGGTTTGAAGCATATCTTCCAGCATGGCGGAAATTCGGCCCGTGGCGGTGTGGATGCGTTGGCCGAATGCCGGTGTGTGAACAATGCTATGTTGTTCTTTTGCCAGCTCCCCAAGCATGGAAATGACATAAAGTGGAGAGCGAATATCATGAACCACAGTGCCCAGTAATTTTCGCTGCGTGGCGTGAAGCGTCTCAGTGAATACGCCCATTGATTCGCGGGTACAGCGCTCAATAACACAGGTTACAATTTCAAGGTGGTCGATATCCAGCATCTGATGCTTTTGTAAAAATTCCACCAACACTTTGCGCAAGATGGTGTATTCCCAATAAATCTTATCGGCGTTGTAAGCGTGCGTACCCGCTCGCTGTTGCCCGTGCATCTTGCCGCCGTGCTTTTTATCCTCAATCTCCCCTTCATCATAGTTTAAGTCGCCGTCCGGCTGCTGCCTGACATTGCTTCCGTTACGATTAAACTTAAGTAACTCCTCAATCAAGGCATCAATGATGTACACCATATGGTTAGCAAACTCAGCATCGGTCAACGACACTTCCTGGCCGAACTCTTCTTTTACCCGGCTAACCCACTGGTTAATCAAACTCAGGCGGTGGCTCTCTAGCAGGTCTATAACCTTAAGTGTCATGCTGGGACTGGATGTCTGGGTACTATTCATGCTGCTTTCTTTGGGTGTTTTTTTCATCTGAAGAGGCGATATAAAGATTTTAGCGTTGGATGAGACAAAGTTATAATTAAACTTTAACTTTTTGTATGACTTACTCAGCGCTATCACGGGGTATCAACCGCCCGTCGACAGGATAAGAATACTGGTTATAAAAAACGCACAGGGATAAAAAAAACCCTCCTTGAAGAGGGCTTTTTAAATTATCAAAACAGGGGGGCCAGACGCAATCAGTCAGGCAAAACCGCGTTATGATAGACGTCCTGTACATCGTCGCAGTCGTTCAGCATGTCCATGAATTTTTCAAACATGGGACGATCTTCTTCGCTGATTTCTGTTTCCGTCTGCGGGATAAATGTAATCTCTTCTGTATCCAGCGTTAAATCCGGATAAGCGTTAGTCAGTGCTGTTCGCACGTTGTTGAACTCTGTATGCGGGGCATAAACAGTAATTTTGCCATCCTGCTCTTCCACCTCAGACACATCAACGTCTTCTTCCATCAGCACTTCAAGCACAGCGTCTTCATCGTCACCGGCAAACTGAAAAACAGCCTGATGATCGAACATGTGACTCACCGCACCCGGCGCACCGATTTTGGCATTGGTTTTGGTAAAGCAGTTACGCACATCAGTGATGGTACGATTAGCATTATCTGTCAGACAGTCGACAATAACCATACAGTTACCCGGACCAAACCCTTCGTAGCGAGCCGGTTCATAATTTTCACCCGCGCCGCCAGCGGCTTTATCTATTGCTTTATCGATAACATGGGCCGGGACCTGGTCTTTTTTTGCTTTATCCATGAGTCGACGTAACGACAGATTGGTTTCAGGATCCGCGCCACCGTTTTTCGCACAAACATAAATTTCTTTTCCGTATTTGGAATAGACCTTTGTCTTTGCACCCGCCGTTTTCGCCATGGCGGCCTTTCTTACTTCAAATGCTCTTCCCATTATTCAATCTCTTACTTATTTGGGTGTGGCCGCGCCGTGCCACGAATTGCGATACGTGAGTAAGTTTACCCACAATCATGAATGCTGAACAGCGCTTTAAGGCAGATGTTCTGTTGCCAGATAATCATGCGACTGCATTTCCTTCAAACGGCTCATGCAACGCTGAAACTCGAAACTGAGCTTACCCTGTGAGTACAGCTCATCCATTGGCACTGCCGCCGACATAATGAGCTTAACATGACGCTCGTAAAATTCGTCAACCATGGCAATAAAGCGCCTGGCTACATCGTCATTGTTTTGTCCCATCGGCTTAACATTGGCAACTAGTACAGAATGATAGCAGCGGCTGATTTCGATATAATCACTCTGGCTGCGCGGCCCCTCGCACAGCTCTTTGAATTCCACCATCATGACGCCATCGGCATTCAGACACGTGCGAATTTTACGGTTATTAATATCAATGGCTTCATCCTGACTGCCTTTCTCTGGCGCCAGTTTGGCAAAGTATTCATGCAGATTAGCGGTGGCAGCTTCGTCTAACGGGTGGTGATAAAGTTCGGCCTGTTCAAGGGTACGCAAACGATAGTCCACACCACTATCAACATTAATGACTTCGGTATGCTTATTAATCAGGTCTATCGCCGGTAAGAAGCGTGCGCGCTGCAATCCGTTTTTATACAATTCGTCCGGTACAATGTTCGATGTGGCAACCAGTGTAATGCCATGTCCAAACAGTTCCTGCATCAACGTACCTAAGATCATTGCATCGGTAATATCAGAAACAAAAAATTCATCGAAGCAGATAATCCGCGCCTCATTTGCCAACTTTGTAGCGATTATTTTCAGCGGATCCTGGGCTTGCTTAAGTTGCTTTAATTCATCATGGATTCGGTGCATGAAGCGGTGGAAATGCACGCGCATTTTATCGTCAAATGGCAGGCATTCGTAAAAGGTATCCACCAGGTATGTTTTACCTCGTCCCACCCCCCCGTAAAAGTAGATCCCTTTTGCCGGCGTTGGTTTCGACGGTTTCGAGAACCACCTTTTCAGACTGGCGCCCAGTCCTTTTTGCGCATCAGGTTTATTCAGCAGGTCATCGTATAAACGCTGCAATGCTTTTACAGCATTTTCCTGGGCGGGATCATGGTGGAACTCGGGATGTGTTAGGTCTTCCTGATAGACTTCCCATGGTGTCATGAAGGTTACTACTCCTGAATGTGCCTGCACCGTATGGTCAGCTGCACCGACCTGCTTGAAAAATGCTTATGGCACACATACTTTGATACAAAATGTAGGTAAAATAGCAAACGTGCTGCACGCCGCCCGAGATCATGTCGACCGCTGGCTTGCATGTTGCCTGCGGTAATCGCCGCAATTATACCAAATCCCGGGCGAAACTAAAAAATATACAACGCCCGCTAAATGCATTATACCGGTTGTCATCGTTCCTGCTGAACACTATTGATACCGTGAACTTGGTATAGTAGAAATAAGTACTAAAGAAGTAAGAGGTTACGCATTTGTTCTGGCCTCTGCTGTAAATTTTCGGAGATATAAATGGAAGTCCTGATTCCTCTTGCCCTATTGGTTGTTGGTCTGATCATCGGTTTTTTTGTCGCTCGTTACGTCTATACCCGTGACGGCAGCAACAAATCGGTTAAGCAGGCTGAAAAAAATGTGAAGGAAATAATGGCGCAACAAGCTGAGCATCACTTCCATCAAAGTCGTCAGATTGTAGATGCGATGGAAAATCAATGTCAGTCGCTGCGCATGCAGATAGAAGAATACGAAGCATTGCTTAAAAATGATGTGGGTGATGAAAACGATACCGTGCCGTTTTACGGCGAACAGGCATCAGCCTATTTAAGAAATAATTTGCATGGCCGGGAAAAAACCAAGGTAAAGACCGTCTCTGGTTCGCAACCTAAAGACTTCGCCGGCGCAAGTTCCGGGTTATTCGTCGGCAGTGGTAAGCCAACCGCCGCAACAGAAGAAGAAAAATAGGAACTTTTCATACTTTTTTTGTGTCTGTCTGACATTACAGACGTTTCGCAATAATCATGAGGAGTGTAAGCGAATATGAAAAAGTCTCTTCGCCAGGTCGTTGTTATTTCTGGAGTTGTAGCCAGCTCTGTGGTCATGTCGGTACCGGTCCAGGCTGGTTTACCGTTTTTCAGTGACAACAATAAACAGGAAGTGCCTTCTTTAGCGCCTATGCTGGAAGAGGCGACCCCTGCCGTAGTGAGTATTTCTGTGGAAGGGACACAGACTGCCCGCCAGCAGGTTCCTGAAATGTTCCGTTATTTCTTCGGCGGGCCTCAGGAACAGGTCCAGGAGCGACCGTTTCGGGGTCTGGGCTCCGGGGTCATCATTGACGCAGATAAAGGGTATGTCGTTACCAATAACCATGTGGTAGATAACGCTGATGAGATCACGGTCAAATTAAAGGATGGCCGCGAAATCACTGCCAAAAAGCTGGGCGCTGATGAGCAAAGCGATATCGCGCTCTTGAAAATAAATGCGAAAAACCTTACAGACCTTCCCCTGGCCGATTCTGATAGCAGCCGTGTGGGTGATTATGTAGTGGCAATCGGTAACCCATTCGGCCTTTCACAGACAGTAACATCAGGCATCATTAGCGCGCTTGGCCGGTCGGGTCTCAATATTGGCGGCTATGAAGATTTCATTCAGACTGATGCTGCGATTAACCGCGGAAACTCAGGCGGTGCGCTGGTCAACCTCAATGGTGAGCTGGTTGGTATCAATACTGCCATTTTCGGCCCTAACGGCGGTAACGTTGGTATTGGCTTTGCGATTCCCAGCAATATGATGAAAAACCTCGTGGATCAGATCGCGGAATTTGGTGAAGTCCGTCGGGGTCTGCTGGGTATTCTGGGCAATGATGTTGACGCCGGATTAGCCGAGGCGATGAATGTGCCGGTAAACAAAGGTGCATTTATCAGGGAAGTGCAGCCTGATACTGCAGCTGAGAAAGCGGGTCTGCGTGCCGGCGATATTATTACTGCAGTGAATGGCCGCAAGCTAAGCGGTTTCAGAGAGTTAGCAGCCCGCATTTCAAGCATGGGTGCCGGTGCTGAGGTTGAGCTTGCAATTCTTCGTGATGGCGACAAGAAGACCATCAAAGTCACCCTTGATGATGCCAGTAAGACACAGGTTACTGCCGCGCAACTGCACCCGGCATTAGAAGGGGCTGAGCTGACTAATGGTGAAGACGAAGCCGGTAACAAAGGTGTTGAAGTTACAGAGCTTGATCGTGGTAGCCCGGCAGCACGCATCGGCCTGCAGCCTGAAGACGTGATTGTGAGCGTAAATCGTCAGCGCGTAGAGAGTAT
>CAZOYR010000114.1:0-9631 GCA_964584105.1 uncultured Alteromonas sp.
TGTTCGTTGACAAAAATTTCGCCCGGTTGCGGGCCTTTGAACAGTTGTGTAGTGCTGGCATGTATCACCACTTCACGTGTCAGTGCATACTCAGCCGCCAGAGCACTTTGCCAGTCATGCCAGCTCTGCACGCCTTCCAGCGCCGCGGAAGATTTGTCGTAAGTGTTGTAGCGGATACCCGGGGTGATAATAAGGCCGTTGCTAAAGTCGATGGCATCTTCAATGAAAATCCCAGTGTCATCGGTTTCTTCACGCCCCGCATTTTGTGTGTCAGCACTGGTGGATATCACATCGTTTTCAGATTTAATCCACTTTATGCCGTAGGTAAATTGGTGGCGGATTCCTGCTGTGTCAGCCAGTGAGTTAGCGATAAGTGTCAGGCCTGTATTTTGAGAAGTGCCCTGTGTTGTTGCACCATTGTATGTGCGCCACAATTCCTGTTCATTCTGATAAAGATCTGCACGCACGTTCAGCATCGCGCCTAAATCCAGTTCGTAGTGGCCACTGATAGTATCGCGGTCAAAATGTGTATCATAAAGCGGCACTTCGCCGTTACCGATTGATATATTAGTGCGAACACCCATGTCCGGGCGAGCGGTGTAATCGCCGTGGTTGCGATAGGCGTCATACTTCACGGCTACGCGCTGATACGCATCAACATCCCAGCCAAGTTTAGCCATCACATTATTAATTGTGCCGTCACTACCCAGCACCTCCACACCTTCGCCATCCTCAAAATTGTTTCGGTTCATTGTAGATGCGTACACAAGCGCATCTACTGAGTCAGTTAATTGCCCGTAACCTGTCAGTGTGCCGTACTGACTGTCATTGCTGTTATAGCCTGTCATTACCCGGCCACCAAACTGCTCATTAGCGCTTAGCAGATCCTTTGCAGATTTGGTGCGAAACTCCAGCGCGCCGCCCAGTCCGGAATGCACCACTGAATTTGAACCGACCTGTATGTCGACGGATTCGAGAATATCCGGATTGATATTCAGGTTGCCCATATGGTGAAACATGTAGTTATTTTGGGACGCGCCGTCGATCAATACCTCAAGGTCGGTATCGTCCAGGCCGCGGATGTTGATGCGCTGATTCAGTGAATGGGTACCGCCAACATCCACGCCGGGAATATCTCTGAGTAAATCACTTAGATGGTCCGCTTGTTTCGAGGCGATAGATTGCTCGCCCACATAGACCGAGGAGCTTTTTACCTTTGTTCCCCACACCTGAAGGTGTTCGATATCGTCTGCAGCGACGGCAGAGCTGGCAAAAAGAGAGGCGATAATGCTGGCAATAGTTCGCTTTTTCAAAGTCTTTCCTTGTAATTGCAGGGTAAATGAAACGGAAGGTATGATAATTTTCTTACATGAGGATGCAAATGATAATTATTAACAACTGCGTTAAGTTTTGTTTCAGACAGCTTTAAGTTGTGTCATTCTATGTGCGCCACTAAATGGAATGCGCTGTGAAAAAACATAAGCAAAAGAAACAATCAGTTAAAGATAACGAACCACAGGTAATGCCAAGGGCAAGCTTTTTTCGCCGGTTGCTGGCGATGGTATATGACACGCTGGTCGCAACAGCGGTAGGGATGTGCGCTGCCATTGTCTTAATCGTAACGCTGGTGATCCTGCTGAAAAATGGCATTCTGGACTTACAGGGCTACGCTGAACCGGCAGACCTGATTCAGGCTTCCTTTGGCTACAAGTTGGTGATTCAGCTTTGGGTTGGGGCGTGGATAGCCGGATTCTTTCTCTGGTTCTGGAAAAAAGGGGGGCAAACCCTGGGCATGCGCGCATGGCGACTGCGTATTTACTCAACCACTGATGCACCAATGACGTGGGGCAGGCTGGTCCTTCGGCTGATTAGTGCTTTAGGTGGACTGGGCACCTTGCTGGTGCTTGTTGATTTTAAAAATAAGCAGTCGTTGCAGGACAGGGTAGCCAACACGGAAGTGCTGCTGCTAACTAAAGAAGCCAACCACCATAAGAACTGGTAGCGGCTTCCTGATTTATTTGCGCAGCAGAAATGCGGCAATCGCCGCGAACAGTAAACTGGGCAGCAGAGCGCCCACAAATGGTGGAAAGCTGTACACCAGACTCAGTGGACCAAATACTTCGTTGGTAATAAAAAAGCCAAAGCCTGTCAGCACACCCAGTATCACTCGTGCACCCATCGTGACACTGCGCAGCGGACCAAATATAAATGACAATGCGGTAAGCAGCATTACGCTGATAGAGACCGGCTGCAGGACTTTACGCCAGAAGGCAAGCTGATACCGGCTGCTATCCTGGTCGTTGTTATCCAGATACTGAATATAATCATCCAGGCCCTGTATGGATAGTGCTTCTGGTTTCACTGCCACGATACCCAGTTTGTCCGGGGTCAGGCTGGAGTCCCAGCGCTGCTTGTCCTGATGTTCTACAGAAACCTGTTTATCGGTAAATTGTGTCAGGGATACATCGCTGAGAAACCACACATTGTCTTCAAAGTAGCCTTCATGTGCGAAGGTAATATCTTTAAGTTTTAGCGCATCATCAAAATTGTAGATAGTAATATCGCGCAGTTGCTCGCGGGTAACGACCTGACCGATGCTAACAAAATGTTCGCCATCCTTCGCCCACACCAGCTGCTCGGAAGAAAACAGCGACCCGCCTGAAATGGCTTCGGTGCGCACTTCTTTGGCCTTAGACTCGGCAAACGGTGTTACCCATTCGCCCACTGCCATGACCGCCAGTATCATCACCACGGCTGATTTCATCGCTGAACTGATAATGTTCCAGCGGCTTAAGCCAGATGCCTGCATCACCACCAGTTCGCTGTTGCTGGCCAGCACGCCCATGCCTACCAGACCACCAAGAAGTGTGGCCATGGGGAAAAAGAGCTCTAATTCCCTTGGTAAACTCAGAACAACATAAACAGCCGCGAGAATGACATCGTATTCGCCTTCACCCAGCTTACGAAGTTGCTCTACAAATTTAATCAGTGCACTTAAGCCGATAAGCACGGATAACGTGACAGAGATTGTGCCTACCAACGTTCTGGCAATATACCAGTCGAGTATTTTAAACATCACTTCTTCCTCAACAGCCAGGCACGAAATTCAGTGCCGGTCTTTCTGTCACGGAATATCAGGCCAATACCGATAACCAGCATGATGCCGTGCACCCACCAGAGGCCCAGCTGAATAGGCATTTTGCCATCGGCCAGTACCCGGCGGCTGGCCAGCAGCAACAGGAAGTATCCCAGATACAATAAAATGGCCGGGAACATTTTGCCGAAGCGCCCCTGACGTGGGTCAACCGCTGCCAGAGGCACCGCAATAAGCGTCAGAAAGGGAATCGACAGCGGAATGGCAATTCGCCATTGCAACTCGGCCCTGGCTTCAATGGAGTCATCACCCCACAGTTCAGACGTTGGCAATACACTGACTTTTCGACGCGGCTCCTCTGCTGGCTCATCAGCAATCTGAATCTGATACTGGTCAAACTCAACTTTTCGGTAATTCAGGGCTTTTTGCTCGCCCTCGTACTGCACACCATCTTGCAATACCAGACTTCGGGTACCGTCATCATTATTCTGGATATAGCCTTCATCAGCATAAACCACCCGAACTTCGGAGGTTTCATCGTCAGGCTGATTCTGCGATAAAAAGACGCGATCTAATCGGTCATTCTGCCCGATATCGTGAACAAAAATAACCGCCTTTTCATTACCGGTTTGCTGGAACCGCCCCGGTATAAGCGCAGAGATACCCGCTTCATTTCTGGCCTTTTCCCGCAATAAATATTCACTTTCTGCAGCAGAGGGAGCCAGGTAGAGAGTAATGAAACCGGTAATACACATTATAAACAGCGATAGAAACAGCATCACTCTGGCGATATACCATTCACTGATCCCGCAGGCGCGCATAATGGTCATTTCGCTATCAACATAAAAACGGCCGTGAGCGAGCATTATCCCCAGATAGGCACTGATTGGCAGCACCAGTGAAGAAAGGATAGGGGCATACAAACCTAAGAATCCCAACACCAGTCCGGCCGGGATGTCACCATCTGAAGCATCACCCAAAACGCGTACAAAGCGTAATGTGATGAAAATTGCCATTAGGATGAGGAATATCGCCAGCTGAGATTTCAGCGTTTCCTTAATCAGGTAGCGAAATATGAGCATGTCTGTCCTACTGGAATAATTGGATTTATAGTGAAAGAGCGCACAATTTTGAGTAAACTAACCGTTTTTACAAGTTTTACCTGTATTTGTGTTACCTGTTTGCGTGGATTTTGACCATAATTAAGGTAACAAAGAAACCTCAGCCACTTTGCGCCATCGGTGATAACCCTGCAAGTTTGGCTAAGTATTAAAACATAAATACGGCGTAAATCGTTATGTGATTTTGTATTTGTGCAATCACATCATGAAGAAAAGCGAGGTGTCATCGTGGAGTTTAGTGTAAAAAGTGGTAGCCCTGAAAAACAACGTAGCGCATGTATCGTCGTCGGGGTGTTTGAGCCACGACGCCTGACAGCGGTAGCTGAGCAACTGGATGAAATCAGTGACGGCTATATCAGCAATTTGCTGCGCCGTGGCGACCTGGAAGGTAAAGCCGGCCAGATGTTGCTGTTACACCATGTGCCTAATGTCCTTAGTGAACGCGTTCTATTGGTAGGCTGCGGAAAAGAGCGCGAGCTGGATGAGCGTCAGTATAAGCAGATTATTGCCAAAACCATCAAAACGCTGAATGAAACCGGCTCAATGGAAGCGGTTTGCTTTTTAACCGAACTGCACGTCAAAGGGCGTGATACCTACTGGAAGGTTCGCCAGGCGGTAGAAGCAACGCAGGATTCCCTGTATACCTTTTTGCATCTTAAAACCAAAAAAGGTGAGCCGCGCAGACCGCTTCGTAAAATTGTTTTCAATGTGCCTACACGTCGCGAACTGACGGTGGGTGAAAAGGCGGTTGATCATGGCCTGGCGATCAGTGCCGGGGCAAAAACCACCCGTGACGTCGCTAATATGCCACCCAATATCTGTAATCCTGCGTACCTGTGGGAACAGGCGCAAAAGCTGGCAACAGACTATGACACAGTGTCAGCAGAAGTGGTCGATGAAGCGCAAATGGCCGAGCTGGGAATGCAGGCTTATCTGGCTGTCGGACGAGGCTCCGCTAATGAGTCAATGATGAGCATTATCCATCATCGCGGTGGACCGGCAGATCAGCCGCCAATTGTTCTGGTAGGTAAAGGCCTAACCTTTGACTCGGGCGGTATATCCATTAAGCCCGGTGAGTCAATGGATGAAATGAAATATGACATGGGTGGTGCAGCCGGTGTGCTGGGAACCATGCACACTATCGCTGAGATGAACCTGCCGCTTAATGTTATCGGTGTGCTGGCCGGGTGTGAAAACATGCCCGATGCCAATGCATATCGCCCCGGCGATATTCTGACCACCATGTCAGGCCAGACTGTTGAAGTGCTTAACACTGATGCCGAAGGGCGCCTGGTCTTGTGTGATGCACTGACCTATGTTGAGCGTTTTGAACCTGAACTGGTTATTGATATCGCCACGTTGACCGGTGCGTGTATTATTGCGCTGGGCCACCATGCTTCGGCGATTATGAGTCAGCATAACCCTCTGGCGCACGAACTGTTAAACGCATCGGAGCAAAGCTCTGACCGTGCATGGCGTTTGCCGCTGTGGGATGAGTATCAGGAATTGCTGGAGAGCCCGTTTGCAGATATGACAAACCTGGGCGGTCGTGCCGCAGGCTCTATAACCGCTGGCTGCTTCCTGTCACGATTCACGAAAAAATACACCTGGGCACACATGGATATTGCCGGTACTGCATGGCGCAGCGGCAAAAATAAAGGTGCCACAGGCCGACCCGTTCCGATGCTGACGCAGTTTCTTATGAATCGCGCTGGTATCAACGACGAGGACTAACGCGGCATGCCGCAGGTCACCTTTTATCAATTACCGGAAGCGCAGCAGGCAGGTCAGGAAGTGGCCTGCTCGTTGATTGCTGATGCCTATGCATCTAAACAGCGTGTAGTTGTGCTTTGCCAGGACAAAGCACAGGCTGAAGCGCTGGATGATTTGCTCTGGCAGCTACCGGCCAAACGCTTTGTTCCCCATAATATGAGTGGCGAGGGGCCACCTTCTGGTACCCCTGTAGAAATTTGCTGGGCGCCGACGCAAATCAGTCGTCGGCACCTGCTGGTAAATTTAAGCAACGCGATGCCTGATGCCATCGGGCAGTATCAGTATATTATCGACTTTGTACCCGGTGAAGAAGACGCCAAACAGGCGGCACGAGTCCGGTATAAGCAATTCCAGCAGGCTGGCTGTCAAATGAAATTCCAGTCTGCACAATCTTGAGAGTAAGTATGGATAAAACCTTCGAACCCAAATCCATTGAACAGCAATGTTATCAGTCGTGGGAATCTTCCGGCATGTTTAAAGCATCCGGAGAGGGCGAGCCTTATTGTATTTTGCTTCCGCCGCCGAATGTTACCGGTAGCCTGCACATGGGGCATGGTTTTCAGCAGACCATTATGGATGTGCTGACCCGCTATCACCGGATGAAAGGTGATAACACACTGTGGCAGGTGGGAACCGACCATGCTGGTATTGCTACACAAATGGTGGTGGAACGTCAGTTAAACGCTCAGGGCAAAACGCGCCACGATCTGGGCCGTGAAGAATTTGTAGAAAAAATCTGGGACTGGAAGGCGCAGAGCGGGGGCACAATTACCCAGCAGATGCGCCGTATGGGTACCTCCCCGGACTGGGACCGTGAAGTGTTTACCATGGACGACAACCTTTCTGAGGCTGTCACCGAAGTATTCGTTAAGCTGCATGAAGAGGGGCTGATTTACCGCGGCAAGCGCCTGGTAAACTGGGATCCGGTACTGCATACCGCTGTTTCAGACTTGGAAGTACTTAACGAAGAAGAAGCGGGTTTCATGTGGCATATGCGCTATCCGCTGGCTGATGGCAGTGGTGAGCTGGTGGTAGCCACAACGCGCCCTGAAACGATGTTGGGTGATACCGCGGTTGCCGTGCACCCTGAAGATGAGCGCTACGCTGATCTGGTCGGCAAAGAAATCAGGCTACCCATTACCGGACGACTGATTCCTATCATCGCAGATGACTACGTTGAACCTGAATTCGGTACGGGCTGCGTGAAAATTACACCCGCGCATGATTTCAACGATTATGAAATGGGTAAACGTCACGACTTGCCGATGATTAACGTCCTTACGCCGGATGCCAAAATCAACGATGAAGCACCGGAAGCGTATCGCGGAATGGATCGTTTTGATGCGCGTAAGCAAATCGTGTCTGATCTTGACGATGCCGGTTTACTGGTAAAAATCGACGATCATAAGTTAAAAGTGCCGCGGGGCGATCGCACCGGTGCGGTTATCGAGCCGTTTTTGACCGATCAGTGGTATGTGGCGGTAGAGTCTCTGGCTAAGCCTGCCATTGATGCTGTTGAGTCCGGTGAGATTCGTTTTGTACCTGAAAACTGGAACAAAACTTATTACCAGTGGATGCACAATATTCAGGACTGGTGTATTTCACGTCAGTTATGGTGGGGACACCGTATTCCTGCCTGGTACGATAACGATGGTAATGTTTTTGTCGGACGCGATGAAGCAGAAGTCCGAGCTAAGCATGGGCTGGATGACAGCGTCGCCCTGACCCAGGATGATGATGTGCTGGATACCTGGTTTTCTTCCGCGCTCTGGCCGTTCGCGACACTGGGGTGGCCGAAGGAAACTCCGGAACTGGAAACCTTTTTACCCTCATCAGTGTTGGTGACAGGGTTTGACATCATCTTCTTCTGGGTGGCCAGAATGATCATGATGACGAAGAAATTCACCGGCAAGATTCCGTTTAAAGACATTTATATCACAGGGCTTATTCGTGATGAGAGCGGTGATAAGATGTCAAAATCAAAAGGGAACGTGCTTGATCCCATTGATTTGATTGACGGCATCGACTTAGAAGATCTGGTCAATAAGCGTACTTCTGGCATGATGCAGCCGCAACTGGCTGAGAAAATTGCTAAACGCACCCGCAAGCAATTCCCTGACGGTATCCAGGCTTATGGCACCGATGCACTTCGTTTTACATTTGCAGCAATGGCATCAACCAGTCGTGATATCAATTTCGACATGGGACGCGTAGAAGGGTATCGCAATTTTTGTAATAAAATCTGGAATGCTTCACGCTTTGTGTTGATGAACACAGAAACAGAAGACACCGGGCGCGACGGTGGCGAAATGGCGCTTAGCCTGGCTGATCACTGGATCCTGGCTAAGTTTCAGCAAACGCTTAAAGAAGTTGAACAGGCGCTGGCTGATTACCGTTTCGATATTGCGGCGCAAACTGCGTACGAGTTTACCTGGAATCAATTCTGCGACTGGTATCTGGAGCTTACCAAGCCGGTGCTTAACAATGAAGCAAGTACCGACGCGCAAAAACGCGGAACACGTCATACGCTGATTAATATGCTTGAAAGCATGTTGCGTCTGTTGCACCCGTTTATGCCTTTTATCACAGAAGAAATTTGGCAGAAAGTCGCGCCGTTAAGCGCGGTTAAAGGCGAAACGCAAAGCATCATGGTTCAGCCTTTCCCTGAGCAGGATACCGCGTTACAGGATGAGCAGGTACTGGCAGATATAGAGTGGGTAAAACGCTTTATTGTCGGTATCCGTAATATCCGTGGCGAGATGGATATCTCACCGAATAAGCCATTGCAAGCCAAGCTTCGCAACGTGTCTGATGAAGACAGACGTCGCATCGATACCGCGCGTGTATTTATCGACAGACTGGCGCGACTGGAGTCTATTGATATTCTGGCAGAAGGTGAGCAAGCGCCGCCGAGTGCGACAGCAATTGTCGGTGATATGGAGATTCTTATCCCGATGGCTGGCCTTATCGATAAGGATGCAGAGCTGGCCCGGTTGACCAAAGCTATTGATAAAACCGAAAAAGACTTATCGCGGGTTCAGGGCAAACTGGCTAATGAAAAGTTTGTCAGCAATGCACCTGACGCGGTTATCGAAAAAGAGCGCAGTAAATTAGATGAGGCTGAAAAGCAGTTGTCTAAACTGAAAGAGCAGTACCAGACGATTAGCGCACTTTAAGTCGTAAATGACTAAAAAAGCCCTGCAGATAGTTTCTGCAGGGCTTTTTTTATGTTGGTGCGAAATGCATGTGTCCGGAAATTCAATTGGGTAGCTGGAAAGGTGGTCAGCGTCTGATAACGAACCGTGTGAGCAACAGCGAGGTACGGTTTACTGCCGGCCCGAAAACAAATGAAATAATTGCAGCCGCCGGCCAGGCCATTAGCCACGCCTGCATCCAGCGTTGTAGGAATGTATCGACAAATCCCAGATTCAGATACGTTACCCACGCCGACATCAGAAAACTAAGTACCAGAGACATTAAAAAAGAAAAAATGATGCGCTGAGTCATGCCTGTCATAACCGGGTGAATACAATGATGAGGTAGTGTAACGAGCGCGTCACATTGAGCCAAATGCTTTGCGGATAAACTGTGTCATTGCAGGGTGGCTGACAAGACCAAAGGAAAACCTCGCCAGATATTAGTT
>CAZOYR010000115.1:0-9609 GCA_964584105.1 uncultured Alteromonas sp.
ATTGTGGACCAGTGACAATGTACGTAATTTCAAACGTTGATTAACGAGGACATGCGGAAGAATTGAAATGTTAACTGAGGATTAAAAGCGTGGTGTATGCAGTACTGACTGCAAAAATACATTAGATTCATAATATAAGTAGGACAAACCCTTGGGCATAAAAAAACCCGCTAAAAAGCGGGTTTTTACAATAGTTAGACTGATTACCAGCCTGTTGCTTCACGCAATGCTTTGCCGATATCAGCAAGAGAACGAACGGTTTTAACACCCGCATCTTCCAGGGCTGCAAATTTCTCATCAGCAGTACCTTTACCGCCTGCGATGATTGCACCTGCGTGACCCATGCGCTTACCCGGAGGTGCAGTCACACCCGCGATGTAAGAAACAACAGGTTTAGTCACATTCTCTTTAATGAAAGCGGCCGCTTCCTCTTCAGCAGTACCACCGATTTCACCAATCATAACAATGGCTTCAGTCTGAGGATCATCCTGGAACAATTTCAGAATGTCGATGAAGTTAGAACCTGGGATAGGGTCACCACCGATACCAACACACGTCGACTGACCAAAGCCTTCGTCAGTGGTTTGCTTAACCGCTTCATAAGTCAGAGTACCTGAACGTGATACAATACCAACTTTACCAGGCTTGTGGATGTGGCCAGGCATAATACCGATTTTGGTCTCTCCTGGTGTAATAACACCCGGGCAATTCGGACCAATCAGACGAACACCTTTCGCATCAACATATTCTTTCACGTACAGCATATCCAGCGTCGGGATACCTTCAGTGATACAAACGATTAGCTCAATGCCGGCGTCTGCAGCTTCAACGATTGAATCTTTACAGAAAGGCGCTGGTACATAAATTACAGATGCGGTTGCACCGGTTTTCTCTACCGCTTCACGAACTGTATTGAATACCGGCAATCCAAGGTGCTCAGTACCACCTTTACCAGGTGTTACACCACCAACCATTTGCGTGCCATACGCAATAGCCTGTTCAGAGTGGAATGTACCCTGACCGCCAGTGAAACCCTGACAAATTACTTTTGTATCTTTATTAATTAAAACTGACATTATTTGCCCTCCGCTGCTGCAACAACTTTCTGCGCCGCATCGGTTAGCGATTCAGCAGCAATAATATCCAGACCTGAGTTAGCAAGAACATCACGGCCCAGATCAGCGTTAGTTCCTTCCAGACGAACGACTACAGGTACTTTAACACCGACTTCTTTAACAGCACCGATGATACCTTCTGCAATCATATCGCAACGAACGATACCGCCGAAGATGTTAACCAGAACGGCTTTAACGTTGTCGTCAGACAAAATGATTTTGAATGCTTCTGCAACACGTTCTTTGGTTGCGCCACCACCAACGTCCAGGAAGTTAGCTGGCTTTCCGCCATGCAGGTTTACAATGTCCATTGTCCCCATCGCAAGACCTGCACCGTTAACCATACAACCAACATTGCCATCAAGAGCAACGTAGTTCAGCTCGTATTGCGCTGCATGTGCTTCACGTGAGTCTTCTTGTGAAGGATCGTGCATCGCTTTTACTTTAGGCTGACGATACAACGCGTTACCATCGATACCAACCTTCGCATCAAGACAGTGCAGATTGCCATCAGTCTTAATAACCAGTGGGTTAATTTCAATCAGCGCAACGTCCAGCTCTTCAAACATTTTTGCCAGACCCATAAAGATCTTAACAAACTGTTTGATTTGGTCGCCTTCAAGGCCCAGCTTGAACGCCATTTCGCGCGCCTGGTAAGGCTGCGGACCGACAATAGGGTCAATTTCTGCTTTCAGAATCTTCTCTGGCGTTTCTTCTGCAACGGTTTCAATCTCAACACCGCCCTCAGTAGACGCCATGAAAACAACGCGGCGTGTGCCACGGTCTACAACAGCACCAAGATACAACTCATTTGCAATATCAGTACAGGATTCAACCAGAATCTTGCTTACCGGCTGACCATTTTCGTCAGTCTGGAAAGTAACCAGATTCTTACCAAGCCAGTTTTCGGCGAAAGCGCGGATATCATCTTTGCTTTTGAACAGCTTAACGCCGCCCGCTTTACCGCGACCACCTGCGTGGACCTGACATTTTACAACCCATTCTTCACCGCCGATGCGGTCTGCAGCTTCTACAGCGCCATCGGCTGTATCAGAAGCGTATCCTTCAGAAACAGGCAAGCCGTATTCTTTGAACAGCTGCTTACCTTGGTATTCATGCAAATTCATGGTGTTTCTTTCCGATTATTAGTAAGACAAAAGCCGCTGTAAGCGACTTGATTAACTTGACTGACTATGTGAGCGACTCATCATAATCAGCGTTGTGCCAGATGCGACCCAAGCATACCTTCAGGCAGCATCTGCACACAATTCATTGAGACGAAAGTCTTAAACGTCTAGAAGAAGACGCGTTGGATCTTCCAGCATTTCTTTCACTGTTACCAAAAATCCAACAGACTCTTTACCGTCGATAATGCGGTGATCGTACGATAATGCAAGATACATCATCGGCAGAATCTCTACTTTACCATTAACCGCCATAGGACGATCCTGGATTTTATGCATACCCAGTATCGCGCTTTGTGGTGGATTGATAATTGGCGTAGACATCAGTGAACCAAAAACACCACCATTGGTGATGGTGAAGTTACCACCCTGAAGCTCTGCCATTGACAACTTGCCATCGCGACCTTTTATTGCCAGCTCTTTAATGCCTTTTTCTACACCCGCCATGCCCAGTGTATCTGTATCTTTCAATACCGGTGTAACCAGACCCCGAGGCGTAGAAACAGCAATGGAGATGTCAAAGTAGTTATGATAGCAGATATCATCACCATCAAGCGATGCGTTTACTTCCGGGAAGCGCTTCAGTGCTTCAGTCACGGCCTTAACATAAAATGACATGAAGCCAAGACGTATACCATGACGCTTCTCAAAGCTTTCCTGATACTGCTTGCGAAGCTCCATGATAGGTTTCATGTTTACTTCATTAAACGTTGTCAGCATCGCTGTGGAATTTTTTGCTTCCAGCAAACGATTAGCTATGGTTTTGCGCAAGCGTGTCATAGGTACGCGTTTTTCTGTACGCTCACCCGCAGGCGCTTCAGACGGCGCTGATTGCGATGCCGCTTTAGACTGACCACCTTTGCTCTCTTCGCTTTTGCCTGACTTCAGGTACTTCTCGACATCTTCTTTGGTAATTTTGCCGTTCTTGCCAGTCCCTTTTACGTCAGACGCGCTAATGCCTTTCTCAGCTAACAGACGGCGTACAGACGGGCTCAACGCGTCACTGTCTGACTCAGCACCGGCATCGGTCGAATCTTCCTTAACCGGCGCAGAGCTTTGTGATGCGCCACCTTCAGAGAATTTCGCAATAACCTCTTCTGCGGTAACTGTCGCGCCTTCTTCTGCAAGAATCTCAGACACTGAACCATCAGCAGGCGCTACAACTTCAAGAACAACCTTGTCAGTCTCGATATCAACCAGATTCTGGTCACGGCTTACCTGTTCACCGACAGATACATGCCAGGTGGCAATAGTTGCGTCCGCCACAGACTCAGGCAGTACAGGCACCTTCACATCGCTGGTCTTGCCACCTTTGCTTTCGGTTTTAGCTTCTGTTTTTTCAGAAGACTTTTCATCACCTGATGCGTCGCTGCTATCGGATGACGCAGATTTTTCTGCACCGTCATCATTTTTACTTTCAGCTTTGCCGTTTTCATCAAGCTTCGCGATAACCTGCTCACCCAGAACAGTTTCACCTTCATCATTGACGATGTCGCTGATGACGCCGTCAGCAGGTGCGACAACTTCCAAAACAACTTTATCTGTTTCAATATCAACCAGGTTCTGGTCGCGTTTTACCGTGTCACCGGGCTTAACATGCCATGTTGCAATCGTGGCATCGGCAACTGACTCAGGAAGGACCGGAACTTTAATCTCTATTGTCATCACTGTTCCTTATTTAATCGTGAGTGCGTCTTCAACCAGGGCTTTTTGTTGCTGGTTGTGGACTGATACATAACCTACCGCAGGTGAAGCCGATGCTTCACGGCCGGCATAAGATAACTTGGCGCCTTCAGGAATAGTCGCCCAGAAGTGGTGCTGGCTGTTATACCATGCGCCCTGATTCTGCGGCTCTTCCTGACACCAAACCCAATCTTTTACGTGGCTGTAATTGGCCACTACTTTAGCACATTCTTCCGATGGGAATGGGTAAAGCTGCTCTAAACGTATGATGGCAACGTCTGTTTGCTCATTTTTGCGTCGCTGGTCCAACAAGTCGTAGTACACTTTGCCCGAACACATCACAACACGCTTCACATCAGACGGATCCAGCTCATCAATCTCACCGATAACATTGTGGAATACGCCAGTTGCTAATTCCTCAAGTGATGATGTTGCCTGCGCGTGGCGTAACAATGATTTCGGTGACATAACAATCAACGGCTTACGCATGGGGCGTAACATCTGACGGCGCAGCATATTAAATACCTGAGCCGGTGTCGAGGGCACACAAACCTGCCAGTTGTGATCGGCACACATCTGCAGAAAACGTTCAAGACGTGCTGAGCTGTGTTCAGGTCCCTGCCCTTCGTAACCGTGAGGAAGCAATACCGTCAATCCACACAGACGACCCCATTTCGCTTCACCTGAGCTTAGGAACTGGTCAAACACAACCTGAGCGCCGTTGGCAAAGTCACCAAACTGCGCTTCCCAGATGGTCAGACAGCTCGGCTCAGCGGTAGCAAAACCGTATTCAAAGGCCATAACAGCTTCTTCAGACAACACTGAATCATAAATTTCGATCGCACCTTGCCCATCGCGAATATTCTGCAACGGCATATAGGTAGAACCGTCTGTCTGGTTATGCAGCACAGCGTGACGGTGGAAGAAGGTACCACGACCTGAATCCTGACCCGTCAGGCGAATACTTGTCCCTCTGTCGACAAGATCCGCATAGGCAAGGTTTTCTGCCATACCCCAGTCAATGCGCTTATCGCCTGCGGTCATCGCTTTACGATCCTGATAGAGCTTATTTACCCGCGAATGCAATTTTACATCGTCTGGATAAGAACTGATTTTCTCGCTCAGTTCTTTAAGCTTTTCAATGCTGATTTCATGATCGTAATCTACGTCCCAGTCATGTCCGATAAACGGAGACCAGTCAACAGAATGCTCTGTCATTGGTCGCCACTCATCGACCACACACGCACCGTGGTCCAGGGCGGCGCGGTAATCTTCCAGCATTTTATCTGCATCACGCTGCTCAATGACCCCTTCAGCAATTAGCTGGTCCGCGTACAAGACGCGTGGCACAGGATGCTTCTTGATCTTCTGATACATCAGAGGCTGTGTGGCGTTAGGTTCATCGGCTTCGTTATGGCCGTGACGACGATAACAGACCAAGTCAATTACCACATCTTTCTTAAACTTATTGCGGTATTCAAGCGCCAGCTTAGTGACAAATGCTACTGCTTCCGGGTCATCAGAGTTTACGTGGAAAATCGGCGCCTGCACCATCTTTGCAATATCAGTACAATATTGTGTCGACCGGGTATCTTCCAGTTTGGATGTAGTAAAACCGACCTGGTTATTAATGACGATGCGAACCGTTCCGCCGACCGCAAATCCACGGGTCTGAGACATGTTAAATGTCTCCTGGACAACACCCTGACCCGCTATTGCCGAATCACCATGAATAGTGATGGGTAACACTTTGCTTGAATCATTATTGCGACGAACAAGACGCGCCCGAACCGAACCCATCACCACCGGATTAACGATTTCAAGGTGAGAGGGATTGAAGGCTAATGCCAGGTGGACATTACCACCGGGGGTGGCAAAATCTGAAGAATAACCCGCATGATACTTAACATCACCGGAGCCAAGACTATCGTCGTGCTTACCGGCGAATTCATCAAACAGTACCGACGGATTTTTACCCAGTACATTGACCAGAACGTTCAGACGACCGCGGTGAGCCATGCCCACAACAACCTCTTTCGCGCCTGCAGTACCAGCTTCACCGATTAATCCTTTAAGCATTGGAATGAGTGCATCACCCCCTTCAAGCGAGAAGCGCTTCGCACCGGGAAATTTGGAGCTTAAATATTTTTCCATGCCATCAGCAGCAACCAAATCTTTCAGTATCTGCTTTTTCTTATCAGTACTGATTTCTGGCTTTGCCTGTACAGACTCAATCTTCTGCTGTAACCAACGCTTCTGCTCGGTATCAGTGATATGCATATATTCAGCACCGATTGAACCGCAATACGTGCGGTTCAGCGATTTAAATAAATCGCCCAGAGACATCGACTCACCATTGTACGCGTACGAACCTGTATTAAAGCGAATATCAAAGTCGTCTTCAGACAGGTTGTGGTGTGCCAGCTCCAGATCGCGCACTCGCGGTTGCTGCCATAATCCTAAAGGATCAAGGTTGGCATGCTGATGACCACGAAAGCGGTAGGCATTGATTAATTGAAGTACTTTTACCTGACGTCCGTCAGAGGATGTGGCCCCTTCCTGGGAAGGGATAGTCATTCGCGCTGTTGGCCCTAATGCGGCTAGCTTTTTAAACTGGTCGCGAATCACTGAGTGATTTTTTTCCAGCTCTGCACCTTCAACTTTGGGCAGGCTATCGAAGACTTGTCGCCAGGAATCTGAAACACTTTGCGGCTCTTCGAGGTATGCTTCGTACAATTCTTCGACATAGGCGGCATTCGCGCCAGCCATATGCGATGAATCCCACCACGCTTTCATCTCGCTTTCTTGCATTTTTGTGCCTTGCTACGTTTTATAGAAACTGAAATAACACGAGACGCTATTATGACTGTTATTTGCAACAGAACCAACCATTTAGGTCACGTATATAAAAAAATAGCCATCCGTAACCGGATGGCCATTTAGAGCATCACATTCTGTAAAACTTCAGTTTACAGAAAAATAACTAAACAGCCCGCTGTAACAGCATTGACTTAATCTGGCCAATCGCTTTAGTCGGGTTTAACCCTTTCGGACAAACGCTGACACAATTCATGATGCCATGGCAACGGAATACGCTGAAAGCGTCATCCAAATCGTTAAGACGTTCTTCCGTCGCGGTGTCGCGGCTATCGATCAGGAATCGATACGCATGCAACAAGCCTGCCGGGCCAATAAATTTATCCGGGTTCCACCAAAAGGACGGACATGATGTTGAACAGCAAGCGCACAGGATACATTCGTACAGACCGTCAAGCTTAGCGCGCTCTTCAGGAGACTGCAGATGTTCGCGTGCCGGAGGCTGCTTCGCATCGTTAATAAGAAACGGCTTAACTTTTTCATACTGCGTGTAAAACTGTGTCATATCAACGACAAGGTCACGAACAACAGGCAGACCTGGTAGTGGACGAACTACGATTTTACCCTTGCCAAGTGCAGAAATCGGGGTAATACATGCCAGACCATTCTTGCCGTTCATGTTTACACCGTCTGAACCGCACACACCTTCACGGCACGAGCGACGCAGCGATAAAGTAGGATCCTGCTCTTTTAGCTTGAGCAACACATCCAGTACCATCAAATCTACACCGTCTTCCACTTCAAGCTGATAATCCTGCATACGCGGCGCGTTATCAACTTCAGGATTGTATCGATAAATTGAAATATCTAGCTTCATAACGGATAACCTCTTTTAGTATGAGCGCGCTTTGGGCGGGAATGCTTCCCGAAGCTTAGGTGACATGTTCACCTGGCGCTTCAACATAGACTCATCTTCCGGACGGTAAATGCTGTGGCACAACCAGTTATCATCATCACGATCCGGGTAATCAAACCGGCTGTGAGCACCACGACTTTCGGTACGGAAGTTTGCTGCTACTGCTGTGCTGTACGCGGTTTCCATCAAATTGTCTAATTCCAGACACTCAATACGCTGGGTATTGAAGTCGCTACTCTTATCATCCAAGCGAGCATTTTGCAGACGTTCGCGGATTTCACGCAGCTCTTTCAGGCCATCGGCCATTGCATCCCCTTCACGGAATACCGAGAAGTTAAGCTGCATACATTCCTGCATGTCCTTTTTGATCTGTACAGGATCTTCGCCTTTGCTCTTATCGGAGTTTTCCCAACGATTGAAGCGAGACATAGCTGCATCCAGATCAGATTCGCTGGCATCACGACTTGGTCCCATTTCGCTTAAGGTTTCACCCAGGTGAAGACCGGTAGCACGACCAAAGACAACCAAATCAAGTAGTGAGTTTCCGCCCAGACGGTTTGCACCATGAACAGATACACAGGCAATTTCACCACAAGCAAACAAGCCTTTTACAACCTGATCCTTGCCATTCTCATCAACACGCAGCGCCTGTCCATGAACATTGGTTGGAATACCACCCATCATATAGTGACAAGTTGGGATAACCGGAATAGGTTCTTTCACAGGATCGACGTGCGCGAATGTGCGCGAAAGTTCCAGAATACCCGGAAGTCTTGATTCCAGAACATCTTTACCCAAATGATCCAGCTTAAGTTTGATGTGTGTGCCCCATGGACCATCACAACCACGACCTTCACGGATTTCCGTCATCATCGAGCGTGCAACAACGTCACGTCCGGCTAAATCTTTGGCATTAGGCGCGTAACGTTCCATGAAACGCTCGCCGTCTTTATTGAGCAGATAACCACCTTCACCACGGCACCCTTCGGTTACCAGTGTACCTGCACCTGCGATGCCGGTTGGATGGAACTGCCACATTTCCATATCCTGCATGGAGACACCAGCGCGTAGAGCCATGCCTACACCGTCACCGGTATTAATGTGAGCATTTGTGGTTGAAGCGAAGATACGACCTGCGCCGCCCGTTGCAAGAACCACTGCGCGGGATTTGAAGTAAACAACCTGTCCGGTTTCGATATCAATGGCTGTACAACCAACCACATCACCATCCTGGTTTTTAACCAAATCCAGGGCATACCATTCACTGAATACTTTTGTTTTGTTTTTCACATTTTGCTGATAAAGCAAATGCAATAGCGCGTGACCGGTACGGTCAGCTGCTGCAGCGGTACGCGCGGCCTGTTCACCACCAAAATTTTTGGACTGGCCACCGAAAGGACGCTGATAAACTTTACCATTTTCGAAACGGGAAAATGGCAGCCCCATATTCTCCATCTCAAGGATGGCTTTAGGGCCTGTCTCACACATATATTCGATTGCATCCTGGTCACCGATGTAATCGGAACCTTTCACCGTGTCATACATATGCCATTCCCAGTTATCTTCATGGGAATTGCCCAGCGCTACAGTAATACCACCCTGTGCAGAAACAGTGTGCGAGCGCGTTGGAAATACTTTAGACAAAAGCGCACAGGACTTGCCTGATTGCGAAATTTGTAGTGCAGCACGCATACCTGCACCACCGGCGCCAATCACGATGGCGTCAAATTCATGTACTGGTAAACTCATATTACACACCCCACAGAACGAACAGGCCAATTAAAACATACGCAAATGCAATCAGGTTCAGAATCCATTGCAACAATGCGCGCACTTTAACTGATTTAATGTAGTCAGTAAGAACCTGCCACAGACCAATGCGAACGTGTATCAT
>CAZOYR010000116.1:0-9574 GCA_964584105.1 uncultured Alteromonas sp.
AACCAGCGACCAATTGATTAAAAGTCAACTGCTCTACCAACTGAGCTAACGACCCGTCACTTTCTGGTTGTTGCCTGTCTGTGGCAACGGCGGCATATAATACTCATTTCCTGATGGGGTGCAACCCTAAATGCCGTTTTATTTGGTTTTTTTAGCAAAAACAACATCAAGTGGTCAAAACTACATCAATACTATCAATAATTCACCGCAAAGCCTCATAAATACTGATTATTAAGGCCTGATATTATTAGACGAAATTAAAAAATTAAGCGCGTCTTTGCATATCAAAATTAAGAAAGTCTCTGCTAAATGAGACTTTCTTAATTTTACAGACTATCCAGTTTCGACTCAGCCAAACGCTTGGCAGACGAATTCGGATAATCGGAGATAACCCGATTAAAGTAATCCCTGGCTGTCCCGTTATCACCCTGACGCTGTGCAATGACTCCCAGCTTCACCATTGCCTCGGCACGCTTGCTGGATTTGGTGTATCGCTCCACGACCTGAATGAATTGCTCCTCTGCCTGAGCCCATTCACGCTTATTAAACAGTAATTGCCCCAACCAATAATGTGCATTCGCTGCATACTGGCTGTTGGGGTAATCCTCAATAAACGAGCGAAAAGCAGGGATAGCTTTATCGTACTCTCTGGATTTCAGGATTAGGTTCACGGCGTTGTCGTACGCTTCATCTTCACTCATTGATGGCGAAGACGAGTTGTCCGCTGACGATGAGGCTGACGTATTGTCAGACGATTCGGAAGACGACGATGACCGGCTACTATTACCGCCTTGCTGACCGGAAGACTGTTTGAGCGCTTCTACGCGCTTATCAATTTCCAGATACAGTTCACGCTGGCGTTCAAGAACTTTCTCGAGCTGATTGGTGTGCACCTCAACGGATCCACGAAGCTGGTCAATCTCACCCTGCATGGTATCGATTTGCTGCTGCAATCGATGTTGCATCTCGGTGCGGCTGTCCACCATTCTCTCAAGGACGGTGATACGCTTTTCCAGCTCAGCAGTGCCTGAATTATTGACATCATAGACAGGTGCCTGAGCCATCGCTGCTGCAGAAACAACGAAAGCGGTGCCGCAGGCACCGCTTAGAAACGCTTTACTAAGCAAGGAAGGACGCATTATTGATAAACGACCACGCCACGACGGTTTTGAGCCATCGCGTACTCGGTTGAGCCCATCACAGCTGGTTTTTCTTCACCGTAAGAAACAGTCGATACCTGGTCGCTGCTAACACCAGCGTTCATCAGATACGTTTCAACCGCCTGGGCACGACGCTCGCCCAGAGCAATGTTGTATTCTGGCGTACCACGGCTGTCAGTGTGACCTTCGATAACCACTTCCTGGTCTGGGTTCTGAACTAGAAACTCTGCGTGCTTATCCAGAATTTCACGGAACTCAGATTTGATCGTTGAACGGTCAAAGTCGAAGTATACCGTTTGCTCTTCTTTCAGTGCTTCAAGTTGCTCCTGAACCATTTCTTCCTGACGCTGCATACGTTGCGCAGCTTCAGCCTGTACGCGCTGTTCTTCAGCTTCGCGTGCCTGGCGTTCTGCTTCAGCCTGTTCCTGAGCAACACGGTTACGCTCTGCGGCAAGCTCTTCCTCACTCGGGCCAGATGAACAAGCCATCATGGTCACCACTGGTAAGGCGATAACGAAGCTTCTCATTACTTTATTAAGTTGCATCCTCTTAATTCCTTATCGTTTTTTATAATTAATCTATTTCGTTAAAACAAAAATGGTGACCAACTCGGCGACTTAACCTGGCCGTCTGAGGCTGGTAACCTTGCCTTAAAGCGACCGTCCAATGACACTAAGGATAATACCTGCGTACCATTGTGCAAGGTGCTATAAATTATCATGCTTCCGTTAGGCGCGATACTGGGCGACTCGTCCAGATAGGTTCTGGTGAGCACCTGAATAGATCCGTCCTCTAACCCCTGACGTGCAATGCGATAGTCTCCTTTGGTCTGGTTAACCAACACCATCTCTTTGCCATCAGGCGTAATTGTCGCACCTAAGTTCTGTTCTCCATCAAAAGTCTGACGTCTAACTTTACCTGTACTTAAATTTACGCGATAAATCTGAGGTTTACCACCCCGTTCAGAGCTAAATATTAAGCTCTTTCCATCGGGTGACCAGGAAGGTTCAGTATCAATCGCCCGGTTGCGGGTAATTCGGCGTAGCTCTTTAGATGCAATATCCATGACATAAACTTCAGGATTACCATCTTTTGACAAAACCATCGCCAGTTTTTTACCGTCCGGAGAAAATACCGGTGCGCCATTGATACCGGGGAAATCCGTCATCCGTTCGCGCTTCATGGTGTAGATGTCCTGAATGAAAATTTGCGGACGCTTGTTTTCAAAGCTGACATACGTCAACTTTTCACCATCGGGTGACCATGATGGTGACATCAACGGTTCAGGTGAAGACAATAAGCGGGTTTCGTTCTCACCGTCATAATCTGAAATAACAAGTTGGTAAGGCAGTTTATTGGTTTTACGGTCCTTAACCACGACATAGGCGATGCGCGTTAAAAATGCGCCACGCTGTCCGGTTAGCTCTTCATACACCACATCAGAAATACGGTGCGCGTACTGGCGAAAGTCTGATGCATTGATAACAGCTTCGCGCTTAACAATAACATGGTCGTTGCCGCGCTTGCCGCCCGTTGCCTGGCCTCTGAGGACATCAATCAGCTCGTAGCTGACTTTATAGCGGTTACCGCCCTGCTGCTCAATACTACCAACCAGAAGCGTATCAATCCCTTTGCCTGCCCAGCCAGAATAACTCACATCATTTGCGGTTGCAGGATACTGAGGCATCTCATCGGGGGCCATGGGGTTAAACTTCCCGCTTCGCATTAAATCAGCGCGTACCACTGACGCCAGTTCGCCGGGAAGCTCACCATTACCTTTCCAGCTGAAGGGCACTACGCCGATGGGACGTGCATTATCGACACCTTCGGTAATTACAATTTCCAGCGAGGCATTGGCACCCGTGGTGATAAGCACCAGTGCCGCAGCCAACCATAATCGCATTGTCTTTTTAATCACTACAGTTCCACCGTTAAGTTTATATCTTTAAGTTCCTGGTACACATCTGGTTCATCAGACATGGGTAATTTATCAGGCCGCCTGACCGCTGCCTCTGCCGCCCGGCAAAGCGCCGGGTCGCCACTTAATGTCTGCACCTGCGTTACAAAGCCGGTTGTCGCCAGTCGAATATTCAGCCGGCACTGTTTTCCTTCGTAGGCAGAGTCGTTGTACAGGTTTCTGACAATAGTTTGTTGAATCATTGCCTTATATCGATCCGTTTCAGACAGGACCTGCTGACGGCGGCGCTGTCTCTGCGCGGCCTGCTCCGCCTCTCGCTGCTCGCGCTCCAGCCTTTCCTGTTCTGCTTTTTCCTGCGCTTGCTTACGTTTACGCTCGGCTTCGGCGCGCTCACGCGCCTCCCTTTCCTTACGTTCTTTGGCCTTTTGTACCGCTAAACGTTCCAGCTCTTTCTGTCGTTTGGCTTCTTCTGCCCGCTTCTGCTCTGCAGCCTTGGCTGCACGTTCAGCATTGATACGGCGCTGACGTTCAGCTTCCGCACGCCGCGCCGCCTCGGCAGCGTCTCGCTTGCGCTGTGCTTCTGCCTCTGCCTGGGCTTTTGCTTCTGCCTCAGCTTTCTGCTTATCAGCAATCGCCTGAGCATCAATAAAAGTTGCTTTGATTACGGGCTGGCTGGGCGCAGGCGAAGGCAATGGCTCGGGTGAAAAACTGACGCTGATAAGCAACACCGCAGCGATGGCTGCATGGATCCCAAGTGACTTATACAGTGCTGTTTTATCGTCCGGCCAACGCGCCTTATTAAAAAATGAGGGTCTTTTCTTGGGCATGCTGTCAGGACTCGACCGGATCAGTCATTAAACCTACCGAAGGCACACCCGCATTTTGCAGCAAGACCATCAGTTCTATCACTTTATCGTAAGCAACTTTACCATCGCCCTTGACCACCACCGGGGTGTTCGGCGTCTGCTTTAATTGCTCCTGCACAATTGCTGCCAACTCATCACCCGCAATAGGGCTTTCTTGCGAATCGCCGACATTGAGATAAAACTTACCTTCGACATCCACTGACGCAATCAATGGTGGCACATCTTCCTGCTCGATGGGTTGGGCACTTGCCTTAGGTAAATCAACTTTTACCCCTTGCGATATCAATGGTGCAGTTACCATGAAGATAATCAGTAACACCAGCATGACATCAATGTAAGGCACCACATTGATTTCAGACACCGGCCGGCGGCGTTTGCGTATATACATGCTTAACTCCTGGATGAATAATGGTTATCAGCTGGCTTGCTGATGCTGAGCCGCAACCGCCTGGCGATGCAGAATGGCCGAAAACTCTTCCATAAAGTTGCCGTAATTATTCTCCATTTTTTCAACCTTGTTGCTGAACCGGTTATAGGCAATAACCGCCGGAATCGCGGCGAACAGACCAATCGCCGTTGCAATCAGCGCCTCTGCAATACCCGGCGCGACCATTGCCAATGTTGCCTGCTGAACTTCACCCAGTGCAATAAAGGCATTCATGATCCCCCAGACGGTGCCAAACAGACCAATATAGGGGCTAATGGAACCGGCTGTTGCAAGAAAAGGAAGATGGTTTTCCAGCCCTTCGACCTCGCGGGACATTCTTACCCGCATCGCCCGGTATGTCCCGTCAACAATTCCGTTAACGGCAGTATTGCCTTTGCGAAGACGAACAAACTCTTTGAAGCCGGCACAAAATATTGCAGACATACCCGTCAGGTTGGAGCGCGCTGACAGCTCCTGATAAAGACGATTCAGGTCAGCGCCAGACCAGAACTTATCTTCAAACTGGCGCATTTCGGTTTGCGCTGCTTTCAGTGCCTTTGTCCGCTGGAATATAAAAGTCCAGGAGGCCACGGAAACGCCCATTAGTAACAACATAACCAGCTGAACAACAAAGCTGGCCTGCAAGAATAAACCAATAAAGGTTAAATCAGATTCCACGCGATAAATCCCCTAATAATGTGCGTGGTATTTTTCTGGCCTTCATTTTGACCTGATCCACGCACGCTACCCTAATATCAGCGTCGACCAACAGGTCACCGCTTTCATTTTTTATTTTCTGGTGAAACACCAGACTAGCGCCTTTCAATTCTACAATCTGCGTATTAATACTCAACAACTGATTAAAACGGGCAGGCGCATAGTTATTCATTTCGACCTTTTTGACGACAAAAGCCACGGATTGTTCCAATAGCACATCCTGGTCATAGCCCAGTTCGCGCAGCCACTCTGTGCGTGCCCGCTCGAAAAACTTCAGATAATTCGCATAATAGACGATTCCACCGGCATCAGTATCCTCGTAGTACACCCTCACTGGCCATTCGTGCATAGTTATTCTTTCCAACCAAATAAAATTAATAGCTAGCAGTTACTAAAAAGCGATAAGCCGCTTTAAAAACAGCCAGACTGATAAGCCCAGAGCCCCATATTTTGTAGACATTTAATGAGAATAACAAGAATTTATAACAGGCAGTTAACAGATTAAAAATTCTAATCTGAAAAAATAATTTTCCTCAGTTGAGGGAATTCAGATCTCGCTTATAATGCGCGTCATCTGTCACACAGACATCACGGCAAACAGCCTGATGGTTGAGTTTTTCTCCTGTTAGACATGAGTTCCCTGGATTTATTTCCTTCAACACTTGTTGTTTTGGCCCGTTCACTTGAGCGGGCTTTTTTTATGCCCGCAATAAAATACAAAAGCGCCTGTCAGGGCGCTTCTATGGGAAAACCAAAGTGCAAAAACGCACGCTGCTGAACAATTCTGCCTCGCGGTGTGCGTTGCAAAAAACCTTGCTGAATCAAAAAAGGCTCAATGACATCCTCAATAGTTTCTTTTTCTTCGCCAATGGCCGCAGCAAGATTGTCCAGCCCGACCGGTCCACCATCAAATTTTTCAATGATGGCCAGCAGCAGCTTTCTGTCCATGTAGTCAAAGCCTTCTTTATCTACATCCAGCATATCCAGCGCCGATGCCGCAATGTCAGCCGTGACGTGGCCATCTGCCTTAATTTGAGCAAAGTCCCGTACCCGACGCAATAAGCGGTTTGCAATGCGCGGCGTACCCCGGGAACGACGCGCAACTTCCAGTGCTCCGCCTTCATCCATCTCCAGATTAAGATAATGCGCACTGCGACTGATAATAGTGGTCAAATCCTTCACCGAATAAAATTCCAGCCGCTGCACAATGCCAAACCTGTCACGCAGGGGTGATGTTAACGATCCAGCCCGGGTGGTCGCACCAATCAACGTGAAAGGTGGCAGGTCAAGCTTGATTGAGCGTGCAGCAGGCCCTTCACCAATCATAATATCCAGCTGATAGTCTTCCATCGCCGGATACAAAATTTCTTCGACTACAGGACTCAAGCGATGAATCTCATCAATGAATAACACATCGTTGCGCTCCAGATTGGTCAGCAGCGCGGCCAGGTCACCGGCTTTTTCCAGTACCGGCCCGGATGTCGTTTTAATACTGACATCCATTTCATTCGCTACGATATTAGCTAATGTTGTTTTGCCTAACCCAGGAGGACCAAAAATTAATAAGTGGTCAAGCGCGTCGTCACGATTTCTCGCCGCCTGGATGAAAATTTCCATTTGCTTACGAACATGTTGCTGTCCGGTATAGTCATCCAGCATTTTAGGACGGATGGCCCGGTCGATGACATCTTCATCAGCACTGGCTGTAGCGTCAATTAAACGATCAGCTTCAATCATAAGATAATCCTGTTTACAGTGCCGCTTTTAAGGCTTCACGAATGACCGCTTCGCTGTCCATCTTATCCTGGTATACCCCTGCCACCATCTTGCTTGCCTGAGCCGGTTTATACCCTAACGAGACCAGCGCGCTGGCCGCTTCTTCCCTGACATCATTGACCGGCACGATAGTCTGTCCGGGTGATTCATCCATGGGCAAGGTGGGCAGCGACATATCCTGCGCTTTGCCAAATTTAGCCAGACGATCTTTAAGTTCAACCACCAGTCGTTCCGCCGTTTTCTTGCCAATACCCGGCATTGCCACCAGCGCGCTGACATCTTCATGTTGTACTGCGCTTAAAAATTGGCTGGCTGACATGCCTGACAGAATCGTCAGTCCCAGTTTCGGGCCCACGCCATTGGCTTTAATAAGCTCACGAAACAATCCCCGCTCCATTTTATCGGCAAAGCCAAACAATAACTGGGCATCTTCTCTGACCACAAAATGGGTATAAACAGTGACTTGCTCACCGGCGGCGGGAAGCTGATAAAAGCTGGTCATCGGCATCTGTATTTCATAACCAATGCCCGCTACATCGACCACAATTTCAGGGGGTTGTTTTTCGAGCAACGTACCGCGGATCTGACCTATCATACTGCTTACCTTTTACCTCTTACCGGAGCCGGCCGCGGACCGTTTTACGCGCCTGCCCCGCCAGCTTAACTAAACTTTGTTCTGAATGTGCGTGACATAAAGCCACTGCCAGTGCATCGGCTGCATCAGCCTGCGGTGTGCCGGGCAAATCCAGTAAATGTCTGACCATATGTTGTACCTGCGTTTTCTCAGCACTTCCCTTGCCCACCACAGCCTGCTTAATTTGGCGCGCTGAGTATTCCGCTACCGGCAGCGTGGCCTGTGTTGCCGCCACGATAGCAGCACCACGAGCCTGCCCCAGCTTTAACGCCGAATCCGGATTTCGCGCCATGAAAACCTGCTCAATAGCGAATTGTTGTGGCTGGTACTGGCGGATAATCTCGCTGACGCTTGTGTAGATTTGCGCCAGACGTTCAGGCAACTGTTCTGCCTTAAGCCTGATGCAACCACTGCCAACATACACCAGTTTACCCTGCTTTCGGGCAATCAGGCCGTAGCCGGTAATGCGAGAACCTGGATCTATACCCAGTATTATCATTATTTTGCTTCCGGCACAAATGTCTCAACAGCTTCAACATTGGTTTGCGACCACAGTCGCGATAATGCTTCTGCTTTTGGCAGCCATTCGTACGCTGAATGTTCAGTGAGGGTTAATGTCGTATCGCTGTTTACCTGAGCAGTGAAAACGTGCTCCCGGTTATAACGTGTACCCGGCGGGTAGCGGTGCAGCCATTTTTCGCGGATTTTAAATAAGTTGGTGGTTTGTTGATCCACAATAGCCTGCTCATCTGGCTTTAGTTGCAGCCCGGTTTCTTCGGCTACCTCGCGATACGCAGTTTGCAAAGCGGTTTCACCGGCCTCTATGGTGCCGGTGACCGACTGCCAGAAATCAGCATCATCGTTACGTTGCATAACAAGCACGCGGTGCTGCAAATCGTACAGCACCACCAGTACTGACTCAGGTCGCTTTAACGACATTTAGTCAGCGCTTTTTTTAACTACATCAATGGCAAGATCGGCCAGATGCTGAGGATTTGCCGGACTTGGCGCATCCGTTAACGGGCACGCCGCAGTGGTGGTTTTCGGGAAAGCCATTACATCACGAATAGAGGTCGCGCCGGTCATCAACATAACCAAACGATCAAGGCCAAAGGCCAATCCGGCGTGAGGTGGCGCACCAAATTGCAGCGCTTCTAACAGGAAGCCAAATTTATTTTTCGCTTCTTCCTCGTCAATGCCGAGCACCGTGAATACCGCCTGCTGCATTTGCTGATCGTGAATACGGACCGAGCCACCGCCTAATTCAACACCGTTAAGTACCATGTCGTAGGCATCGGAAAGCGCCTCTGACGGATTAGCAATTAATTCCTGCGCATCAACACCACGTGGGGCTGTGAACGGGTGATGCAATGCATGCATCTGACCGTCTGCTTCTTCAAACATCGGGAAGTCGACCACCCACAGCGGTTTCCAGTCACCTTCCAGCAGATCGAAGTCTTCGCCCAGCTTGAGACGTAATGCGCCCATTGCTTCGGTAACAACCGTTGCACTATCTGCACCAAACAACAGAATATCGCCCTGCGCTGCGCCGGTACGCGCGATGATCGCATCAGTGATATCTTCGCTCAGGAACTTCAGGATCGGCGATTGCAACCCTTCCTGACCGTGTGCCGTTTCGTTAATTTTTATCCACGCCAGACCTTTGGCGCCATAGATGCCGGCAAACTTTGTGTACTCGTCAATCTGTTTGCGAGACATGCTGGCACCGCCAGGTACACGGATAACGGCCACACGGCCCTTGTCATCATTTGCCGGGCCACTGAAGACCTTAAACTCAACGGTTTTCAGCAAATCTGCCACGTCCACAAGCTCAAGCGGGTTACGCAGGTCCGGCTTATCACTGCCGTAGCGCTGCATCGCTTCTGCGTATGTCATACGCGGGAAGTCACCTAAATCCACATCTAACATTTTCATGAACAAATCGCGGATCATGCCTTCTGTGATTTGCATCACGCCGTCGGCATCCAGAAAGGTGGTTTCCAAATCGATTTGGGTAAATTCTGGCTGACGGTCTGCCCGTAAATCTTCATCACGGAAGCACTTAACGATTTGATA
>CAZOYR010000117.1:0-7997 GCA_964584105.1 uncultured Alteromonas sp.
GTTACTACCTACTTGCTGACTTAAATACTAAACCTTGCCGGATAAAGCACTGCATAAGCCTGTCTGATCCGGGCTGTTTTCTATAATGCTGAAGCAACGGGTTGCCGCAGAGCAAAAAAAAACACCTCCCGGGGGAAGTGTTTTTAAATACCTGTTGCTCAGGACTCTTCAACTAGATGATTTGGCTGAGCACTTTGCTCTGGCTGTACTGGCTTTTTCTTTCTGAACAACCCGCGAGCATCATCCAGAATCAGATAAAGTGCCGGCACCAGTAAAAGTGTAATGACGGTAGCAAACAAGATACCGAACGCCAGCGATATTGCCATAGGAATAACGATTTGGGCTTGCAGGCTTCGCTCAAACACAATGGGCATCAATCCCATAAACGTCGTCAGTGATGTCAGAATGATAGGACGAAACCGCTGCGTGCCTGCACTGATAGCGGCATCAATCAAACGATGTCCCTCTGCTCTGGCACGATTAACAAAATCGACCATGATCAGGCTGTCATTCACCACCACGCCGGACAATGCAATGATCCCGCACAGTGACAATGAGCTTACCGCCATTCCTAACACCAAATGCCCGACAATAGCGCCCACGACCCCGAATGGAATCACTGCCATTATGATAAAGGGCTGCGAATATGAACGCAGCGGGATTGCCAGCAATGCATAAATTGCAAAAAGTGCAAATAGCAGCCCCTGGAACATACTAAACAGGGCTTCCTGTTGCTCTTTTGAATTTCCTTGTAACTGGAAATTAACCTGTGGATGACGCTCCATGATTGCCGGGATCTCTGTCATTACCACATCCCGGGTTACCTCACCGGGATCAAGCAGTGCTTTGTCCACTTTTGCAGTGACCGTAATTGAGCGACTGCCGTCGACACGAATGATTGACGAGAAGCCTTCACCCAGTGAAATTTCCCCGACCTCTTCAAACGGAATCGCCTCACCGGTGGGTGCGCGTACCCGCATATCCTGAAGATGCTCGACAGATGTACGCTTTTCTTCGGGGTAGCGCACCATCACTTTGACTTCTTCATCGTCACGCTGGACGCGCTGAACCTCCGCCCCATAAAATCCATAGCGCACCTGCTGACCCAATTGCTGCAAACTTATACCCAGAGCATCTGCCTGGGCGGTGGTAGACAGCTGAATTTCATCACTGCCGCCGGCAAACGAGTCATTGATATCACTGACGCCATCATAGTCTGACAGGCGATCTTTGAGCGCCTGCGCAGCAGATTGCAAAGCCGCGGTATCGGACGAGGTGAATTCAAAGCTCAGGTCCGGCCCGCCAAATCCGCCACCACCACCGATATTCAGGGTTTTTACACCTGCAATTTCAGGCATCTGCTCACGCCAGCGCTGATGAATTTCATAATCCGGCAGTTCGCGGGTCTCGCCCTTAGACAACTCAACAAATATTTCACCGCCAGTGTTACCGTTATCGAATGCAATAGCGTGTTTGATCACACCATTTCCTGACTCTTGCTCAATATTTTTGTCCATGCGGTGCATGGCATTGAGCATGCTTTGCAGTGTCTGGTCCCGTTGCGCAATGGAAGAGCCTGGCTCCAGTTCAAAACTGGCGGACATAAAGTCACTGGGAACATTAGGGAAGAACACGAAGCGTACGATACCGCCTGCGAATAAGCCTGCTGTGATAATAAGCAGCGCGATAAAGGTGGCCAGCGTGGTGTAGCGATTGCGTACTGCTTTAGCCAGAAAAGGCGCATAACGCTTTTGCACAAATACTTTTATGCCTTCGCTGAAAAAGTTTCTGAAACGCTGAAACGCATTGAGCTTGTCAGGATCGTGAGGCTTAAGGTTCATATGAACCAGGTGCGCCGGCAAAATCAATTTTGACTCAATCAGCGAGAAGATCAGACAGATAATGACCACCCAGCCTATGGATTGCCAGATAACCCCAAACGGCCCCGACACCATCAACATAGGGGTAAACGCAGCGATGGTTGTCAGCACCCCGAACGTTGCAGGCATTGCAACACGCTTCACCCCGGCAATGACGTTGTCCGTTGTGTGCCCTTTTTTATCTATTTCAGTGTACGCCGACTCACCCATAATGATGGCATCGTCCACCACGATGCCCAGTACCAGTATGAAAGCAAAAAGACTTAACAGGTTTATTGAGACACCGATAAATTCCATCGGCATAACAAAAATAGCCCCGAGAAAACATACCGGTAATCCCCATATCACCCAGAATGCCAGTTTAACCCGTAAAAACAGTGACAATACAATGAAGACAAGTAAGGCACCGAAGCCCATGTTTTCCAGCATCATATTGAGCCGGTCGTTCAGATAAAATGACGAGTCGCCCCATGTATCAGCATACAGATGGGCCGGAAATGTCGGTTTTGCTTCTTTGATATAAGCATTGACCTGTTCGGCAATCTCCAGCGCATTCTGATCACCCACGGCTTTAACCCGCATACTGACTGACGGTTTACCATCAAAATACGCAAAACGATTATCCTCGACAAAGCCATCATTGATGATGGCTACATCGCCAAGACGGACTCGTGTACCATCAGTGCTTGTCAGTAACGTGATCTGCGAAAAGTCATAACCGGTGTAGGCCTGGCCCTTGGTTCGCAGCAAAATATCGCCGTTATCCGTTCGGATAGAGCCGCCGGGTAAGTCAACGCTCGATTGCCTAACCAACGACACCACTTCGGAAAATGTCAGATTGTACTTTTGCAGATCTTCTTCAGACAATTCAATAGAAACTTCGTAATCCCGCGCACCAACAATATCGACATTGGAAATGCCACTCAGATTGGCAATATCATCACGAATCGTTTTGGCAAACTCTTTAAGTTCGCGTTCATTGGCGTCGCCGTATACCGAAACCCAGATAACATCTGACTGCATCTTCTGACGATAAATAACCGGCTTTTCTGTATTGGCAGGAAAGCTGGGGATTGCATCAACCTGTACTTTCACCTCGTCCAGAACATCTTGTACATCGTAGCTCTCTTCAACTTCGATGCTGACCGTTCCCATACCTTCTGAAGCGGTTGACGTCACTTTCTTTATGCCATCAAGATTTTCTATTGCCTCTTCAACCTTAAGAATAACGCCTTCTTCAACTTCTTGCGGCGCCGCGCCAAGATACGGTACGCGAACGTTAATTACATTGACTTCTATGGGCGGGAATATCTGCTTTTGAATCGTGAAAACGGAGATGACACCACCGATAAGCAGAATCCACATCAGCAGGTTAGATGCAACATTATTGCGTGCAAACCACGCGATAATGCCTTTATGGGTATCAATCTTACTCATCTGCCTGCGCTCCTACCTCGACCTTTTCGGACGTGTCGGGTTTATCGTTTTCACCGAGGTTCGGGGAATTATTTTCCTCACCGGACAGACGCACTTTCATTCCCTCAAAGGGGTTAGGCACAGCGCTCATAATCACTTTATCGCCCTCTTTGAGGCCTGCCGAAATATAAACTTTTTCTGCATTCGTCCTGGCTACATCAACCGGTGTTATATGTAATTCATTGTCATTGTTTACCGTGAGGACGGTCTGATCCAGTCTCAGGATACTGCGCGGTAACACAAACAGGTCTCGAGACTGTCCGGCTGAAATATTTGCCTGAACAAACTGACCAAACCGCAATGGCATATCCTCATTTTGCTGCGCACCACGATTGTAGGGGTCTTCGACCCGGGCAACGACATAACTGACACGACTGGCAGAATCCAGCACGCCTTCGCTTCTGACTAAATCAGCATGCCACTGATGTCTGACTCCATTGACTCTGGCCTGAAGTACGACGTTATCCTTTTGCTGAAAACCACGTTCCAAATCGATAAACGCCATGTCACTGTCTGCAACCGGCAACCGCACCTCAGCAACATCAGTACTATAGAGCGTGCCGATTTGCATACCGACAGAAACAAATTGACCAATATCCACATCACGGCTGACGACGAGCCCGTTATATGGCGCACGAATCTGCGTACGATCAAGGTTACGCTTGGCACGCTCCAGTTTGGCAAGAGCAGCCTTTACATTTGCCTGCTCCCTGGCAAGTTGCGGTTTGCGCAAACCAAGCTCCGGGGGCGCCATTGAGTTTACAGACTGCCATTCCTGTCTGGCAACCTCACCACGCGCCAACTCTTCGGTCAGCGCTGCCTGCGCCTGAGCAAGCTCTGCTTCAGCCAGTTTAAGTTCGGTTTCATAGTCATATTGTTCAAGCGTAACCAGTACATCCCCTTTTTCGAACATGCCACCAGCCACAAAAACCTCTGACAGTTCTGCCACTCTGCCGCTAACCTGCGCGCTGATATCAGTTTGATTCTGAGGCAGGACATTGCCCTGAGTTTCAACTGCAAATTGTACCGATTCACGACTGACTTGCTGTGCATCCACCAAAAACGCTTTTGTCTCTGCCGGCTTTTTCTCCGGTGGCTTTTTACTGGCAATCAGGACCACCGCAACGATCGCCGCCCCCAACAAAATAATGACGGGCAGAAGTGTTTTTACCAAAGATGATTTGTTCATGCAGATCCCTTCACAACATGGATTTTTACGGTAATTCGCTGGTTTATCATTTTGTTATGACAGCCTAATTACCTGATCTTAGAATTATTAATGTCGAAGTGTACCGCGAATAAGCCAGTTACGCGCGGGGAAAACTGTTAATAAATATGACCAGATGTGTCGGCACCGGCCAAAACTGTTACAAAGCTTACAGTCTCATTGGGCGTGCATTTATTACTTTGGGTAAATGAAAAAAATCGGGCTTGAAGATAATAAAAATTACGCTTAACTTAGTGTTGGATTTTTGTTCAACACACTTTCAAAAGAGCACGATAATGAGTCTTTCCAAGCAATATTTGAAATCCAAACCTGTGTGCAAGGTGACCTTTCGCTTAAAAGCGCAGGAAGCAGGCGAAGCGTCTTCTGTAAAACTGGTCGGTGATTTTAACCACTGGGATGAATCAGTCTCCCCCATGCGTCATTTGAAAAATGGTGACTTTACGCAGACACTTACGCTGGAAAAAGATAAGCAGTATGCATTCCGGTATTTACTGGATAACGGGCACTGGCAAAACGATTGGCAGGCAGATGCCTATGCCCCCTCGCCAGTGAGCAGCGATGACAATTCGGTCGTGTCAGTCTGAACAAAAAAAGGGCTGTAAACACAGCCCTTTTTTAATTCACATACCTGTCGTAAACAGTGTCTCTACAAAGACTTTTCCAGTTCAGGTAGTACATCAAACAAGTCGCCTACCAAACCATAGTCCGCCACCTGAAAAATCGGGGCTTCTTCATCTTTGTTGATAGCAACAATGACTTTCGAATCTTTCATGCCGGCCAAATGCTGGATAGCACCGGAAATACCAACCGCGATATAAAGTTGCGGCGCAACAATTTTACCGGTCTGACCAACCTGCATATCGTTAGGAACAAAGCCCGCATCCACCGCGGCGCGCGATGCACCGATTGCAGCGCCGAGTTTATCCGCGATACCTTCAAGCAAAGAGAAATTTTCACCATTTTGCATGCCGCGACCACCTGATATGACGATATCAGCAGCGGTCAGTTCAGGGCGCTCTGACTCAGTGAGTTCCTCACCGACAAAGCTGGATTTTTCAGACGTTTTAACCACATCCAGTGTTTCTACCGTGGCATCATTGCCCTGCCCTGCTGCATCAAACGATGCCGCGCGAACGGTTATTACCTTGATAGCGTCTTCAGACTGTACTGTCGCTATCGCATTCCCGGCATAAATCGGCCGTGTAAAGGTATCGGCAGATTCTACACTTATGATGTCTGAGATTTGGGCAACATCCAGCAGAGCCGCCACACGCGGCATAAAGTTTTTACCTGTGGTAGAAGCGCTGGCCACAATGTGGTCATAATCTTTGCCCAGCTCAACCACAAGATCCGCAATATTTTCAGCCAGTTGATGACCATATGCCTCATTATCCGTTACGATAACTTTTGCAACACCATCAATTTTTGCCGCTGATTCAGCGATGCCGGCACAATCTGAACCCGCCACCAGTACGTGGATATCACCGCCCATTTTGCTTGCAGCATTGATCAGCTTGGCGGTATCGCCTTTGAGCTCATTATTATCATGTTCTGCATAAACTAATACTGTCATCAGATCACCTTCGCTTCGTTCTTAAGCTTATCTACCAGCTCGGCAACGTTCTCTACCTTAATACCACCTTCGCGTTGCGGCGGAGGCGTAACCTTCAGTGTTTTCACTTTTGATGTTAAGTCCACACCAAAGTCTGATGCTGACATGACATCTAACGGCTTACGCTTAGCCTTCATAATATTGGGTAGCGACGCATAGCGAGGTTCGTTCAAGCGTAAATCGGTAGTAACGACCGCAGGCAGGTCAAGCTGAACCGTTTGCAGGCCGCCATCAATTTCGCGTGTTACGCTGACTTTTTGCCCGTCAATATCGACCTTGGACGCAAAAGTGCCTTGTGGCATGCCAGTAAGAGCTGCCAACATCTGGCCCGTCTGGTTGTTATCTGAATCGATACTTTGTTTGCCCAGAATAACCAGCTCTGGCGATTCTTTTTCTACCAGTTTGCTAAGCAATTTAGCAACCTGCAAAGAATCCAGTTTTTCATCCGTATCTATTTGGATGCCGCGATCAGCGCCCAGTGCTAAGGCAGTACGAATCTGTTCCTGGCAGCTTTTATCACCGATAGAAACCACCACGACTTCTGAAGCTACACCCTGCTCTTTTAATTTAACCGCTTCTTCAACAGCGATTTCACAAAATGGATTAATCGCCATTTTTGCATTGGTCAGGTCAACGCCGGAATTATCGGCTTTAACCCGTACCTTCACGTTGTAGTCAATTGCACGTTTGACTGGTACAAGTATTTTCATTTGTTACCTCAAAATTTGAGTTAGCCGGTGATGTACCACCCTGTCTTGATATCATCAGCCTCTTTATATGGTTGATGGACCGATAAAGGTTTACCCTGCATTAACGTAGAGTATACATTGAAGCAAACTTGCTTTACGTTAACGTAAACTATGCTGCAATCTACTTCCTGTTGACGTAAACGTCAACCTGCATTACCTTTCGGGGCGACAATTAATTTACAACTTTTTGACACGTGGCATTATTTGTTTCACCTATAGTGCACTATAACAATGAATTTTAAGGAGCCACCCATGGAACGTGAATCAATGGAGTTTGACGTTGTCATCGTTGGTGCCGGACCGGCCGGTCTGGCAACAGCATGTCGACTCATGCAACTTGCTAATGATGCCGGGCAGGAGCTCATGGTCTGCGTCGTGGAGAAAGGCTCTGAAGTCGGCGCGCATATTTTATCCGGCGCGGTATTTGAACCTCGCGCTTTAAATGAGCTCTTTCCTGACTGGAAGGAAAAAGGCGCGCCGCTTAACACCCCCGTTACTGCGGATGATATATATCTGTTCAACGATGCGACCTCGGCGCGCAAGCTTCCTAACTGGATGACGCCTAAAACAATGCACAATGATGGTAACTATATTGTGTCGATGGGTAACGTCTGTCGCTGGCTGGCACAGCAGGCAGAAGAATTGGGTGTAGAAGTCTTTCCGGGCTTTGCCGCTGCAGATATCATCTATAATGAAGACGGTAGCGTAGGCGGTGTAGCCATTGGCGATATGGGTATTGGCGCAGATGGTGAGAAAAAAGACAGCTATATGCCCGGTATGGATTTAAAAGCAAAGTATACAATCTTTGCTGAGGGGTCTCGTGGGCATTTAGGTAAAAGCCTGATTGAGAAATTTGAACTGGATAAAGATGCCAGCCCGCAGCACTATGCTATTGGTTTTAAGGAAGTCTGGGATATCGACCCGTCTAAACACCAACCCGGTCTGGTAGTGCATTCTGCAGGCTGGCCGTTAGATGACGCTACCGGTGGCAGTTATCTCTATCATGCTGAAGATAATCAGGTACTGGTTGGGCTTATTGTTGACCTTAATTA
>CAZOYR010000117.1:8097-9337 GCA_964584105.1 uncultured Alteromonas sp.
TTTGAAGCATTAAAAACTGACCAGCCTGAAAAAGAATTAACGCATTTTGCAGATAATATTAAAGCGTCATGGTTATACGACGAACTTTACAAATCGCGTAATTTTGGACCTGCTGTACATAAATACGGTAACTTCTGGGGCGGTGCCTTTAATACGCTTGAACAAAACTTTTTCGGCGGCAGTCTTTTTGGAAAAACACTGACAGATAATTCCAAAGATTATGCACAAATGAAAACGGTAGATGAAGTTACGAAAATAGACTACCCAAAACCCGATGGAAAGCTCAGTTTTGATAAGCCTTCTTCTGTGTATCTTTCAAATACCAACCATGAAGAAAATCAGCCTTGTCATTTACAATTAAAAGATCCGTCTATTCCAATTGAAGTTAACTGGCCGAAATACGCAGAACCCGCGCAGCGTTATTGTCCTGCCGGCGTATATGAAGTGGTTGATGATGATAAAGGAAACAAAAAGTTTCAGATAAATGCTCAGAATTGTATTCATTGTAAGACGTGCGACATTAAAGATCCTTCGCAAAATATCCGCTGGGTAACGCCCGAAGGCACCGGTGGACCAAATTATCCAAACATGTAAATTACGTTAGTAATTAAAATAAAAAGAAAAAGCAGCAAAACGCTGCTTTTTTTTTGATTAAAAATTAACTATGATTATTTTAATACTAATGCAATTAAACGTAAGGTTAATAAATGAGCGAGTTTTTGGATATTTTAACCCACGGAAGACGTTTACAGGGAGCAGTAAAAGAATTGTCGGTTTCTGAACTGGAACAGGTTCGGGCAAAATTAGACAATATTATTGAGAAACGCCACGAGAAGGCTGCTGAGCAAGAAAAGCAGGCAGAAGAAAAGAAAGCAAAGATTGCTGAAATTCAAAAGCAAATGGAAGAAGCTGGCCTTGCTGTCAGTGATTTAAAAGAAACCTCGCTCCCCGCTTCAAAACAGGGTAAAACAGGTAAAAAGCGTCCGGTTAAATATAAACTGACCGATCAGTCAGGAAATGAACATAAATGGACGGGTATTGGCAGAATGCCTAAAGTATTTAAAGAAGCATTAGATGGCGGAAAGTCTTTGCAGGATTTTTCCATCTAATCAGTATTTAAAAAAGGCGACTTCCGGTCGCCTTTTTTATTCCCTTCACAACATTTTCTATCCATCGTTAAAAATTCTCGCCTTGTTGAGCCAAACAACCGGCTCAGCGGTAATTAAACAGATCAAAAACG
>CAZOYR010000118.1:0-1310 GCA_964584105.1 uncultured Alteromonas sp.
GATTTTCTTAGAAACCGACCCGAATCATCGATAGCCTATGCCAGAATGAAGCAATCGCTAGCAAAATATATGCGGATGGACAGGGATGCCTATTGTGAAATTAAAGATCCGGTCTGTGATTTGATTATGGAAAATGCACGGGATTGGGAAAAATCTAAAAATTGAAGCGTTTATCACCAGCCTCACACTATGGTCGCTGGCCGGCCGTTTATAAATGGAAAATAAGCGCGATGTGAACAATGTACTGCTCCCGTGCCGTCATTTTGTGCAGACGCCGCCCACATCGCATTTATTAGCAATCAGAATATATAGATAACACCCACACCCACTTCGGTTTCATAGTCACTTCGGGCAATCGGGCTGTCGCGAACGTCACTGCTGTAATATTCAAAAAGCGCTTCGCCGTATAACTGCCAGTTATCGGTTAAATAATGTCGGAAGCTATAATCAATGCCGAACGAACGTAACCCACTGTCCACGGTCGTCTCCGGTAAACCCGATGCCTGCGCCTGCGTAGCATTTATACCAAACCCTTTATTGGCATATTCACTGTCGTGAAATACCGCCACCAGGTTCACTTCATGACCGGTACCATCGACTTGACCTCCAAAGCGACGACCTACGCCAAACAGGCCAAGATTGCCATCGCCCCCGGTGACAATCCGGCTTACCAGCCAGTAGCGCCAGTCAGAGGTAAAGGCGCGGCGCGCCTGAAGAACCAGCTCAAAACTTTCATCCTGATCACCCAGTCCATCCAGATATCCATCATCGGAGTCACCTTCTTCACGGCCTTCATCAAAGCCCAGCGCCCCTTCAAGTAACCAGTTATCACTTACCCGGCCTCGCCAGCCCAAAGCTTCACCCGCAAAGTAGTAAAGATGATTGTCGTTTCGCCATTGAATGGCGCCGGCAGGCTGTAATTCCAATCCAAACTCATCGGAGCCTTCATACGCTGTCTCGTACTCAACGCCTACTCCAAGACCAAAACTCCAGCCATTCTGGCCCTGGGTAAAATCATCGAGAGAGGGCAACGGCACTAATGCGGTATTACTGGTCTGCGCGAGTACAGGTTGAACAGTAAGGCCGCAGGATATACAAAGTAATGTAGAAATTAACGCCTTTCTCATTTTGAATGACTCCCGAGTAATAACCCTGGTAACAAAACCTCTGACGCTAACAGCTGGCCGACGGTTTATGATTACTATTAAAACAATATCGTTTATCTTACTTTAACTATACGCAAAACTACGTGGGTGGACGTGCGCTGACTATCAAAATTGTAGAAACGGTCGGTTACATGTACGAATGAC
>CAZOYR010000118.1:1410-9321 GCA_964584105.1 uncultured Alteromonas sp.
TCTTCTGCTGCTCTGGGATTTTTTGAACGTCTTATTTTCTGGGCGCTGCAGATTACAACCGCATTGCTGGGACTGATGCTCGCCAGTGTCTTAATCAGTCGCATAGCGCACAAGCGACTTCCTTTATATGTTTTACTCGTTATTTCAGGGGGCGTTGGGGCGGCGATCGTCGCGCCCGTTTTTGCCTCTATTGACTATTGGTTTCCCGGTCTGAAGGACAATCCGGATGGCTGGCTTGATGTGCTTGAGCAACAAGGCCCGATTTACCATGTAATCTCAGAGTTTCTTGAAATTGCACCGGGCCTGATTACGATCTGGTTTCTGATCAACATTCCTTTACTATTACATGTCACCTATAAACTGCCCACTGATACAGACGATACGCCGCCCCAGGGGCCAACATCATCCCAGCGAACCGCTTCACAAGATCGAGAAAAAGTAAAAAACGATTTTTACCAAAGGCTTCCCCAGGCACTAAGCAGAGATATTGTGTCGATAAGCTCTGAGCTGCACTATGTAAATGTGAAGATGACCGATGGAAAGGCACTTATCCTGGGCGCGTTAGCGCAGATTGCTGAGGCACTTGATGATGACGGAGTATTAATTCATCGCTCTCACTGGGTGCATAAAAACCACGTGGTCAGTGTGCATATTTCGGGCAGTCAGGCATGGTGTGAAATGTCTAACGGTGAGCGACTGCCAATCAGCAGAAGTAAACGCAAACTGGTCAAATCATACTTCGGTAATGAACCTACCGTGAACAGGGCAAAAAATAACGTCGGGCTGACACGGGTGAAATAAGGTCAGAGCGTTAAACCTGTGATTAGCGCGGCCGGAACGACGGTTATCTTAAAGACTGAAACTTCGTGATGTCGGATTTTGGCCGCTGTCGATGCAACACTTTTTATCAGGGCTTGTGCGATGTCTCAGCAGGAAAAACAGTGTGAGAACGGCAGATAAACGCTTCAACCCCGATATACGGTTCTGTTACAACGTAGTGTGGTATTTTACTGCGAGCTATGGGGCATTACTGCTCACTTCACGCTTTCATACGTTGGGAAAATGCAATGGATGGCGACTCGAAAACGTCGGTTACAACGGTTAATACAGTGAGCTTCGGGAAGGATGATGAGCACCGGAAAGTCGCGCTTTCTCCTGCGAATAATCAAATAGTAAAGGATGTAAACCTGGTGTATTACGCCTCTGACGTTGGGATGGAACCTCACTCTCACTCAACTGCACAATTCTCAACACTGGTATCAGGTCAGTCACGTGAAACTCTGTCTGGCAAAACGCTGGAAAACCAATTAGGCGTTGCTGAATTCAAGCCAATAGACTTTACGCACAGCAATAAAATTGGTCCGAACGGCGCAATGTTGTTATCCATTAACATCGATGCCGAAAATGATGTATTTAAAGACGAGTTTGGCAATATCGGGTGGAGCCTGAGTGACACAGCCTCTTTGCAGAAGCTGTGGCAGACATTGTGCACGCTTATGTTTAATCCACAGAGAAGTTTGGGCGTGGATCTTGAGGAGATTACGCTGGGGCTGATGTCGGGTGCTTTACCTTATGCAGGGAAAGTAAAAACCGCACCCAGTTGGCTGGCACATGCTGAGCAAGCGCTAAACGACAGCAATATGAATATTACGGAAATTGCCAAAAGCACTGGCGTTCACCGAGTTCACCTGACCAGGGTATTTCAGGCCCATTTTGGTGTTTCAGTCACACAATATCGGCAACGTCTTGCGCTTCAAAAAGGCATATCCAGGCTACTGAGTCATAAGCAAAGTACAGCAACATCCGCCAATGAGGCCGGCTTTTCTGATCAAAGCCACTTTACCCGGGTTATGAAAAAACATTTTGATGTCACTCCATTAAAGCTGAGATCTTTATTCAATAAATGAACGCATGTTTCATTCGTTCTATATTTTCAAAAGCCCTCCCTGATACTTTGTCCATCATCTTTGTTGTACCGGAATCAAATAATGAAAATAAGTATTAACGCGCTTTGCACGATAGCCATGCTCACTGTCTCTTCGGCTAGCGCAAATGACTCGGTAATTGATAGTGAATACCTTGCCTCAGTGGTGAACGGCATCAAGAGCCGGGCGGGGCTTAACTCAGGTACCGCTGTCGCTGTTGTGAAAGGTGATAAGGTCATTTATGAGGGGTATTTCGGCTATAAAGATATCGCCGCCAAAAGCAAAGTCGACGAAAATACGATTTTCTATCTGGCTTCTGCAACTAAACCTCTTACTGCGCTGAACTTCTTACTGGACTCGCAAAAATATCCGGAGTTAAAAAAAACCACCATAGCGCAGATGTTTCCGAAATTTGCTGTTTCAGATCGAAAAACGGTAACGGCATCCCACTTATTAACCCACACCGCTTCGATCAATAACCTGCCACTGGTTCTTGCGACCGCCTATAGTGGCGAACATTCGCATAAGTCGCTGCAAGAGATTGTGACCACGCTTTCAACAGCATCATCAGAGCCTGTCGGTGAATTTAAGTACACCAATGTGGGATACAACATTTACAGCATATATTCTGACAAGCGCTTTGATTCAACCTGGCAGCAAAAACTGGCCTGGCAGGTATTTACACCGGCCGGAATGCACAATACCACGGCTGTTCGTTCTTTAATTTCTGATGAGCGCAATATTGCTAGAAGCTACTCGTTGCCCGAGGAAAATAATAATGAAGCGCTGTATCTTGAAAAGCGTGACAATACACTGCATGCGGCAGGTGGTGTGTATTCAACAGCCAGTGATATGGCCAGATTTCTTGTTGCCCAGCTCAATGATGGCGTGCTTAACGGTGAGCAGGTCTATCCCGCGGCAGTAGTAGAAGACTCTCATACAAAGCAGGTCGCCGCAGATACGTCATACGGTGACTTTGAGCGTGATGGTTATGCGTGGGGGTGGTACACGGGCGAATATAAGCAACAACCTCTGTTGCATCATTTTGGCGGGTTTGCCGGCGTTCACTCGCATTTATCTTTTATGCCGGAGCAAAAGCTTGGTTTAGTTGTGTTAAACGGTGAGGATTTTTTAAGCGCAAGGCTTACCGGTCTCATTGCAGACTACGTATATGGTGCAATGCTGGGAGAGAAGGATATTAAACAGAACATTTCCCTAAAAGCAGAGAAATTGGGCGCTAAACTGGATAGCCTGGATGAGATGATTGCCCATGAAAAAGAAAAAATAGCCTCAAGAAAATGGTTACTAAGCCTGCCGGCAACGCATTATGTCGGACAGTACAAGCACCCGCTGCTGGGCACGATCAGCGTTTCGCTTAATGATCAGCAACGATTCAACGTGCAGTGGGGTGTGATGCACTCAAATTCGACGGGCATGAACGAGAAAGATCAGATACGTGTGGAGCTTGATCCCACCAGCGGTTCAGTAATTGAGTTTAATGTAGAGGAAAATGTTATCGGTCTGAAGTACGCCGGTGAAAGATTTATCAAAGTCTAACAAGCCAATAGCGGGATAAATAGGTAGCCAGCGATGAGCAGGTAGTCTTTGACAACCTGAATACACTATGCAAGTTTACATCACTGACACTTAGGACGTGAGCGCCACCTCAAACCTTGATGCTCCGGGCTCACAATAAAAAGGAATTTTTGATGTACAGTAAAGTGGTATTTGCTTTTTTGTGTATGATCTTTTGCATGTCCATGCAAGCCAGCGCCAAAGTTCGGGGCGAGGCGAACAGTATTGCGATTGATTCTGAGGTGCTAAATGAGACCAGAGAATTGATGGTCCGTTTGCCTAATAATTATCATCGTTATACTGAGACATCTTATCCGGTTTTGTTCTTACTGGATGGACAAAGAAATTTCGCACACGCCGCAGGCACCCTTGACCTGTTGAATCAGTCAGGAATGGCATCTGAGATGATTATTGTTGCTATCAACAATACTCATCGAACCAGAGATTTTACGCCAACCTATGATGAAAGCTATAACGAGTGGGGGGTATCTGGCGGAGCAGACAACTTTCTCACGTTCCTGGGGACCGAGCTAAAGCCTTATATTAAATCGCACTACCGGACTAATGGTTACGCCATACTCTCCGGGCATTCGTTAGGTGGACTATTATCCGTTTATGCCCTGCAATCCAGACCAGAACTCTTTCAGGCCTATTTTGCCTTCAGCCCCAGCTTGTGGTGGCATGACGAAGTCATTTTCAGCGACGCTGAAAAATTCTTCAGCCGCACCGATAAATTAAACAAGTACCTGTACATTAACATGGGTAATGAGGGTGGACAGATGCTAAGTGGATTTGAGCGCTACTCTGAGTTACTTAAAAACAATCAGCGAAAAGGTTTAACGTTCGATACCGATCTCGATACATCGGAAGGGCACAATACGACAGCCCTGGCAGGAATGAGCATCGCGTACCAGAAGCAATTAGCATCTTTAAGGCCCACGCAGGAGGTCGTCGAGGGAGGGCTGGCTGTAATAGATAAATACTACGAGAACCTTTCCGACAAATATGCGTTCACCGCCAAGCCGAGCTACCGTGCCTATAACCATGCAGGCTATAGTGCACTCCATAATGAGCAGTACGACACTGCTATTTCTATTTTTAAAAGCAACATTGCAAACTATCCGAACAAATCGGACGCTTATGACAGCCTGGCCGATGGTTATGAAGCAAAGGGAGCCTTGGATAAAGCGCTCGAAATGAGAAAGCAGGCTCTTGAATTAAGCTATAAAGAAAATGTTGAGAACAATGCGTTTAAAACCAGAATAAAAAACCTTGAAGAAAAGATTAAAGCGAATAAAGAGTAAATCTGCAGCGTCCAATCACTTTTGTATAAGCTTTTCATTTATGCATTTGAAAAATATTGCCAAAAATCTGCTTGTTTTTCTCACCTTAAATGCGTCGTCTATTGTCAGCGCTAATGCAGGCAGTTTTATTTTTCAACAGGCGCTATTCGATGATGTAAATAATATAGATGGGTTAGATAATCCCAGGCAGGTCAAGCTGTCACCTAATGGAAAGCACGTGTGGGTGACCAGTGCCGATGACAACTCGGTACTTATTCTTGAGTTAGATGAGGGACTGACGCCTGTTCAGTTGTTTAAAAATGAAGAGGAAGTAGATACAGGTGTAGCATTAAAGCTTGAGGGGGCGAATGGACTAGCTCTCACACCTAGCGGAGCATTTATCGCAAGCTTTTACGATAGTGCACTTTCCACTTTTAAAATAGTCAATGATCTTAAATATGCACACTCGGGGACAGAGACTGATAACTTAAGTTATCAGCGTGTGTTTCAAAGCGATGAGCCACCCAGTGAGATGGATAAATTAGGTATTCTGGGCGCTTGGGGGCTTGAGGTCTCAGAGAGTGAAAAACAATTGTTCGTCGCGAGCTATAAAAGCGATGCTCTCTCAATTTTCGATATTGACGAAGACTCTCAGCTAAGCTTTGTTAGTAAAGTTACCTCTCAGGATCTCAGCCAATCCGAGCTAGGCCGGCCTGTAAGCCTGGCTTACTCAGAAGCGAACAATGAGTTAGTCGTTGCTGGTTATGAAGGCAATATTCTTACTGTTTTTTCCAAAGGTGAACACGGAAAGTTATCTGTTAAACAAACCATTTACAATGATGAAAATGCTGTAGAGCATTTGGTAAATCCTCAGTATGTAATCCTGTCTTCAGACAGCAGGTTTATGTATGTTGCGTGCTCAGGTAGCAATACAATCTTAGTATTTGAAAGGACCGATGAGAAATACACTTTCTTGCAGTCTGTTACTCACTCGGAGACTCATGGTTCAGGGCTGGCAGGTGTAGCAAGTTTGGCAATATCCACGGATGGCTTGACTCTTTATGCAGCAGGCGAATTTGATAAGGGCGTTTTACGCTTCGATATCAGCGATAACGGAAGTCTGATTTTAAAAGAGACAATCCAGTCCGATGACAATGAGATTGAAGGCGTTACGTCAATCGCACTTTCTGAGGATGGACAACATATGTTGCTCAGTCTGGGTAAAAAAGATGCTCTGTATCTGCTCAAACATAGTGAGTGAATTTGATAAAAGGAGTTTCGATTAGATTTAGAAAAAGGGGAGGCTTTTACCACTGATTTTTCGATCACGATATCAGGTACTAGCCTTCGTAGAAATTTTTTTAGACTCAACTGTAACCCTCCACGAATTATTTATATTAAGGATTAGAGTTTTCATCCTGTCTCGCCTCGTAGCTGGCAGTAAATAGTGAGTTGCTCAATTACCTAAACAAGCAACAATTCGATTACAAGTCAGCGTACATCTTCCACCTTTACGCTACGTTAATACCTGTGTATGAATACTTGCACCTTTCTGTGTGAACCATTTTCTCAGTGAATTTAACGTCATAAATTTCTAATGTTCGGTTGTGAATATTGTAGCGAACACTTACCTCTGAGTTATTAATAAGCCTCAATTTGGGGCCGGATGGTCTTCTCTATGCGCAAATTTACTCCTTTATCTGACACGTTTAACTATGGATTTGAAATGCACAAGTGCGATCAGATTTTAACCAGGACACCGGTGGTGATTTTTATTGAGATGTGTATCGTTGCTCACAAATCATTCCAGTCGCTCCTGCCACTGAGGTGAGTAGAGACGGAACCTTTATGTTTCCTTCAACAAGGATGTAGTCATGAAAAAATTATCTTCGATTTTAATTCTCTCTTCGCTGCTAACTGCATGCGGTGGTGGCGGTGGCGATAGCCAGACGTCTACCCCAGACAATGAGCCTGTGGGAAATACGCCCACTGAACAAGTTCCAGAGCCGCCGCAAAGCGGTGACCTGGAGGTTGATCAAAACACTGTAGTCCGAGAAACGTTCGTTAATCAACAAAGCAAATTTATTGATGTTGTGCGTGTGGATGTCACTGACAAGGTGAAAAATTACATAGCTGAGGGGAATGATCCTTACTTCCGTGTAAGCCAGAGCGAGCGCGTAGCAGCATTTAATGCATATATCGTGGAATCTGGTGGTGATTTCTATGGTGAGGTGGTTATCGGCCATTTAGCGGAAGATCCGTTGCCACCAGGCCAGCACGATACTGTAATAACAGTTGATGGTTGCTGGGATTACGATTGTGAACAGGTGTTTGGTTCTGCGGCAATTAACTATTCAGTTGAGGTTTACGCTGAGCCTGAATTGTCTGTCTCTGAGCTAGATGTCAGTAACACTAAGCAGCAGGGCGAGAAGATTCTCACTGTTGATATTGATTTCAAAGGCGCGCCTATCGCCGATGATAATTGGGAAGCATGGCTTCTGGGAAGTAATGAGCGACGCGATTGGGGCAGGGCATATGAAAAAGGATACCCACCTTCCTCATACATCGAACTTGAGTTTGATCAAACCAAATGCGGAGATTATACCGGTGACCTCGAAGTTGAGTACGAAAGTGACTTTGGTCAGAAAGGGTCAATCAGTATCCCGGTGAATTATTCAATGACATCAGATTTTCCGTTAATTGAAGACGGTTATCCACGTGTCCATTTTGAAGGGGAGCAAAGGCACATCAGTTTATGGGGGTGTGGTTTTGCCAGCGTAGATAAGCAAGATATCCTTTTTGAAGGGATTGAGCCTGACAGTATCACTGTCCATTCAGACAAACAGATCGATATTAGTGCGCCAGCATCTGCTGATATAAAAGATTATCAGATTGCTATCAAGAATGGGCCTGAATATTCTGAATCATTAGCATTTTACATCAAGCCCAGACTGGCTGCAGATAGTGCTGTTATTGCAACATATAAAGAGTCCACGAGCAAAGCGCCAGAGGGGTCTAGAATTTGGTTTGATGACTTTAATAATCGTGTATTTGTCTATCAAAAATTCGGCAGTGAGACCGAGGAAGCTGCTGAATCCGTTTATGAGTTACAAGGTGGGATGTATGTC
>CAZOYR010000119.1:0-9241 GCA_964584105.1 uncultured Alteromonas sp.
AAGTCAGGAAGAACATGCCTCATTACACGAACTGGCCGAAAAAGCAGAAGCGATGTCAGACCGGGTTAAAACATTAGAAGCAATTCTGGACAGTGAAGCCCCAGAATGGAGAAACCGCGCATGAGAATGAACAGACAGTTGTATCGAGACACTGAAAATGCTCGCATTGCAGGTGTCTGTGCCGGAATCGCCAATTATTTCGGACTGGAGCGCTGGTTAGTCAGGATTTTGGTGGTCACTGCATTTTTTCTTCTTGCTGGCCCGTTTATGTTTGTTGGTTACATTGTGTGTTGGTTCATTCTGGAGAAAAAACCACTAGAGCAAGCGCACACTGAAAATACGACACATATTTTTGACCAGAATATGGGCAAAGGGTGGCGTAACAATAGTAGCGCCAAAAAAGACATTGATGAGCAGTTCGAAGTTAAAAGCAAGGTTTGGCAGGCTGGCGTGTCGCCCAAACGGGCGCTGAGCAACATCGCACAGCGTTTTGATGAAAGTGAAAAGCGGCTGCGTCATATGGAAAAATATGTGACATCGCGCGAATTTCAGCTTAATCGTGAAATCAACCGCTTATAATTTAATCTGATTAAGAACAAAAAGGCAGGGAATTCCCTGCCTTTTTCTTATCTATCAGCTGTGAATGTATTGCGTTTAGAGGAGCGTGACGCCAGTTTGTAAATAAAGTGTTACGCCCGATGCGCTTTTCATCATTGCCCCAAATCTTCTTCCTTACCAATTTTTCGATAGACTTGAGGTCAACTTATTAATCGCATTTAACAGGGGTCCTATCATGTCAAAGGATACGCAGTACAAATCTAAAGTATCTGATAGCAATGGCATCATTCATTGGACAGACGAAGAGAACCAGGTGTGGTCTGAACTTTTTAACCGGCAGATTGACCTGATTCAGAATCGTGCTTGTGATCAGTATCACGAAGGGCTGGATCTACTTGGCCTTAGTAGTGATGGTATCCCTCAGTTACCTGAATTAAATAATAAACTCAAAAAGGCTACTGGCTGGCAAACCGCTGAGGTACCAGCACTGATTCCCTTTTCAGAGTTTTTCAGGTTGCTGGCTAACAAGCAGTTCCCGGTAGCGACATTTATTCGCACCCGTGAAGAGTTCGATTATTTACAGGAGCCGGATATTTTTCATGAGGTATTCGGTCATTGCCCGTTACTGACAAATCCGGCATTTGCGCAATTTACGCATACCTACGGAAAGCTGGGGCTTAGTGCCAGCAAAGAAGACAGAGTCTTCCTGGCGCGCCTGTATTGGTTCACTGTTGAGTTTGGTCTGGTCAACACGGCAGACGGACTTCGAATTTACGGCGGCGGCATCTTATCGTCACCAGGTGAAACTGTTTATGCACTGGAAAGCGATAATCCGGTACGCAAGCCCCTGGACCCGATTGATGCATTACGCACACCGTACCGTATCGATATCATGCAACCGCTTTATTACATTCTTGAGCAGTTCGATGATTTGTTTACGCTGTCCGAAATGGACTTGATGGCACTGGTGGCGAAAGCCAAAGAACAAGGCCTGTTCGAGCCATTATTTCCGCCAAAGGAAAAAAAGGCGAGTGGACAAAACTAGCCGCTGACGCCAGAGAAAATACTTCACTTGTTACGGAATTGTGATATTCTGTAAAAAATACTTTACAGTAGAGTGATGTATGCGTTTAGAAATCAGTTGCCAGGACAGACTGGGGATCACCCAGGATGTTCTGGACATTTTGGTCGCACACGAGATTGACCTTCGTGGGATCGAAATCGATGTTGGCGGTAAAATTTTTCTCAATTTTCCTAATATAGAATTCGCTGACTTCCAGCACCTCATGCCAAAAATTCGTCGTATCGATGGTATCGATGATGTAAAGACGACGCCTTTCATGCCCGCCGAGCGCGAACGAAATCAATTGTCTGCTATTTTACAGACGCTCCCGGATCCTGTGTTTTCCATCGATACCCGTGGTCAGATCCTGATGTGTAACGAAGCTGTAACGGCAGGGCTGGAAATGTCGGCTGACTCCATCAAAGGCGAGGATGTCGCTGAATGGGTCAAAGGCTTTAACTTTCACCGGTGGCTCGAATCAACATCCATTCAGCCAGCCTCTTCCAAAGTCCAGTTTATTCAGCAGGATTATCTTGCAGATATGCTCCCTATCATTGTGCCGGACGGCGAAGACGGAACCATTATTGCCGGGGCGGTCGTGCTATTGAAATCTGAGATGCGATTGGGGCAGCAATTTACCGCATTCCATCAGCAAAAGACCGACAGCTTTGATAAGTTTGTTACGCAATCCACGGTCATGCACAAAACGGTAAAAGAAGCTCGCAAGGTTGCTGATCTGGATGCGCCAATTCTGATTTTCGGTGAGACCGGTACTGGTAAGGAAATGATTGCAAGGGCCTGTCATCAGGCCAGCCGGCGTAATGAGGGTGAATTTCTTGCGCTGAATTGCGCATCCTTACCCGATAGCGTGGCTGAGACTGAATTGTTTGGTTATGCGGCTGGTGCGTTTAATCAGCCGGAAGGTAAACCCGGCCTGTTTGAACTGGCTGCAGGCGGCACACTTTTACTGGATGAAATCGCCGATATGTCTACCCAGCTTCAGGCCAAGTTGCTGCGTGTCATGGAGCATGGCGAGTTTCGCCGGGTAGGGGACGATAAACCTGTTAAAATCGATGTCCGGTTTATTTGCACCACATGTCGTGACCTTGGTCAGTTGGTCGAAGAAGGGCTGTTCAGGAAAGAGCTGTATTATCGTCTGAATGTTCTGGCACTGGTGATGCCCTCACTGAAAGAAAGAAAGCAGGATATTGTCCCGCTGGCTGAATCATTTATTGTGCAGCACAGTGGAAAGCTGGGCAGGCGTCCGGCCAAGCTCAGTAAATCGTGTGTAGAGTATCTGCAAAATTACCCGTGGCCGGGCAATGTCAGACAACTTCAAAATGCATTGTATCGTGCGTTAAGTCTGCTGGACGGCAAAGAAATTACCAAGGAAGATATTCAGTTGCCAAGCTGTGCGCCAAGTACCACTTATATTGATGAGAACTTTGACGGCACGCTGGATGAGGAAGTGAAAAAGTTTGAGCGTGATTTGCTTAAACGTCTTTACCCTTCCTATCCAAGCACGCGACAACTTGCTAAAAAACTGGGCCTGAGCCATACCGCAATCGCGAATAAATTGCGTGAGTATGGCATCAATAAAGCGACTGTAAAGTTATAATTACAGTCCTGTAAGGATAGCGATACGCTCATAGCCCCTGCTATGAGCGGCTTTAGTCTCTTTAATTCATTTACACTTACCCTGTCAAAAAGACTGTACACTTCATAGCAATTCTGCCCCCGCGTTTAATAACCCATGAACCTTTCCAAACCATCAGTAATCATGTTTATTGTGTAAATGTGTTGTAAATAACTGATTAAGGAATTCACCATGACGAACGTAGACTATTCCTATAACCCACTGGGTACTGACGGATTTGAATTTGTTGAATACACCGCTGCTGATGAGAAGGGTATCAACGCACTGAAAGAGCTGTTTTCTTCGCTGGGTTTTGCAGAAGTTGCTAAGCATAAGTCGAAGGAAGTCTGGCTATACAAGCAAAACGATATCAATTTCATTATTAATGCAGAACCGGCCTCCCAGGCAGAAGAGTTTGCCCGACTACGCGGCCCAAGTGTGTGTGGTATGGCGTTTCGGGTTAAGGATGCCGGCAAAGCGCTTCAACACGCGTTGGACAATGGCGCTAAACAATTTGTTGGTAACCTGGGGCCGATGGAGCTCAACATTCCCGCTGTTTATGGCATCGGCGAAAGTACGCTTTACTTTGTTGACCGTTACCTTGAAGACAATATCTACGATGTTGATTTTGCGTTCTACGATGACTGGAAAGCGCGGATGGAAAGTGCAAACTCTGGTCTGGATTTTGTAGACCATCTGACGCACAACGTACGTCGCGGCAATATGGCTGTTTGGGCTGATTTTTATGAGCGTATCGGTAATTTCCGTGAAATTCGCTACTTTGATATTGAAGGTAAGCTGACCGGGCTCGTCAGTAAAGCGATGACTTCACCCTGCGGTAAAATCCGCATCCCGATTAATGAGTCTTCTGATGATAAATCACAGATTGAAGAATTTATTCGCGAGTATAAAGGCGAAGGCATCCAGCATATCGCGCTGGCAACTGACGATATTTATAAAACAGTCTCAGAACTGCGTGATCGCGGCATGAAGTTCATGAGCACGCCGGATACGTATTATGAGGCTGTGGATTCACGGGTTGAAGGCCATGGCGAAGATCTGGAAAAGCTAAGAGATTTACGCATTCTTATCGATGGCGCGCCCATGAAAGACGGTATATTGCTGCAAATCTTCACTGATACCGTCATTGGTCCGGTTTTCTTTGAGATTATTCAGCGTAAAGGTAATGAAGGCTTCGGCGAGGGTAACTTCAAAGCACTGTTTGAATCTATCGAAGAAGATCAGATTCGTCGCGGCGTAATTTCTGACGAGAAGCAAAATGCGTAACTGGATCAAATTTCCTACCGCTCAGGGAAGTCACTCACGGCAAGCCCATGCCGACTTTCCTGAGGAAGGTATTTATGAACGAGAAATGGGACGCAGTGGCTTTTTTGGTCCTGCTACCCATATGCATCATAAACACGCGCCCACTGGTTGGAGTGAGTGGGAAGGTGATTTAAGACCAAGAGCGTTTGATCTGAACCTGCTGGATGAGAATGGTCACCAAACCGATTCAGCCAGCCCTTTCAGTGCGCCGGTTATTTTAAGCAACGCGCATTGTCAGTACCGCTTATGGCAGTGCCGCGAGCCTATGCAGCGGCTTGCCCGCAATGCTGATGGTGACGACCTGCTTTTTGTGCATGAAGGGCAGGGCGAATTGTTTTGTGATTTTGGGCATCTGACCCTGGTCAAAGGCGATTATGTTGTTATTCCGCGCTCAACAATGTGGCGTCTGGAGCCAGAGCTTCCGATGCAATTGCTTTTGATTGAGGCGACGAATGATGCCTACCAGTTACCGGAAAAAGGTATGGTCGGTGGCCATGCGATTTTTGATCCGGCAGTGCTGGACACACCACAAATTAATGATCGCTTTCTGCAACAGCAGGATGAAAACCAGTGGAAGGTTGAGGTGAAGCGCCACAATACGTTGTCGGTGATTACTTATCCTTACAATCCGCTGGATGCGATTGGCTGGCACGGTGATTTGTGCGTGGTCAGACTGAACTGGCGGGATATCAGGCCATTGATGAGCCACCGGTATCACCTGCCACCTTCTGCACACACAACCTTTGTTGCAGCTCGATTTGTGGTTTGTACATTCGTACCACGTCCGATTGAGTCTGACCCGGGTGCATTGAAAGTGCCGTTTTATCATAACAATGATGATTATGATGAAGTGCTGTTTTATCACGAAGGTGACTTCTTCAGTCGTGACAATATAGAAAAGGGAATGGTGACATTTCATCCGGCTGGCTTCACCCACGGCCCTCATCCCAAAGCGTTTGAAGCCGGTCGCCAACACAAGAAGAAATTTACCGACGAAGTTGCTGTCATGCTGGATACGCGTGATGCACTCAATATTGGTGCAGCCGCCAGTGCGGTGGAAAATCCGGACTACGTATATAGCTGGCGCAGCGACAAGGTAGAAAAGGGAGAATAAATGAAATTCGCAACTTACAGAAACGATACTCGCGACGGTCAGCTAATGATGGTCTCTCGAGATTTATCCCGGGCTTGTTCTCTTAAAGATATCGCGCCTACTATGCAGTACGCGCTGGATAATTGGGCTCAGGTAGAGTCTGAACTGAAGAATGTCTATGAGCAGCTTAACGACAACCAATTGAACGCCGAAGCATTCAGCCCGCAGCGGTGTGAGTCGCCCTTACCAAGAGCCTATCAGTGGGCGGACGGCAGTGCCTATGTCAATCACGTTGAGTTGGTTCGAAAAGCACGCGGCGCTGAGATGCCGGAAAGCTTCTGGTCAGATCCACTGATGTATCAGGGTGGGTCTGACGATTTCATCGGACCCATGGAAGATATTATCCTGCCAAGCGATGAATGGGGCGTGGATTTTGAGGGCGAAGTGGCCATTGTAACCGACGATGTTCAGATGCAATGTTCACCCGAAGACGCGGTGCAGCGAATTCGCCTGTTAATGTTAGTGAACGATGTATCACTGCGCGGTCTGATCCCTGGTGAACTGGCTAAGGGTTTTGGGTTTTTCCAGTCAAAACCGGCCAGTGCATTCTCGCCGGTCGCTGTGACACCCGATGAGCTGGGCGAAGCCTGGAAAGACGGTAAGGTCCATCTTCCGCTGCGAACCACCTATAATGGTGAGCTGTTCGGCAAGCCGGAAGCTGGCGAGGATATGACGTTCAATTTCGGCGAGCTGGTTGCTCATGCTGCGAAATCACGGAACCTTGGTGCAGGCGCAATCATTGGCTCTGGCACAGTATCAAATAAGCAGGGCACTGACCATGGCTCGGCGGTCTCAGAAGGTGGGCGTGGCTATTCATGCATTGCAGAAATTCGGATGATCGAGACAATTCGCGATGGTAAGCCTACGACGCCTTTCATGCAGTTTGGCGACAAAGTGCACATGGAAATGTTGGATAATAGTGGCAACAGTATTTTCGGTGCCATTGACCAACAGCTAAAACCGCTCAAGGCATAAGAGTAAAAATCATGGCGCTGAAACTTTACGGCTACTGGCGGTCGTCGGCAACCTACCGGGTCCGCATTGCGCTCAATCTTAAAGGATTAGAGTACGACTATATTCCGGTGCACCTTGTTAAAGAGGGTGGTGAACAGCATAAAGAAGCGTATCAGCAACTGAACCCTTCTGAGCTCGTTCCCACGCTGGTGGATGATGATGAGGATATCATTCTGAACCAGTCGCTGAGTATCATGGAATTTTTGGACGAAAAGTACCCTGATTCTTACTCATTGCTACCCGCCCATCCATTAGAACGGGCCAGGGTTCGTGCCCTGGCGCAGGATATTTCCTGCGACATGCAACCGCTGAATAATCTTCGTGTGTTGCAGGCGCTGGAAAGTGAGTTCGGTGCGGACACTGAGGCAAAGGCAAAATGGGTAAGGCTCTGGAGCCAGCGTGGTTTCAGCGCCATGGAGCAGCGCCTGCAAACACAGGCTGGCAAATATTGCTTTGATTTTGATGTGTCGCTGGCAGATGTATGTCTGGTTCCGCAGGTTTACGCAGCGAAACGCTTTGGTCTGGACATTGAGCAGTTCCCGTTAATCAGTAAGATTTATGCGAACTGCAATGCCCTCGAGCCATTTATTAAGGCGATGCCGGAAAACCAGCCGGACGCGCCTCAATAAATCATTGGCTTCTAATCGGAAGCTCAGTGGTATTTTTAACCTGCTTTAAAGCAAATGTTGAACTTAAATGGTCTACCAAAGGAAGGTGGGTCAGTTTGTTTTTCAGCAGGTTCTCATATTCTTCGATACTTTCTACCACCACCTTCAATAAATAATCTTTTTCACCACTGGTCGTGTGGCACTCCACAACCTCATCAATAGACTGAACAGCCTGCTCAAAATCGGTTAGCGAATCACCATCATGGTTTTTCAGTGTGACGAAGATAAAAACCGACACGCCGAGGTTCAGTTTTTTACTGTTAAGTAAAGTCACTTTACCGACAATAATTCCGTCAGCCTCCATACGTTTTACCCGGCGCCAGCAGGGGGTATGGGACAGCCCGACCTTCTGGCTGAGTTCGGCCATAGAGACCGTGGCATCTTGCTGCAATACGCGTAAAATCTCGCGATCAAATTTGTCTAACTTCATGTACAATATTCCAAGCTGTTATGATGCCTATTATATATTGAAAAAGATTCTAGGATAAGCATCATAGCAATCACAGTATGCTAGTATCGATGTTTCCGTATGTTAAATTCATTAACAAACATCGCAAGGCATGTCCTCCCGATTCATCGGTAAAATCTCGTAAACTTAAGACTACAATTTGAGGCCCTATGTCTGTATTCGATCACTCTGAATTTGATAACCATGAACATGTTGCGTTTTATCACGACGAAGCAGCAGGGTTGAGTGCCATTATTGCGGTGCACAATACCAATCTGGGTCCAGCCCTGGGCGGTTGCCGCATGTGGCCTTATGTGAATAGCGCAGAAGCGCTGACAGATGTACTCAGATTGTCAAAAGGGATGACCTACAAATCAGCTATGGCAAATCTGAAGCTCGGCGGAGGCAAATCGGTCATTATTGGCGACCCTCGCAAGGTGAAAACGCCAGAGATGATGACGGCAATGGGTAAGTTTGTTGATTCATTAGGCGGCAAGTACTTCACAGCAGAAGATTCCGGCATCTCCGTCAGCGATTTGAAAACAATGGCGCAAGAATCTGATTATATTGCCGGAACAAAAGCCCATTATCACTATGCCGGTGAAACGGCAGATGGCAACCCGGCCCCTTCAACAGCATACGGCGTATTTGTTGGCGTTAAAGCCTCTGTGGAACATGCACTTAAATCAGACTTAAACGGGGTAAGAGTGGCTATCCAGGGGATGGGGCATGTTGGTTACCGCCTGGCGGAACATCTTCATCATGCCGGAGCTAAGCTTTTTGTGACAGACATATATCCTGAAGGCGTTGATCGGGCGGTAAAAGAGCTGGGCGCAACAGCGGTTGCCCCGGAAGAAATTTACGGCCTGGATGTGGATGTAGTCGCACCTTGTGCAATGGGCGCCTCAATCAACGATGAAACACTTTCTACGCTTAAGGCAAAAGTAATCGCCGGTGCTGCGAACAATCAGTTAGCGCGCGAAGAAATTGGTGATGTATTGCAGGAGCGTGGCATCGTTTACGCGCCTGATTATGTTATCAATGCCGGTGGTGTCATTGATATCTACCATCAGCGTATGGAGTCATCCTCGAATGAAGCACTTCGTGACCATTTAGAGCAAATCGGCGATACGTTGAAAGAAATCTTTGAGCGTGCGGATGCGGAAGGTCGGGCAACCAATCGCGTTGCCAATGTAATTGCTGAAGAGCGCTTCAAAAACAAAGGTTGAAACTTGGCGCGCAACTCGTCATAATGCGCGCCGCTGGTCAGGAGCATTCCTTCGGGCCAGCGTAGTGTCAATGGTAGGCCTTTGGTCCTCTCGCAATGATACTCTGTGAACTCGGTCAGGCCCGGAAGGGAGCAGCCGCAGCAGAC
>CAZOYR010000120.1:0-9180 GCA_964584105.1 uncultured Alteromonas sp.
TGGAACTGAGTGCTCACATTCCGAAGGCTGAACTCGCGACCCTCATGAATGCCCCTTACTATGTATTCCTAGAAAGTAAGTTTATAAACAAATTTCAAGCCAGAAGAGGCTCAGCCTCTTCTGCTTCTCTCAGGCATTCAGCCATATATTTTCTCTGCCAATCGCTTGCTTAACCAGTATAAACCGATGAATGTTAAACAACGGAAACAGCATCGGGCCCAATAACAAACCACCCAACGCCCAGTTTTTTCGTTTCATACCTGCTTTTGTGGCTTCGACGTAGAAATATCCACCCGATATCACTGAAACGATAAAAAGCCACACCGGCCAAATTGCTAATATCACTACTATCTACTCCTGTGCATTATAGGCCCGTATTTAAGCGGGAAGCGAATTGTACAGAAATCATGCAAAAAAGCCACCCTAGCCTGACTAATTTTTATACTAAACTTGCCTTCTATTCAGCCTTCGTGAATTTCCCTGCGCGTTTAGATCCATGCTAATTCAGATACAAAAAAACCGGCTCACGCCGGTTTTTTTAACACATCTGCATCAACATTAATAAAACGTTTTGCCGTCCGCCTTCATAGATGTCAGCAACTCACAGGGTGCAAATTTTTCATCGACCTTCTGTGCATAATCAGAAAGTTTATCAACCACCTTATCAATACCCATTGAATCCATGTAATGGAATGGGCCACCCAGGAATGGCGGGAAGCCGATGCCGAAAATCGCACCGATGTCTCCATCACGCGCGCTTCTGATAACGCCCTCATCCAGGCAGCGGGCAGCTTCATTCAGCATCATCAGCACGCACCGCTCTGCAATTTCCTTTTCGCTCTTCGAAGAAGATGGCTCTATATTCAGCAGGCTGTATATACTTTCATCAACTTCTTTGCCTGGCTTTTTACCCTCGTAAAGATAGAAGCCTTTGCCGTTTTTCTTACCCTTACGGCCATCATCCAGTACCTTGTCAAAGGCAGCGGGTGCGGTGAATCGGTCTCCAAACGCTTCAACAAGAATGGGAATAATTTTAGTCCCCACATCAATACCAACTTCATCCAGCAGCTTGACAGGACCGACAGGGAAACCAAATTTAACCAGCGATTTATCGATATGATCGATAGGTTCGCCTTCAAGCAACAGATTTGCTGCTTCATTCATGTAAGGCGCAAGTATGCGATTGACGTAGAATCCCGCACCGTCTTTCACCACCACAGGAGTTTTACCTTGCTTTCTGGCAAACGCTACTGTGGTGGAGATAGTTTCATCCGATGTCTTGTCATGCGCGATAACCTCAGCCAAAGGCATTTTATCTACTGGTGAGAAATAATGCAGACCAATGACATTTTCTGGTCGCTGAGCATTGTCAGCAATCTGACCAATAGGAATAGAGGAGGTGTTTGACGCAAACACTGTTTTTTCATTGCAATGTGCTTCAATGTCAGCAACCATTTTCTGCTTCAGAGATACATCTTCAAATACCGCCTCTATTACGATATCAGCATCCTGGTAACCTTTATAATCAAGCGTACCTGTCAACAGCGCCATTTGCTTCTGCATCTCAGAATTACGCATATAGCGTTTTTTTACTTTCTTATTTAGCAGGTCATAGCTGTATTTCATTGCATGGGCAATGCCTTCAGGCTTGATATCTTTGATACGTGCAGGCACATTCGCCTTTGTAGCCGTTACATAGGCAATACCACCACCCATCAGACCACCACCGAGGATTCCGGCCTTTTTCACTTTACGTGGTTCCACGCCCTCAACGCCGTTTTCTTTTTTCATTTCAGTTGTCGCAAAGAAAATCTGACGTAGCTGGTAAGATTCAGGTGTCATTACCAGCTCACCAAAGGCTTTGGCTTCTGCGCGCAGCCCTGCCGCCATTCCATCGTTCATACCGGTTTCGATGACATCAATGATTTTCATCGGCGCCGGGTAATTACCTTTGGTTTTACCCTGCGTTTGCTCTCGTGCTTTTTTGAACACCATGCCGCGACCAAAGCTATTTTGCTCCAGCAATTTATTCATCATACCTTTTTGAGGCTTTTCACGATCCGGCTTACGTTTTAGTGCATATTTCTGCGCAACATCCAGCAGTACGCTTTCAGGTACCACGTCATCAACAATGCCATATTTCTTTGCTTGCTTAGCGCGAGCAGATGAACCGGTGAGCATCATTTTCATGGCTTGCTGGATACCAACAAGACGAGGTAGTCGCTGTGTGCCCCCGCTGCCGGGCAGAAGCCCTAATTGCACTTCCGGTAAACCAACCTGAGTAGCATTATCATCAGTACAAATACGATAATGGCAAGCCAGTGCCAGTTCCAGACCGCCGCCTAGTGCCGGGCCATGAATGGCTGCAACAAATGTTGCCCGCATTTTTTCAATTCGGTTGAATACGTCCTGACCATCGGTAGCGAGCTTCTGTGCATCTGCTGCGCTTTCGCACTTTGCCAGCATCGATATATCAGCACCGGCTACAAACGATTTTTTCTTACCACTGGCCAGCACAACACCTTTGATGCTTTTATCGGCATCAATTTCATCCAGCATCGCATTGATTTGTTCGCCGAACTCGCTTTTCAGAGTGTTCATAGACTCACCCGGCACATCCATGGTGAGTATCGCTACGCCATTATCCTGACGTGTCAGCGTAAAGGCATTTGCTGTTGATGGCTGTTCATTTTCCATCGTGGTTGTCTGTTCGGTCATTATTCTGTCTCCACAATCATTGCTGCACCTAGCCCACCAGCTGCACAGGCGGTTAGTAGCCCGGTGCCGCCACCTCTGCGCTTAAGCTCATTGAGCATCTGGGTAATCATTCGGGTACCCGTGGCGGCAAATGGGTGGCCATAGGCAATTGAACTTCCCATGACATTGAATTTATCCATATCAATCTCACCAGTAGCTTTGTCGCGGCCAAGTTTTTCACGGGCGAACTTATCACTGGCGAACATTTTAATATTGGCCAGTGTTTGCGCGGCAAAGGCTTCGTGCATTTCTATCAGGGTCAGATCATTAAGTGTCATACCGGCGCGATCCAGAGCAATAGGCGTGGCATAAGACGGCCCCATCAGCATATCTTCCCACACGTCAATCGCGGAGAACGCGTAGCTTTTGATATAGCCCAACGGCGTATAGCCCAGTTCGCGGGCTTTGCTTTCTGTCATCATCAACACTGCTGAGGCACCATCAGTTAACGGTGTCGCATTGGCGGCGGTCACCGAGCCATGTTTTTTATCAAATACAGGCTTAGGTTTGGCATAGCCTTCCAGGCTGGAATCAAAGCGTACATTATTATCGCGGCTTAATGCTCCCTTATAAGGTTCGGCATAGGCAGTCATTACCTCATCGTCCAGCTTACCCTCTTCCCAGCTCTTAGCGGCAAGAGTATGTGAGCGATGCGCCAGCTTATCCTGGTCTTCTCTGGCAATGTTGTGGCTCTTTGCCATTTGCTCTGCAGTCTGGCCCATCGACAAGCCTGTGGAATATTCGGCAACCGCAGGTGGTACGGGCAATAAGTCTTTAAAAGATAATCGCTTAAAGATGCTAGCCTTCTGGCCAACTGTTTTGGCTTTTTGCATATCGACCAGCGCCCTGGCAAGATTTTTTGATACGCCAATTGGTGATACAGAGGTTGAATCTGCTCCACCAGCAATACCAACATGAATGTTACCCGCCATCATGCTCTCGGCAATATTTACCGTAGATTGAAAGCTCGTGGCACAGGCTCTTGAAACGCTATATGCATCGGTATGAACATTCATGCCGGTGCCAAGAACAATCTCTCTGGCAATATTGGGTGCTTCTGGCATTTGCACGACCTGACCATAAACCACCTGATCAACCAGCTCAGGCGAAACGCCGTTGCGTATCAGAAGCTCATTAACCACCATTTTGCCTAAATCAACGGCCGGAACACCGTGAAAGTAGGTTGCCATTTTTGCAAAGGGTGTACGAAGTCCCGAAACAATCGCAATGCGATCGCCAGAACGAGTTGTTACTTGTTGTTTAGTCGCCATAATTTACCTGACTTGTTAGCCACACTTAAGTGGTCTGACCTGTAATCATTCCGATTTTACAGACTATCATCGAAATAGCAAATTCCCCTTCCAGAGGAAACAAACAGCGGCCTAAAGGCACATAATTGCGTGCACTATTGATTAGCCCTGCTAAGTAATGCAATGCTGCTGAACATCAATATAAACCGATAATTCTATGGTAGTTTACTGATAAGGACTTGAAGAACCTTTCTTGAACCATATATGACATTCATTGTCTGTGTTTCACAGCGTAATTTTTCGCTAACTATTTATTTATACGCCACAAGTGACGGATTAACTACATTATGGCAGCAGCGCAGTTTCAGCAACTCCATGCCTATCTGAACTCTCAGATAATCGGCCAGCACCAACTTACCCGCAGTCTCCTTATCGCCCTACTTGCCGATGGGCACCTCTTAGTAGAAGGGCCGCCGGGGCTTGCTAAGACCCGCGCTATCAACGCGCTGGCAAATGGTATGGAGGCGGATTTTCATCGCGTCCAATTCACCCCTGACCTGCTGCCGGCCGACTTGACCGGGACTGACATCTACCGGCCGGAAACCGGCGAGTTTGTTTTTCAGCAAGGGCCGCTGTTTCATAATCTTATGCTTGCCGATGAGATCAACCGCGCACCGGCAAAAGTGCAGTCAGCGTTACTTGAAGCGATGGCAGAACGACAAATTACGGTTGGGAGCAAAACCTATCCCCTGCCCTCACTGTTTTTAGTAATGGCCACCCAGAATCCGCTGGAGCAGGAGGGCACGTACCCGTTGCCAGAAGCGCAACTTGACCGCTTCCTGATGCATGTGGAAATAGACTATCCTGGCGCCGACACTGAACTCGACATCCTCAAACTTACCCGGGGAGAAGCGTTAAAGCAGGCTCCACTTCTACCGGGCAAACTTTCCCAGGAAGATATTTTTAAAGCGCGCGATGAAGCGTTAGCTTTGCACATGGCCCCGGAACTTGAAACATATCTGGTGCAATTGATCATCGCGACCCGCCAGCCAGCCACTCTTGATGACGAGCTGGCGAACTGGATTGAGTTCGGAGTGAGCCCTCGTGCCACAATCGCCCTGGACCGCTGTGCCCGCGCCCATGCCTGGCTCGCCGGACGTGATTTTGTCGGCCCGGATGATATTCAGGCCGTGGTACATAATGTGTTGCGCCATCGCATAATTCTGACCTATCAGGCCGAGGCACAGGGCATCACCACAAATCAGGTGCTGGATCGCATTGTCCAGCTGGTAGCGGTGCCATAAACAGCGATGATTGACTCCACACGCTGGCTGAAGGCGCTTCAGTCCGACGGTATTCACCTTACTTCGCAGGAACTGCTGCGATACAGGCAGCTATATAAGCTGATTAACCTTGCACCCACCGCTAAAAAGCAGGCTGGTGTGTCGGGTGCTTATCTAAGTAAGTACAAAGGTCGCGGCATGGAGTTTGATGAAGCCAGACACTATCAGGCTGGGGACGACATCAGGGCAATAGACTGGCGGGTGACTGCCCGCACCGGCAAAACCCATACAAAAATTTACCGTGAAGAGCGCGAGCGGCCGGTATTCGTGCTTTGTGATTTATCCGAGTCCATGCAGTTTGGTACACAACTATTGCTAAAAAGCATCCAGGCTGCGCATCTTACCGCGCTTATCAGTTGGGCGGCCGCCCACCGCGGGGATAAAGTCGGCGCATTAATTTTTGGCGGTACACGCCATCATGAATGTAAACCCATGACGCGCAGTAAGGCCGTGCTGGCAATTTGTCATCAACTCATTCAAATGCAATCTGCGGCACTCACCGCCTCTTCCCGTCAACAAAACGCGTTCGAGGATGCCTGTGCCCGTGCTCGTCGCCTCGCGCGTCCGGGTAGTCTTGTTTACATTATTTCAGATTTCAACCAGCTTAATACCGCCGCTACACAGCATATTGCGCAGCTTTCCCGTCACTGCGAGGTAAAGGCGCTGATGGTTACCGATCCGCTTGAGTCGACACTACCGCAGACTAGCGGTCAGCGTGAAGTGGTCGTGACGGATGGCACCAGCCGGCACACCTGGCAGTTGGGTAACCGACAGCTTACTAAACAGTATCAGGATACTCAGCGGGCGCACTTTGAGCATATTAGTGCATGTCTGGCTCAGACAGGTGTTAGCCTTCAGCAGATTTGTGCAGGCCTTCCTCTGGATCAGCAATTAGTCAATGCAGGTTAATGACGCATGAATGAACAAGAATCACTGCTTTCTCAGCTGAACGACATCCACAAAGTATCTGCCGACGCCTGGCCGCTTGCGTGGGGCTGGTGGGCACTTACTGCCGTACTCATTATTACGCTCGCTCTGGCAATATTTTTCTGGATCAGACAGCGTCGATTTTCACTGGCACAGCGTCAGGCTATCACTGAAATCAAACAGATTAACGACAGCGATAACGCGTGGCCCAGTCAGATGAATCAGGTACTTAAACGTGCAGCACTGGCCTACTTCCCTGCTCACTCACTATCCGGATTATATGGTCAGCGCTGGACGCAGTTTATGGTCAGCAGAGTGAAAACACGTCATCAATCTGAGATGGCTACGGCATTGAACCAGCTACAGGATATGTTGTATCAGCCGGCGAAACCTGATCCGGCATTGTTTAAAACGTGCCAGCAAGCATCCCTGAAATGGCTCAAAAGGGCTCGTTTTCAGCGACCAGCGTTTAGTACGCCATCATCAGAGGCCGCCCATGTTTGAGTTTGCCTGGTGGTATGCCCTGTTTGTTCTGCCGCTTCCCTTGCTGATCAGACTGCTGCCAGCTAAAGCCAGGCAGCAGCAAGCCGCATTGAAAATTCCGTTTCATTTTAAAACTGTGTCTACGTCGGGTCCGTCTGTAATTAACCGTCGTCCTGTGCATGGTGCGTTCTGGTTGATTTGGATCCTATGTGTACTGGCTGCAGCGCGGCCGCAATGGCTGGGCGAGCCGGTGAGCATTCCCAATGAGGGACGAGAGATGATGCTGGCAGTGGATCTGTCCGGCAGTATGAAAGTTAGTGATATGCAAATTAATGGTCAGCAGGTGAACCGGCTCACTATGATCAAATCCGTCTTAAGCGACTTCATCGACAGACGTGTGTCCGATCGTCTTGGATTGATCCTGTTTGCTGATACCGCTTATCTGCAGGCACCGCTCACCTTTGACCGACAAACCGTTGCACAGCTTCTTGATGAGGCAGTGATTGGCCTCATTGGTGAACGTACGGCTATTGGCGATGCAATAGGCCTGGCAGTTAAACGGCTGGATGAAAAAGAACAGACCAATAAAGTATTAATATTGCTAACGGATGGCCAGAATACGGCAGGCAATATCTCGCCCCAGCAGGCAAAGGAACTCGCTATTGCTAACGATGTAACGGTTTATACTATCGGTGTCGGGGCCGACAGTATGGTTATCGAGAATTTTTTCGGTAGCCGTCAGGTCAACCCCTCGCAAGAATTGGATGAAGAAATGCTGGGTGATATTGCGGCTGCGACCGGAGGCCAGTATTTCCGGGCGCGAAATACCGCAGAGCTGGAGCAAATCTATCAGCGACTTGATGAGCTGGAGCCCATAAAGGGCGATTCTCAGAAAATGCGGCCGCTATCTGCATTATATTTTTACCCGCTGGCAGCCGCGTTAATGATAAGTATTTTGCTGGTTACAGGAAATGTTGTACTAACACTTATGCATCGCTTTAAACAGTACCGGGGTGAACCATCATGAATATTCCCTGGCAGGATTTTCACTTTATTCGCCCTCAATGGCTGTTATTGCTTATCCCGTTACTGATACTGGTGTACTTTTATCGCAGATTGAATCAGCAACAGTCAGGTTGGCAGGGAATTATTGCAGGTCATCTTTATTCACAGGTGGTCAGCGGACGTGATAAGCACACCTCAAATTTTTTACCTCACAGTATTGCTGCGCTCTGGGTGCTTGCCACACTGGCACTGGCAGGCCCGACCTGGGAACGTTTGCCACAACCTGTTTATCAGCTCAAAGCCGGTCAGGTAGTCGTTATTGATATGTCTATGTCGATGCGTGCAACAGACATTTCACCTGACAGGCTTACCCGGGCTAAATATAAAGCCATCGATTTGGTCAAATTGATTAATGAGGGAGAAACCGGTTTAGTGGCTTATGCCGGAGATGCTTACACCATCAGCCCGCTCACCGCTGATTATCGAAACCTCGCCAGCTTGCTGCCAAGCCTGAGTCCGGAAATAATGCCGGTACCCGGCAGCGACCCGCTCTCAGGATTTCTCACGGCATCCGACTTACTGGAAAATGCAGGTTACCAAACGGGTCGTATTTTCTGGATCACCGACGGTGTGGAAAACGATCAGATGGCGGAGTTGCAAACGTTTGTCAGTGACTCCCCTTTCACAGTGCATATTCTGGGTGTAGGTACAGAAGAAGGCGCGCCCATTGCGCAGGCAGGTGGGGAGTTGCTTAAAGACAGCACCGGGCAGATTGTCATCCCCAAGCTAAACGAAAATCGTCTTGCCAGACTTGCTGGCGCCGCCGGGGGTAAGTATGTCCCCATTACTGCGGGTGACCAGGATGTAAGTGCACTGGCTAATACACTCAGTGTTCAGACCAACAATACGGATGCTGATGAAAATGAGATGCGCACAAGCGGGGATAAATGGCAGGAGATGGGACCTTACCTGATTGTGCTATGCCTGCCCCTGTTGGCTCTGATGTTCCGGCGAGGCGTGATTTTCTCATTATTTTTGATGCTGACTGTAACAGTGCCCGATAAAGCACTTGCACAGGCGAACCAGGAAACGGAAAAAGCTTCACTTTCCTGGTGGCAAAAAGCGTTCAATAATGCTGATGAGCAGGGTGATTTACTTTATCAGCAAGAAGCGTTTTCTGAAGCAGCGCAAACTTTTGAGTCGGCTGCACTAAAGGGCGCCGCTGAGTACAAAGCGGGTAATTATGAGCAAGCTGCCCAACAATTCAGTCAGCTCGACACGCCCGAAGGTCATTACAATCGGGGCAATGCCCTGGCTCACCTTCAGCAATACGAGTCTGCTATCGAGGCGTACGATGAAGCCCTGTCTTTGAACCCCGATTATACTGAAGCGAAGGAAAATAAAGCGCTGGTTGA
>CAZOYR010000121.1:0-8883 GCA_964584105.1 uncultured Alteromonas sp.
ACCGGCTTACTTGCAATAAACAGTACGGGCAACTGCCGACGTTCCCACACCGGAATCTGCCACTCTTTCATCCATTTTTTTAGCGGCTTGGACACACCGTTTGCGCTCATCCGACAGGTTACGGCAGGCATACCGGCCCGAATCTGCACCGGTTGATTTACCTTAAACCTGGCCGACGCAGACCAGTTGAAATCCAGGATTTCACCGGGGCTTGCGTCAATGGTTTCCTCCGGGGGTGCGCAGCGCGGCTGAACCAGATAAAGGTTGTCTGCAAACCGACGGACATGCCTGCCTCCAATATTTACGTCAGGCTGGGCATCCTCTCTGGCGGTGCAGGCATAAAGGACCTGCTCGAGCTGCGACTCGCCCGGCATTGGTAAGGCCATCTTCGCAAACCAGGCTCTGATGATTTGCTGTTGCCACGGCACCGCATGTCGCTGAAGTAAGGAAATATCAATGGCGTTATCTGCCATGACGGATGTCAACTTCTCGTCAACGACTTCCTCCAGCAACTGTTGTTGCTGGGCGCACAGCGCTGCACTTCGGGTCAGTGTTTTGGCAATACCAGGCCATCGCTGACGAAGCGTGGGCATCACGGTATTTCTTAAAAAGTTACGATCGAAGCGATTATCCGCGTTGGATTCATCGTTAATCCATAAAAGCCCGGCCTGGTGTGCAATCTGCGTAACCTGAGACTGAGGGATATCCAACATTGGCCGTAATACAAGCACGCCGTCACGGTATGTTATTGTCGGCATACCGCTTAAGCCCTTGGGTCCTGCTCCACGTTTAGCCTGTAACAGAAAGGTCTCAGCCTGATCATCCTGATGCTGTCCCAATATCAATGCGCCGTGGTGCGTTTTACAGTAATTCAGCAGAGCCTGATAGCGCCCGTCCCGGGCGGCGGCCTCCAGACTTTGCCTGGGATGCGCGCTGACATTAATCTGTCGGGCAGAAAACGGAACGTCAAGTGATTCGCAAACCCGTTCACAGTGCGCTTGCCACTGAGATGCAAACGCGCTGAGACCGTGATTAACATACACGGCATGGACGGGGATACCGAAGGAATAATGACTTAGTGCATGAAGTAAAACGGTAGAGTCTACACCACCGCTAAAACCTACAACCAGACAGGAGATGTCTGGCTGCAGGTCGTTATCGTTTTGTAATAGCCGGCTCAGTGACGACTGAATGTCCTGAAATCCACTATGCTCACCCGCCAATTACATTGTCCTTAATTAGCAGTAACCGAATGACATCAGACGGTCGTAGCGCTCACTCATCAGGTCGCTGGTATCCAACGATTGCAACTGGCTAAGCTGTTGTTTCAGCGTTGCCTTAAGATTCGCTCCCATGGCATCAAAATCACGGTGAGCGCCACCTAACGGCTCATCCACAACACTGTTAATCAGACCCAGTTCTTTAATTTGCTTAGCGCTTACGCCCATGGCTTCGGCCGCCTGAGGTGCCTTCTCCGCGCTTTTCCATAGAATGGATGCACATCCCTCAGGTGAAATCACTGAATAGGTTGAATACTGCAGCATGTTAACGCGATCGCCAACACCAATGGCCAACGCCCCACCGGAGCCACCTTCACCGATAACCGTACAAATGATGGGCACACGCAGCTCTGCCATTTCCATCAGATTTCTGGCAATGGCCTCACTTTGTCCGCGCTCTTCTGCGCCGACGCCAGGATAAGCCCCGGGCGTATCAATTAGCGTAATAATAGGCAGATTAAACCGTTCTGCCATTTTCATCAGGCGCAGCGCTTTACGATAGCCTTCTGGCTTTGGCATACCGAAGTTTCGTCTGACTTTTTCATGGGTATCACGCCCTTTCTGATGACCTATCAGCATGACAGGCTGGTCATCCAGCATCGCGGGTCCGCCAATAATCGCCTTATCATCAGCAAACGCCCGGTCGCCGGCAAGTTCATCAAAATCAGTAAACACCCGGCCCAGATAATCTTTGGTATACGGGCGCATTGGGTGACGCGATAACTGAGAAATTTGCCAGGCGCCTAAATCTGAAAAGATTTTCTTCGTCAGCTCGGCGCTTTTGGCACGCAGACGGTTAATTTCTTCTTCGATGCTAACATCGAATTCTCCGCCCTGATTGACCAACCGTAGCTCTTCAATTTTTGCTTCTAGTTCGGCTATGGGTTGTTCGAATTCCAAAAACTGTATATTCATTCTGTGTCCTATTTTTACTGCCACTCACCCCGGTCAGACTAATGATAACTAAGGGTAACTGCCTGCTCACCCAGACATTGCTTTAAATCATGCAATAGCTGGTCTTCCGGAGTGACATACCACTGGGCGCCACAGGTTAGCACTGCCTCTGCATCCGGATGCAGTACGTGCAACTCGACCGGACAACTGCCACCGTTAAACTGCTGCAAAATATCTTGCAGCGCAGTCAGCTTTTCATTTTGCCACTGCTGAGAATCAATTTGCAGTGCCAGCGCGCGCGCATTTCGTTCCCGCGCCTGCACAATGTCCATAGCGTCCCGGGCGGTGATTGTATTGCCCCCGGAGAAATCATCAAAGCTGACCTGTCCTTTTATCAGCAAAATTCTGTCAGATTCAAGGATACTTTCAAACTGTTCGTACATATCCGGGAAAAAGCGGACATCCATTCTGGCACTTTTGTCATCCAGTGTCACAATTGCCCAGCGCCGTCCGCGCTTGTTAGTCAGCACTCTTACACTTAGCACCAAACCAACCGCTGAGGCCAATTGGTCTTTCCCAGTCGGTCTTAAGTCAACCAGCCGTCCATCTGTGTAATGCCTGATTTCTTTGGCATACTGGTTAATCGGATGCCCGGTCAGATAAAGTCCAAGGGTATCTTTTTCCCCTTCAAGCCATACTTTTTCCGGCCATTGCGGCACATCAGCAAATGCCTGTTCCACCGCTTCAGGTTCAGTGGTTAACAGCCCAAACATATCAGACTGACCAAATGACTCCGCTTTTGCGTGCTGACCAGCAGCCGCTATAGCTTCAGGCAGGCTTGCCATGAGCGCAGCACGGTGCGGCCCGAGATTATCCAGAGCACCAGCCAGTACCAGCTTTTCAAGCACCCGCTTGTTCACTCGCTTGATATCCACTTTAGCACAGAAATCAAACAGATCAGTAAATTTACCCTGGTTTTCGCGGGCTTCTATAATCGCCTCAATCGGGCCTTCGCCCACGCCTTTGATGGCGCCGATGCCATAGACTATCCGACCATGCTCATCTACAGTGAACTTGTGCCGGCCGGCGTTCAGATCCGGGGGTAAGATTTCCAGCCCCATGCGCTGGCACTCATCTACCAGGGTCACAATTTTATCGGTATTGTCCATATCAGCGGACATCACCGCTGCCATGAACTCAGCGGGGAAATGAGCTTTAAGCCATAGTGTCTGGTAAGAGACCAGCGCGTAGGCTGCCGAGTGCGATTTATTAAATCCATATCCGGCGAACTTTTCCACCAGATCGAAGATTTTCATTGCCAGGTCCGGATCGATATTATTTTCTTTCGAACCTTCGGCAAAAACCGCCCGCTGCTTTTCCATCTCTTCGGGCTTCTTTTTACCCATGGCACGACGAAGTAAGTCAGCACCGCCCAGGGAGTAACCCGCCATTTCCTGCGCAATCTGCATCACCTGTTCCTGATACAGGATAATGCCGTAAGTGGGTTCCAGAATTTCCTTCAGGCATTCATGCTGATAGTCCGCATCCGGATAAGAAATTTCCTCGCGACCGTGCTTCCGGTCAATAAAGTTATCCACCATCCCGGACTGTAGCGGGCCGGGTCTGAACAGCGCAACCAATGCGATGATATCCTCAAAGCAATCCGGTTTAAGGCGCTTGATAAGCTCTTTCATTCCACGGGATTCAAGCTGGAATACCGCGGTGGTTTCTGCATTCTGCAGCATTCTGAAACTGCGGGTATCTTCAAGAGGTATCGATGTAATATCGATTTTTTTACCCTTGCCCTCTTCAATCATATCAATGGCCCATTGAATGATTGTCAGAGTACGCAGACCAAGAAAGTCGAATTTAACCAGTCCGGCGGTTTCTACATCGTTTTTGTCAAACTGCGTAACCGGATTATTGCCTTCATCATCACAATACAGCGGCGCAAAGTCAGTAATGGTAGTAGGAGCGATAACTACCCCACCGGCATGTTTACCGGCGTTTCTTGTTACACCCTCTAAAATGCGCGCCATGTCGATGAGATCTTTAACGTCCTCGTCCTCATCGTACAACTCTGGCAAGCGCGGCTCGACGTCAAAGGCTTTGCCTAATGTCATACCCGGATCAGAGGGAATCAATTTGGAAATTCTGTCAACAAATCCGTAAGGATGGCCTAATACGCGCCCTACATCCCGCACCACGGCTTTGGCTGCCATGGTACCAAAGGTAATAATCTGCGACACCGCCTGTCTGCCATACAGTTCGGCAACATGGTCGATTACCTCATCCCGACGATCCATACAAAAATCGACGTCAAAGTCAGGCATGGAGACCCGTTCAGGGTTAAGGAACCGCTCGAACAGCAGATCGAATTCCAGCGGATCAAGATCGGTAATTTTCAGCGCATAGGCCACCAGTGAGCCGGCACCTGACCCCCGCCCCGGACCAACCGGAATATCGTTATCTTTACTCCACTGGATAAATTCCATAACGATAAGGAAGTAACCGGGGAACCCCATCTGATTAATAACGCCCAGCTCGATTTCAAGACGCTCATCGTAAGCCGGTCGTTTTTTCGCCCTTTTATTTTCATCAGGAAATAAAAATTCCAGGCGTTCTTCCAGCCCTTCCTGCGATACTTTTACCAGAAAGTCTTCGGTGGTCATGCCTCCGGTAGGAAACTGCGGCAGAAAGTATTCATTCAGACGAACTGTGACGTTACAGCGCTTGGCAATTTCAACCGTATTTTCTATCGCCTCGGGAATATCGCTGAACAGTTCAACCATTTCTTCTGCGGAGCGCAGATACTGCTGATCGCTGTAGTTTTTAGGCCGACGTACATCCTCAAGGGTATATCCGTCATGAATAGACACACGGATTTCGTGGGCATCGAAGCCTTCCCGGCTGACGAAGCAAACCTCGTTGGTTGCAACGACCGGCAACGAATGGCTTTCTGCAAGCGCGACGGCGCGATGCAGATAATCTTCCTCGCCAGGGCGCCCTGTGCGAATCAGCTCAAGATAAAAGCGGTCATTGAAGTGCTGTTGATAGAAGGCTAAAGCATCATCTAATAAGGCTTTGTTATTCTTTGTAAGCGCTACGCCGACATCACCCAATTGCGCCCCTGATAGCACAATAACGCCTTCAGCGTGCTCAGCAAGCCAGCTTTGGTCGATCACGGCCCGATGCGAAACATGGCCGCGCAGATACGCTTTGGAAATAAGAATCGTGATATTCTTATAACCTTCATTGTTCATGGCCAGCAGGGTGAGCCTGAAGGGCGTATCGCCGAAGGCCTCGTTGGTCACCCAAAAGTCGGTACCAATGATAGGCTTGATACCCCGCCCATGACATTCAGAATAAAATTTTACCAACCCACACATGTTCATCTGGTCGGTCAACGCCACAGCGGGCATATTCATTTGTGAGACTTTTTCCAGAATAGGTTTGACCTTATTCAGGCCGTCCATCATGGAAAAGTCACTGTGCACACGAAGATGAATAAAGGGCGATGTCATAACACCTGCTTATGCTTAAAAATTTTACGGATTGAGAACAGCCTGAACCGGCCGGAAACTTTTACGGTGACAGGATAACGCACCGTGCTCGGCCAGCGCCTCGAAATGCGCTTTGGTAGGATACCCTTTATGACCGGCGAATCCATACTGTGGGTACGCTTTATCCAGCAACAACATATCGTTATCGCGTTCCACTTTAGCAAGAATGGACGCTGCTGATATCTGAGGATGCAAACTATCGCCTTTGACCACCGCTTCGGCGGCATAAGGCCAGTCTGGTAAGCGATTTCCATCTACATAGACAAAGTCCGGCTTTTTCGCCAGACCTGCTACAGCCCGATGCATCGCCAACATCGTGGCGTGCAGAATATTCATTGTATCGATTTCCTGCGGCGTTGCTCTGCCGATCGACCAGGCTAATGCATGTTCTCGGATGAGTGCGGCATAATGTTCGCGTTTTTTTGCAGACAGCTTTTTCGAATCGGTCAGCCCTTCAATAGGACAAGAGGGATCTAAAATCACGGCAGCAGTGACGACATCGCCTACCAGTGGGCCACGACCCACCTCATCGACTCCGGCAATAAGTTCAGGCATCAATTAAATCCAGTATAGCAGCGGCAGATTGCTTATCCGCGTCTTGTTTGAGTGTTTCATGCAATTCACAAAACCTGTCTAAAAGCGGCTGGTTATCCGTCTCCAGGTAGTGCAGCAGTTGTTCGCTAAGCGTGCGAGGATTAACTTCATCCTGCAACAATTCTGGAATGATTTTTTCACCTGCCAGAAGGTTTGGCAATGTGAAAAACGGCGCTTTATACAGATATTGCATGATTTTATAGGTCAGCCCGGACAGCTTATACGCTGCGACCATCGGGCTTTTGCACAACATAGCCTCAAGCGTCGCTGTACCTGACGCAAGCAGAATCACATCGCTGGCAATCATCGCATTTCTGGCGTTGCCGCGCACGACATGCACCTGAGACGAAGATAATGCTGCAGGCAGGTTTTCGCTAAAGTACGCATTGATATCGTCATAGCGGTATTTATTAGCCGCTGGTATGACAAACGTGCAATTCGATTTTTGGCGTGCTACTTCAGCCATGGTTTCGGTAAATACCGGTAGCAGAGACTTAATCTCAGAATTTCTGCTGCCTGGCAGCACCGCGATGACAGTAGCGTCCGCTGGCAGACTCAGCGCTTCACGCGCCCGTTCTTTATCCGGATGGAGTGGGATAGCATCGGCCAGAGTATGGCCTACGTAGCGGTACGGTACACCGTACTTTTGATAGACCTGCGCCTCGAAGGGGAATAAACCCAGTACGCAATTCGTCGCTCGGGCAATTTTGTGGATTCGCTTCTCACGCCATGCCCATATCGTCGGACTGACATAATGAACGGTCTTAATACCAAGCTTTTTAAGCTCTGCCTCAACGCGAAGATTGAAATCGGGGGCATCCACACCCACGAAGATATCTGGCGGATGTTTTTTAAAGTGCTCGACTAATGCGTTTTTCACTTTAAGAATGGCTGGCAAATGGGCGACGACTTCGATTAACCCCATTACCGATAATGTCTCCATATCAAATAATGAGTTGCAGCCAGCGGCAATCATATTATCACCGCCTATCCCTTCGATAACCGCATTGGGATGTTGACGTTTAAGCTCGGCAATCATGCCTGCAGCCAGCACGTCACCGGAAGGTTCGCCGGCAACTATCCCAATCCTCAGCGGTCTTTGGGCCGGCATTTATCGAATAATTCCGCGTTCAGCGTTTTCCAGAAACTTAACCAGAACATTAAGTTCTGACTGCGTTGCCGCATCTTCTTTCAGAATCTCAAGCGCTTCGTCAACGGTGTTATTGGCACGATAAAGAGTACGGTATGCCCGCTTTATCGCCATTACGGCTTCAGACGAGAATCCGCGACGGCGTAATCCTTCAGAATTAATTCCCGCTGGCACATTTTTCTGTCCGTTCACCATGACGTACGGAGGCACATCGCGCAGTACTATGGCACCGGCCCCGACAAACGCATGATCACCGACCTTGCCAAACTGGTGAATGGCGGCGCCGCCACCGAAAATTACAAAGTCACCGATATGCACATGGCCAGCCAGTGAAACATTATTGGCCAGAATCACATTGTCGCCCAATACGCAGTCATGGGCGACATGGGCGTTAACCATTAACAGGTTATTGGAGCCAATGATGGTGATGCTTTCATCCTGGATTGTGCCGCGGTGGACGGTACTTCCTTCCCGAAATACATTGTTATCACCAATAACCAGTTCAGTAGGTTCGCCAGCATATTTTTTATCCTGGCAATCTTCTCCAATGGAGCAAAACTGGAAAAACCGGTTACCCTTACCAATTTTAGAAGGGCCTTTGATAACAACATGGCTTTCTAAAATGCAGTCATCACCCAGTTCTACATTATCGCCCACATAACAAAAGGGGCCGATAGTGACGTTGTTGCCGATTTTCGCAGAGTCAGCTATGACGGCGGTAGAATGAATCACGTTAAACGATCTCTCTGATTGCGCACATAAATTCTGCACTACAGGCATTTTCACCATCAACGCTTGCAGTGCCCTTAAATTTCCAAATCCCTCTGCGCTCTTTTACCAGACATACATCAAAGTCTAAGCGATCACCGGGAACCACCGGACGCTTGAAGCGCGCGCAGTCTATTCCCGCATATAGATAAAGTTTGTCAGATTTGCCCATGGTTTTGAAGCCCAGGACACCCGCAGCCTGTGCCATTGCTTCTAAAATAAGCACACCCGGAAATATCGGGCGATCCGGAAAATGTCCGGTGAAGCATGGCTCATTCATAGTGATATTCTTGTACGCTTTAATGGATTCGCCGATTTCATAATCGGTCACTCTGTCCACGAGCAAAAACGGATACCGATGAGGAAGTAATTCAAGAATTTCCTGAATATCAATTGTGTTGAGTGAGTTGGCCAAAAGTCTCTCCTATGCCATTGACCGCTGCGAGTTGGAATATTGCAGACGGTTTGCCGTCGTAGCCTACCTATCTGGGTTATAGTCGCTTATACACTGGCGAATCTCAAGTATAGGATTTCGCAAGTATCACGCTACGTTACTACCTCACCGATTAATAATTGTTCGTATGGATTAAAAGTCGGTGATGCTGGTGCCGGAAGGTGGACAACTGGAATTTTA
>CAZOYR010000122.1:0-8848 GCA_964584105.1 uncultured Alteromonas sp.
GAAGAAACGTCATCTGAAAAAGCTGGCTCGCGAAAACGCACGTCGCGTAAAACTCTACTAAGATAGTGTTTATTCTCAAAGGTGCCTGAAGGCACCTTTGTCGTTTCTAAGGCTTGGTTTTTTAAAAGGTCCTGTCATGGCATTAATTGACGAATTAAAAGAAGCACAAAAAGATGCAATGCGGGCGAAAGACAAAGTTCGCCTGGGCACAATTCGTATGGCAATTGCAGCCATCCGTCAGCGTGAAATTGATGATCAGATAACACTAAATGATGCAGACATACTGGCAGTGTTGACCAAGATGGTTAAACAGCGTCAGGATGCAGCGCAACAGTATGACGATGCTGGTCGTGAAGAACTGGCGGCAAAAGAACGTGCCGAAATCAGCGTTATCGAAACCTTTCTGCCGCAGCCACTCAGTGATGCGGAACTGGATGCGTTAATCGATGAAGCCATGACTGATACCGGCGCAACCGGTATGCAGGACATGGGTAAGGTGATGGGACAACTCAAACCTAAAGTTCAGGGCCGCACTGATATGGGCGCGCTGAGCGGAAAAATTAAAAACCGCCTTAACGGCTGAAGACTTCGGCGCAACGAATCATTGTTGCGCCTTTCTCCTATCTTGTTAAAGTAACCACTTTACTCCTGTAGTCTGAATTCATGGCCGGAAAAATACCTCGGGATTTCATTGATGATCTCCTGTCCAGAACCGACGTTGTTGATATTGTAGACAGTCGGGTAAAGCTAAAGAAAGCCGGCAAAAATTATCAGGCTTGCTGCCCCTTTCATAACGAAAAAACACCGTCTTTCACCGTTAGTCAGGATAAGCAGTTTTATCACTGCTTCGGATGCGGTGCTCACGGCAATGCTATCTCTTTTATGATGGAGTTTGATCGGCTGGAATTTGTCGAGGCAATAGAAGAGCTTGCTAAATTTCATGGTCTGGACGTTCCCCGTGAACAAGGTGGGCCGCCCGCCATGTCGCAAGAGAAAAAGCAACAGCAGGAAGACGACCACACCCTGATGGGCCAGGTTGCCCGTTATTTTCAGCACCAGTTACGTAGTCACCCTAATAGTCAAAAGGCCATCAGTTACCTTAAAGGCCGTGGGCTGTCCGGTGATGTGGTTAAACAATGGGAGGTGGGCTATGCCCCCAGCGAATGGGACGGCGTGCTAAAAACATTTGGTACAACGCCCGAACGGGTCCGCCAGTTAATTGATCTTAAGCTGGTGAATCAAAATGATAATGGCAAGCAGTATGATTTTTTCCGTGATCGCATTATGTTTCCTATCCGGGACCGACGCGGCCGGGTAATCGGCTTTGGCGGCCGTGTGCTGGAAAATGACAGCGGTCCGAAGTATCTCAACTCACCTGAAACCCGCATATTCCACAAAGGACAGGAATTATACGGCTATTATCAGGTGCGTCAGAACAACCGGCACCTGGATAAAATCATGGTGGTAGAGGGGTACATGGACGTTGTAGCGCTCAGTCAGTTTGATATTAATATCGCCACCGCGGCACTGGGCACAGCGACCACACCGGACCACCTGAATTTACTGATGCGCTCTACCCAGCATATCGTCTGTTGCTATGATGGTGATAATGCCGGACGTCAGGCAGCGTGGCGGGCACTCGAGAATGCCCTTCCTGCGCTCAAAGACGGGGTAAAGCTGACATTTTTATTTCTGCCTGATGGCGAAGATCCTGACACAATGGTACGCAAGGTGGGCGCTGATAGTCTGCTGGCTATGCTCAGTGAAGATGCATTGCCGCTGTCACGCTTTTTCTTTGAAACACTGCTCAAAGAGCACGAAGTGGGTACCCCGGAGGGCAAACTGGCCTTAAAAGCGGCCGCGCAGCCACTCATTGATTCGGTACTGGGCGACAACCAACGCGCAATGCTTGCTGAAGAGCTTGCCAAGCATACCGGTGAATATGATCGTTTCAGACTGCAGCAGGATATTGCCCAGGCCAATCAGAAATCATCACGGCCAGGCGGTAGCAGTACCCGCCACGCCGTGCAAAAAACACGGTTATCGCCGGTCAGAACACTGGTGCGCCTGCTGCTCGATTCCCCCTCTCTGGCCAATCGCTGTGAAGAGGTCATGCCTTCGCTGTTAGCCGGTAGCGGTATTGCAGGCATAGAGCTTCTGACTGATATTCACCAGTATTGTGTGAAAAATAAACACGCCACAACGGCTCAGCTTATTGAAAATTTCCGTGAGCATCCCCATTCATCTACCATTGCGAAGTTACTGCAACAGGAACATCTGGTTAATGAAGCCGATGAAGAGCGGGTATTCACTGATAGTTTTGCCCGCCTTCTTGACTGGCACTTTGATAGCCGCATTGAAACCTTACTGTCACGCTCACGGGTACAACCACTCAGTCGGGCTGAAAAAGAAGAGCTGACAATGCTGATGAAAGAGCGCCAGTCGATACACTGAGCCACCAGACCAGTGTTGCAGGGAAAAGCACCAACTATTTTTGGTTAAAAAACATGCCGGTAGCCTAGTACAAGCAGCGTATAATCTGTTATACTGGTCAATTCGCTGCAAGCTTACGTACGTAAGTGCAGGACAATTTTTCAGCCGAAAAAAAGGGTCAGAGGCCCTGACAGGTGCGGTAACAAGACGACAGCAAGCATGAACGAGCAATGGATTCACACGTTGGCTTGGGCATGCTTTTTTGCTTAATTTATTATTGTGAGAAGTGTAGGTTCTATGGCGCAAAGCAAGCAATCTCAGATTAAACTCCTGATTGCAAAAGGTAAAGAGCAAGGTTACTTAACTTTTGCAGAAGTAAACGACCACCTGCCGCAAGACATCGTCGATTCTGATCAAATCGAAGATATTATTCGCATGATCAATGACATGGGAATTCAGGTTTCTGAATCCGCTCCGGATTCTGACGAATTACTCATGCAGGAAACAACTGCCGACGAAGATGCCGCAGAAGCTGCAGCGCAGGCGCTGGCAACTGTAGAAAGTGAAATAGGCCGCACCACCGACCCGGTACGCATGTATATGCGTGAAATGGGTACGGTTGAGCTTCTGACGCGTGAAGGCGAAATCGAAATCGCAAAACGCATTGAAGATGGTATTAACCAGGTTCAGTGTTCAGTTGCTGAGTACCCTGAAGCGATTACTTATTTGCTTGAGCAATGGGATTTATATGAAGCAGAAGAGATACGCCTTGGCGATATCATTTCAGGCTTTGTAGACCCTGATGATGACCGTGATCTGGCACCGACGGCGACGCACATCGGTTCTGAACTTTCAGAAGAGGAACTGGAAGATGAAGACGATGATGACAAGGACGACGATGACGATTCTGATGAAGATGACAGCGGCGTTGATCCTGAACAGGCGCGTGAAAAGTTCGCAGAGCTGCGTGACCAGTATGGTAAAGCACGTGACGTAATCGAAACGCAGGGCCGTGCTCACCCGGATTCACGTAAAGAGATTGCAGCATTAAGCGAAATTTTTAAAGAATTCCGCCTGGTGCCTAAGCAGTTTGATCGCATGGTTAAAAACATGCGTGACATGATGGACAAAGTACGCATCCAGGAACGTCTGGTCATGAAGTACAGCGTCATCAACGCGAAGATGCCGAAAAAAGACTTCATCAAAGCGTTTGCTGGTAACGAAACGTCTACGGAGTGGTTAGGCGAAGCGATTAACGGCGGTCATGCGTATAGCGATGCCTTGGCACAACATAAAGAAGATATCGAGCGTAGTGTGTCTAAAATGACGCAGGTTGAGCAGGAAACTGGCTTAATCATCGCAGATATTAAAGATATTAACCGCCGTATGTCGATTGGTGAGGCCAAAGCCCGCCGCGCGAAAAAAGAAATGGTCGAGGCCAATTTGCGCCTGGTTATTTCAATTGCGAAAAAATACACCAACCGTGGGCTGCAGTTCCTGGATTTGATTCAGGAAGGTAATATCGGTCTGATGAAGGCTGTTGATAAATTTGAATACCGCCGCGGTTACAAATTTTCAACCTATGCAACCTGGTGGATTCGTCAAGCGATTACCCGTTCGATTGCGGATCAGGCCCGCACAATCCGTATTCCGGTTCACATGATTGAAACCATCAATAAACTGAACCGTATCTCTCGTCAGATGCTTCAGGAAATGGGTCGTGAGCCGAGCCCTGAGGAATTGTCAGAGCGCATGCTGATGCCTGAAGACAAAATTCGCAAGGTACTAAAAATCGCGAAAGAGCCGATTTCAATGGAAACGCCCATTGGCGATGATGAAGATTCGCACTTGGGTGATTTTATTGAGGACAGTACCATTATTCAGCCGCTGGACTCTGCCACAGGCGGAAGCCTGAAAGGGGCGACGCAGGAAGTACTGGCCGGATTAACGGCTCGTGAAGCAAAAGTACTGAGAATGCGTTTCGGCATCGATATGAATACCGACCACACGCTGGAAGAAGTTGGTAAGCAGTTTGACGTAACGCGCGAGCGTATTCGTCAGATCGAAGCCAAAGCGTTGCGTAAATTGCGCCATCCAAGCCGCTCTGAGCAGCTGCGCAGCTTCCTGGACGAATAAGCATATTCAGAACGTGTTAAAAGCCCGCTGATGCGGGCTTTTTTGTGCCTGGCGGTTTACCTGATGACCGTTTATCGCTAGGTTACAGGTTATAAAAATTTGGAGGGCAATGAGTATGCAATGGCAATGGGCGAAACTTGAAGCGCTGGGCGCAACCGATGTGCATGCAATGTATCAGCTACGTCAGAATGTCTTTATTCTGGAACAGACTTGCCTGTATCCGGACATCGACGAGCTGGACGAAAAAGCCTGGCATTTACTGGGTTGGCAGGGGGGCAAACTGACCGCCTACGCCAGGCTGCTGGCCCCGGGCGTAAAGTATAAAGAGCCCGCAATGGGTCGAGTGCTTATTTCAATGCAGGCTCGCGGACAGCAACTGGGCCGTAAGCTGGTTGATGAAGCACTCACCTACAGTGAAACTACGTTCAGCACAACCGCCATGCGCATTTCAGCGCAGCTTCACCTCGCTGCTTTTTATGAAAGCTTCGGATTTGAGCGGGAAGGTGAGGCCTATGATGAGGATGGTATCCCGCATATTGAGATGTATCGACGCTAAGCCGATATCCAAATCGCTTACATGCCTGAATAATCCATCTTAAAAGACGTGCGTATCTAAGGATGTCTATTACAAACCAACCGTGATCAAGGAAATGATGTGATTCAGGCGCCTTATCTGCTCTTTATTGGCGATGCCACCGACCCGTTAAGTATCAAGATGGCCCGTAGCGTAGCCGATTGGCGGGCACATAAATGTTTGGGTGAATACCGGCTATCAGGCTGCCAGGTAACAACCGGATGTCCGTCGTTAAGTATCGCACAAGGTGCCGAGCGAGGCGCAAAGAGCTTTATTTTAGGATTTGCTAATAGTGGTGGGCATCTGGATGAGCGGTACCTGCCGCACATTATCGACGCCATCGAATCGGGGATGGATATTGTCAGTGGCCTGCATGATAAGCTCACCAATTATCCTGAGCTTGTTGAAAAAGCAGAACAGGCGGGCGTGCGCCTGATAGATATCCGTCACCCTACCCTGCGCCTTTCCACCGGCACAGGCAAGAAGCGAACAGGAAAGCGCCTGCTCACAGTAGGTACCGATTGTTCGGTCGGAAAAATGTATACCTCACTGAGTCTGGTCCAGGCGATGTCAGCGCAGGGCAGACAGGCAACATTTCGGGCAACCGGACAAAGCGGCATCCTGGTCGCTGGTGAGGGCATACCCATAGACTGCGTGGTGGCGGATTTTATCTCAGGCGCAGCCGAGTCTCTGAGTCCGGACAACGACCCGGCGCACTGGGATATTATTGAGGGGCAAGGCTCGTTATTTCACCCTGCATTCGCCGGGGTGAGTCTGGGCTTACTGCATGGCTCGCAGCCCGATGCGCTGATTGTTTGCCATGCTTTGAAACGCACCCACATGCGCGGCCTGCCGCACGTTCCACAACCTTCTATCAAGGCAACCATTGAGGCCAATCTCAATGCGGCTAAACTGACCAATCCGAACGTGTATGTGGCGGGCATCGCGGTTAATACCTCAGCGGTGGACGATAATGAAGCTGCGCGATGGTGCCGTGAAACCAGTACGACGTTTAACTTACCGTGCGTCGATCCGGTCCGTCATGATGTGACTGAATTGCTGGAGAACTTATGAAGTTAACCATTGAAGCACGTCATGAATCTCTTCCCCTTGCGCGGACATTTGCTATCTCCCGTGGGGCCAAAACCCAGGCTGATGTGGTGGTAGTCACCGTAACCGACGGTGAGTTTACCGGCTGGGGAGAGTCGGTGCCCTATGCCCGATACGGCCAAAGTATTGAAGACACACTTAATAAAATTAAATGCGCTAAGCCAGCGATTAAACATATTGATGACCACCGCCGCCTTAATGCAACTTTACCGGCCTGCGCCGCCCGAAACGCACTGGATTGTGCACTGTGGGACCTGAAATCAAAAACAGAGAATAAACCGGTTGCGCAACTGGCGGGTCTGCAAGAGATCAAATCCTGTGTTACTGCCCAGACAGTCAGTGTTGCCAGTACCCAGCAGATGAGACAGGACGCCCAGGCACTGAGCAACACTGAGCTGATCAAGGTAAAACTCGACCCTGCCGATGTCATTGAGAAAGTCGCAGCGATTCATGAAGTGTGCCCGAACAGCCGCTTTATTATTGATGCTAACGAGGGCTGGAGCCTCGCACTGTTAAAGGAAGTCGCGCCGCAGTTAGCCAGAATGAATGTGGCGTTGATTGAACAGCCTCTTCCTGCCGATGAGGATGATGGCTTAGCCGAATATCAGTGCCCTGTCCCGCTGTGCGCAGACGAGTCGTGTCATACCACGGCTTCGCTGAAGCAGTTGATAGGAAAATATCAGGCTATCAATATTAAACTGGATAAAACCGGCGGACTCACTGAAGCGCGATCGCTGATGAAAGCAGCCAGGCTCTACGATCTGGATATTATGGTGGGCTGTATGGTCGCCTCCTCACTGGCTATGGCGCCAGCCTATTTGCTGGCTGGCGGCGCTGATTATGTCGACCTGGATGGCCCGGTATTGGTAGCAGAAGATCGCCCGGACGGCTTTATTATTGAAAATGGCATTATGAAGCGCCCCGATAATCTGCTGTGGGGTAACGGCAGGTGACGGACAGTCAGTAATGACAACCCTCGATTATACCATTATCGCCGCCTATCTTATCGGGTTGTTATTACTTGGCGCATTGTATCGCAGACACGGCACGGGTAATGATTACTTCCTGGCAGGGCGCGCATTGTCATGGCCAGCCATCACGCTTTCTGTCATGGCTACACAGCTTTCTGCTATCAGCTTTATTTCAGCACCGGCCTTTGTGGGTATAAGAGAAGGTGGCGGACTTATCTGGCTGTCTTACGAACTGGCTTTACCCGCAGCAGTGGCGATTATGCTGTGGCGACTGTTGCCCTCCCTGCACAAAGCCGGTGTCGTCAGCGTCTATGACTATCTGGAGCGTCGTTTTACCCGTTCGACACGCTTACTGATAAGCTTTGTTTTTCAGGTTAGTCGTTCGTTCGCCACTGCGATTATGATTTACGCTATATCATTAATCTTGCAGGGAACCATCGGCCTGAACCAGTATCACGCCATCGTGCTGATAGGGGTAATCACGCTCATCTATTCAGCAATGGGTGGTATGCGCGCCGTGGTATACGGCGATGCAATACAAATGATTCTGATTGTCAGCGGCGCTGCCGTTTGTCTTTATATCGGCGTACAGGAAGCTGGCGGGATCAGTAATGTACTTTCTCTGGTCGAGCCACAGCGGCTTCAGGCGGTAAATATAGAATCCGCCGGTTTATCAGGCGCTGATTTCGGCCTCTTACCCATGCTATTTGGCGGGGTTATTCTTTATGCCTCTTATTACGGTTGCGATCAGTCTGAAGCCCAGCGCGCCTTATCAACGCGCAGTCTCAGTGATTTAAGAAAGATGCTGGTTGCCGTGGCCCTGCTTCGCTTCCCTATTACCCTGCTTTATTGTATTACCGGCCTGGTCATCGGGATTCTTTTTTTAAATAACTCGGATTTGATGAGCCAGATCCCTGATGGAAAACCAGACTGGATGATGCCGGTGTTTATTGTGGAATATCTGCCCAGCGGTTTAGTGGGCTTTTTGGTGGTGGCCATTATGGCAGCGGCCATGTCGTCGTTAAGCTCTGCAATAAACAGCCTGGCCGCCGTATCGGTGGAAGATATTTACCGGTTAAGAGGCCGACGTCCTCAAAGTCACGAATATGTTCGTCAGGCGCGCCTGGCGGGTATTGGATGGGGAATTGTTACGCTGGTATTATCACTCTACGCTGGCGATATTGCCCCCACCGTAATAGAAGCAATTAATAAAATTGGTTCGGTCTTCTACGGTCCCGTTCTGGCCACATTTCTGCTGGGGATCCATACCCGGCGCACATCCTCCAATGCAGTTAATATCGGGCTATCCGCCGGCGTGATTGGTAATATCCTGCTGTGGCTTCTTGATATCCCTTTATTCTGGTTCTGGTGGAATGTCATCGGCTTTACACTCACGATTGTTATCGCCTTACTGATTGGGGTGGTGCGCCCCGAAGCCATACCCAAAAAGTTACCCTCGGTGAAAGGTGGCGCTACATCCTTGCTGGCGGCGCTGGTCTGCTGGTCCTTTGTCTTACTTGGTGCATGCATTACTATTCCCATGATCCTAAAAGCCCAGGCTTTTTGAACCCGTCCTTTTTTCTGGTATTCGTATTGCCACGAGCAATGATCGTAAATTGCCTCA
>CAZOYR010000123.1:0-8762 GCA_964584105.1 uncultured Alteromonas sp.
ACAGACAATATTAAAACTGACTAAACAAAAAGGTACATCGCTTGTTTGACCGTTATGAAGCCGGTGAGCAGGCTGTCCTTGTTCATGTTAACTTTGCCGATGAAAATTCCAAAGAGGAACTGGCTGAATTAGAGCTGCTGGTTTCTTCTGCGGGGGTCAATGCTGCGGATGTATTAACCACATCCCGCAATGCGCCGCACGCTAAATATTTTGTCGGTTCCGGAAAGGCAGAAGAAATCGCCGCTGCCGTCAAAGCGCATGAAGCCAACGTGGTTATCTTCAATCATGCGCTATCGCCTTCTCAAGAGCGAAATTTAGAGTCTATCTGCCGATGCCGGGTGCTTGACCGCACCGGCCTCATTCTGGATATATTTGCCCAGCGTGCCCGTACGCATGAAGGTAAACTGCAGGTAGAACTGGCTCAGCTTCGACATATCTCAACGCGTCTGATTCGCGGCTGGACTCACCTTGAACGTCAAAAAGGCGGTATAGGCCTGCGTGGTCCGGGTGAAACGCAGCTGGAAACGGATCGTCGTTTGCTGCGGGGCCGAATCAAATCAATTATCCGGCGGCTTGAAAAAGTACAAAGGCAACGTGAACAGGGGCGTCGCTCGCGTAAGCGCGCAGAAATTCCTACTGTCTCGCTGGTGGGGTACACCAACGCAGGTAAATCAACACTGTTTAATCAAATTACTGACGCACATGTTTATGCGGCGGATCAGTTATTTGCTACACTTGACCCCACACTGAGAAAAATCGAATTACAGGATGTCGGGCCAGCGATTCTGGCGGATACTGTTGGATTTATCAGACATCTTCCTCATGATCTGGTTGCTGCGTTTAAAGCAACCTTGCAGGAAACACAGGAAGCAGACTTATTGCTGCATGTCGTGGATGTGTCTGATGCCCGCTATCGTGAAACGATGGACGAGGTGAACGAAGTCCTGGATGAGATCGAGGCGGGGGATAAACAACAGTTACTTATCTGTAATAAGATTGATAATCTTGAGGAAGTAAAACCCCGTATAGACAGAGATGATGAAGGCATGCCCATTCGGGTCTGGCTTTCAGCACGCGAGGCTGTGGGCCTTGAACTGTTGAGTGAAGCACTGACTGAATGTCTGGCGCGCAATATGGTAGATTACACATTGCGCATACCGCCTGAGCATAGTCATCTACGCGGTGTACTATTTGAATTAAATTGTATTGCTGAGGAATCCTACGACGCCAACGGGGATTGGATGGTAGAAGTAAGAATGCCTGCAACTGACTGGAACAAGTTAGAAAAGCGGCTTGATAAAGGGCTGTCCGAGTTTGTGGAATTCGAAGGCGCCGTTGCTCAGCACGATAACGACAATGAAAAGACTTAATTTAAACCACTTTATGGAGTACTAGCATGGCTTGGAATGAGCCGGGTGGCAATAAAAATGACCCCTGGAAAAACCGTGGGGGCAAAGATCAGGGACCACCGGATTTGGACGATGTGTTCAAAAACCTGTTTGGTAAATTCAGTAAGGGCGGCGGAAACGGCGGCTCGGGCAAAAGTATGGGCAAACTTGGCATCAGCCTGTTAGTTGGTCTGCTTATTGTAATCTGGTTTGTCAGTGGTTTTTACACCATTCGTGAAGCTGAGCGTGGTGTCGTGCTGCGGTTTGGTGAGTTTTATACCGAAGTGGAACCGGGCCTTCGCTGGAAGCCAACCTTCGTGGATTCTGTCATTCCGGTTGATGTGCAGTCTATTCGGGACCAGGCTTCATCAGGCTCAATGCTGACTGAAGATGAAAACGTCGTGCGCGTGCAAATGGAAATGCAATATCGCGTGGTGGATCCCTTCCGCTGGACCTTCGCTGTTGAAAATCCTGAAACCAGCCTTAGCCAGGCGCTGGATAGTGCTATTCGCTACGTTGTTGGACACTCTGAGATGGACGATGTATTGACTGATGGTCGTGAAGTCGCCCGTCAGCGCGTTTGGGAAGAGCTGCAATCAATTATCGAACCCTACAACATGGGTGTTTCTATCATTGATATGAACTTCCGTGATGCGCGTCCGCCTGAAGAGGTCAAGGATGCCTTTGATGACGCTATTGCTGCGCAGGAAGATGAGCAACGCTTTATTCGTGAAGCGGAAGCCTATGCCCGCGAAATTGAGCCGCGTGCCCGTGGTCGTGCTAATCGTATGAATGAAGAAGCGCAGGCGTATAAAGAGCAGATTATTCTGGAAGCGCAGGGTGAAGTTGCTCGCTTTGAGGAATTGTTGCCGCAATATGAGCAGGCCCCAGAAGTTACCCGGGATCGGATTTATCTGGAAACGATGGAAACTGTATTTGGCAACACCAGCAAGATTCTGGTCGATAGCCAAAATGGTAACTCCATGATGTATCTACCGCTTGATAAAATCATGGGTAACAGTGGCAATAGCTCTCAGAACTTGAGAAATATGGTGCCTAACCTGCAAGTTCCCGATTTACAGAACAACGGCAGTGGTTCTGGTAATACCCGTCCTAGCTCAGGGCTTCGCAACAGCCGCTTCAATAATGGAGGTGAATAAGTCATGAAAAATATCGTGATAGTTGTACTTATTCTGTTAGTCGCATTAGCCTCCGGTTCGCTGTTTGTGGTTCGCGAAGGTGAACGGGCTATTGTTATTCAGTTCGGTAAAGTTCAGCGTGATGACCAGACTGGCGATACGCGTGTATTTGAACCTGGTCTGCATCCTAAAATTCCATTCATTGATTCAGTGAAAAAGCTGGATGCACGTATTCAGACCCTGGATGATGGTGCGGACCGTTTTGTCACAGAGGAAAAGAAAGATCTGATTGTTGATTCGTATGTGAAATGGCGCATTGAAGATTTTGCCCGTTATTATTTGTCTACCGGCGGTAACAAATTGCAGGCAGAAGCGCTGTTAAAGCAAAAGGTTAACAACGGGCTGCGTTCTGAATTTGGTACCCGTACCATCAAACAAATCGTATCCGGTGAACGTTCTGCATTGATGGATCAGGCCATGCAACAGGCGTCGACCTCATCAGACGAACTGGGGATTGAGATTGTTGATGTACGCGTTAAGCAAATTAACCTGCCAACAGAAGTCAGTAACTCAATTTTCCAGCGCATGCGCGCAGAGCGTGCTGCGGTAGCCAGAGAGCACCGTTCTGAAGGTCAGGAACAGGCCGAAGTCATTCGTGCAGATATTGACGCAAAAGTAACCGTAATGCTTGCTGATGCTGAGCGTAACGCGCGTCAGGTCCGTGGTGAAGGTGATGCACTGGCAGCACAGATTTACGCATCAGCGTATTCTAAAAATGCTGATTTCTACAGCTTCCTGCGTAGTATGGATGCCTACAGAAAAAGCTTTGATTCAAAACAGGATATTCTTGTTGTTGAACCGGACAGTGAATTCTTTCGCTACATGAACAGTAGTACCGGACGTAAAGACAACTAAGTTTCTGTTTTTTAGATTAAGAAACCAGCCCTCGGGCTGGTTTTTTTATGTCCTGTTTATTGGTGTAATACGTAGCCCGAAAGCTGTCATAAAGCTGTTATCAGTAGCGCAGAATGAAGTCGTAACGGGTTTCGTAAAGGCGGGTCAACCTTCCTTCATCAGATGAATAACACCTGTCTCGTGCTTCTGCAAAGCGCTAAATAGTTGAAATTAAATGGCAGGTAACGTTTTTTTCACAAAATGTGCGTCAGGCCACGCTTTACGCTACAATCGCGTCTCAAAAAAAAGATGTCAAACCGTTGTGTGCTGAGCCTGTAGTGTGTAGTCACAGCGAATTAAAGCCAGAGGTATCAGTTTGTCTTCTAATCAAACACAAGCGCGTTCTGCATACGAAGAGCAGGCGCAGGGCGGACTATTCGCCCGGTTCCTGAGCACGGTTGAGTGGCTGGGGAACCTTCTCCCGCACCCGGTAACCTTGTTCGCCATACTTGCGGTAGGTATTGTTTTTATCAGCGGGATATTGGGTTATTTCGATATCGCGGTAGCTGATCCGCGTCCGGAAGGGGCAAGTGGTCGCAGTGCTGATGGGGTCATCAGTGTGGTGTCGCTGATGAGCGCTGAAGGTCTTCAGCGAATAGTGACAAATCTGGTCACCAATTTCACAGGTTTTGCGCCGTTGGGGACTGTACTGGTCGCGCTGCTGGGTGTTTCTGTTGCTGAACATTCAGGGATGCTGTCTGCGGCCATGCGCGGGCTGGTCATGAACGCTCCTAAAAAAGTGGTTACTTTTGCCATCGTGTTTGCAGGCATTGTGTCAAATACCGCCTCAGAGCTAGGCTATGTGGTACTAATCCCACTGGCCGCCATGATATTTCATTCACTGGGACGCCATCCGCTGGCCGGACTGGCGGCAGCCTTTGCCGGGGTTTCAGCCGGTTACAGCGCCAACCTGCTACTGGGCACCGTTGATCCGCTTTTATCAGGTATCACTGAGGCCGCAGCCCAGATGATTGACCCTGATTATGTGGTTGGCCCGGAAGTGAACTGGTATTTCATGTTTATCAGTACGTTTGTGGTGGCCATCATGGGTGCGGTGGTCACGGATAAAATCGTTGAGCCCAGACTGGGGCAATTTGATGAGTCGCATGCACCAGCAGGACTTGAAAAGCAGCAGATGGATCCACCCACCAGACAAGAGAAAAAAGCGCTGGCATGGGCGGGAGTCTCGTTTCTGGTTACCTGTGGCATTCTTGCGCTGACCGTCGTGCCGGAGTGGGGGATTCTGCGAAACCCTGAAACCGGGGAAGTTCAGAACAGCCCGTTTCTTAAGGGTATTGTTGCCTTCATCTTTATCACGTTTGCCATCCCCGGCTTTGTCTACGGGCGTATTGCCGGCACCATGAAAAACGATAAGGATATTATTGATGCGATGTCCAAAAGCATGGGCTCAATGGGCCTTTACATTACGCTGGTATTCTTCGCGGCTCAGTTCGTGGCATTCTTCAAATGGACTAACCTGGGTACCGTACTGGCGGTGAAGGGGGCGGCATTGTTACAGTCGGTCGGACTCGATGGACCCTCGGTCTTTATTCTGTTCATTCTTATGTGTGGCATGGTCAACCTGTCTCTGGGCAGTGCATCTGCGCAGTGGGCCGTCACTGCCCCCATATTTGTGCCCATGCTGATGCTGTTAGGTTATGCGCCGGAAGTCATTCAGGCTGCTTATCGTATCGGTGACTCGGTGACAAACGTTATCTCGCCCATGATGAGCTATTTCGGATTGATACTGGCGATGGCTGCACGGTATCGAAAAGATTTGGGAATGGGGACGCTTATCGCCATGATGCTGCCATATACGATGGTGTTTATTGTGGGGTGGGGCTTATTGTTCTTTATCTGGGTATTCCTGCTAGGCATGCCCGTCGGCCCCGGTGCCGCAACGTACTACGGTTAATCAGGAAAAGGCAGCACAGGCTGCCTTTTTTTATGTATGCTTACCGATCAAAACATGTCGTCTGGAGGTATAATCCTTCTACGACAAAATTCATATTCGTCAGCAGGTTAAATGTTATGAAGTACAAGGGAACGGAAAGTTTTTCTCATAACCAGCCAGACAAACTGGGCGTATTGATTACCAATCTGGGTACGCCGGACAGCCCCACTTCCTCTGCGCTACGTCCTTACCTTAAACAGTTTCTGTCTGACCCGAGGGTAGTTGAAGTGCCCCGCTTTATCTGGTGGTTTATCCTCAATGGCGTAATATTAAATATTCGGCCAAGCCGGTCAGCGAAAGCATACGCCAGTGTGTGGACAGAACAAGGCTCACCGTTACTTGCTATAACAAAAGCGCAGCACAGTGCGCTGGCGAAGCGGTGTGAGGCGGAATTCGGGGACGATGTGATTGTCGATTTTGCGATGCGCTATGGCAATCCGTCTATTGACGAGGCGATAGACAGACTCATGAATAAAGGGGTGCGAAAAGTTGTCGTTTTGCCGCTTTACCCCCAGTACTGCGCATCCACCACCGCGTCTACATTTGATGCCATCGCCAGCGATTTTACCTCACGGAGGTGGATTCCTGAGTTGCGTTTTATCACGCAATACCATGATAACCCGGCATATATCAACGCGCTGGCTGATAAGGTGCGTGCGCATTGGGATAAACATGGTCGCGCAGATAAATTACTAATGTCTTATCACGGGATACCAAAGCGATATCTGCTAAACGGCGATCCTTATCATTGCCAGTGCTATAAAACCTCCAGGCTTCTGGCTGAAGCACTGTCACTGAACGATGACGATTACATGACAACATTTCAGTCGCGTTTTGGTCGGGAAGAGTGGTTACAGCCGTATACGGATGAAACAATGAAAGCCTTACCTGATAATGGTGTCACATCTGTTCAGGTCATCTGCCCGGGGTTTTCAGCGGATTGCCTTGAAACCATCGAGGAAATTGGTGAAGAAAACCGGGAGTATTTTATGCACGCCGGCGGCAAACGCTACGAATATATCGAAGCGCTGAACAGCGATGAGAATCACATTGATATGCTCTTCTCGCTGGTCAAACAGAATTTGCATGGTTGGTCAGCGTCGCAGGAAAACTCAGAACGTGCAGACCGGGCAAAACAGCTTGGAGCAAAGCAATGACATCATCCCCGCAGATACCGCACAACCTGCAAAAGGCTCAGCGCCTGGCTAACACCATGGATTCGGCGTTCAGAATCCCGGGCATTGGTTACCGCATCGGGTTGGATGGAATAATCGGTCTTATACCGGGAATTGGTGACGTTATAACGGTTGCTATTGCCGCCAGAATCGTTCACCTGGGTCACAAAATGGGTATGCCCAAATCTATGATAAGCAAGATGCTACGCAATATTGTACTGGACTTTCTGCTTGGCGCTGTGCCGCTGGTGGGTGATGTGGCAGATTTCTTTTTCAAGGCGAATAAGCGTAACGTAAAAGCCATGGAAAAATGGTGGTTATCACAAAATGAGCAAGACATTCGCAATAATACGAGTGCCCAGCTTAATGAGTGGGAGGAAAGTCAGCGCACATAGGGCTGCGCTACATGCTATCTGGCCGTTAATCTCGTCTTGCAACTAATCGCTTTCATGTAAGTAGCCGTAGCCATTATCACGCAGCTCTTTGCGCAACTCTCGCATAAAGAAAAGGAGCAAGATAACGGATGAAAGCCTCAGACCTGTTCGTCAAAGCGCTGGAAGCAGAAGGTGTAGAATACATCTTTGGCATTCCCGGCGAAGAAAATCTCGATCTTCTTGAATCGCTTCGAACATCTTCAATCAAACTTGTTCTGACCCGCCATGAGCAGGGGGCAGGATTTATGGCAGCGACCTACGGACGCCTGACCGGCAAAGTCGGTGTTTGTCTGTCTACGCTTGGCCCGGGCGCAACCAATCTTGTGACACCGGCCGCCTACGCACAGCTAGGTGCGATGCCAATGCTGATGATTACGGGTCAAAAACCGATTAAAACGTCAAAACAAGGCCGCTTTCAGGTCATTGATGTGGTAGACATGCTACGCCCAATTACCAAATACACGACTCAGGTGGTCAGCGGTGAGCGCATACCGTCGGTCGTGCGTGAAGCATTTCGTATAGCCCACGAAGAACGTCCCGGCGCGGTGCATATTGAATTACCGGAAGATATCGCGGCAGAAGATACTTCTACCCCGTTGATTGAGCCGAGCCTTTCACGTCGCCCTATTGCCGAATACAAAGCGATTAACCGCGCGGTAGAAATGATTGAGCAGGCCACATCGCCACTATTGCTGATAGGGGCAGGGGCCAATCGCAAACTTACCGCCAAAATGCTACGCCAGTTTGTTGATAAAACAGGGATCCCGTTTGTTACTACGCAAATGGGTAAAGGGGTATTGAATGAAAGTGACCCTCTGTTTGCCGGCAATACAGCCCTTTCTGATGGTGACTTTGTACACCGGGCCATCGATCGCGCTGACCTGATTATCAATGTAGGTCATGATGTAGTGGAGAAACCGCCGTTCTTCATGCACCCGGATGAAGAGCAGAAAGTTATTCATATCAACTTTGATTCAGCCGCTGTGGACCCGGTGTATTTTCCACAGCTGGAGGTTGTTGGCGATATTGCCAACAGTATCTGGCAAATAAAGGAAGACCTGATACCGCAGGACAGGTGGAAACTGGATTTCTACAAGGATGTTCATGACGCGTATGTCAAACACAGAACGGTTGCCGAGGATGACGATCGTTTTCCGGTCCTGCCTGAGCGCTTTGTACGTGATGTAAGAAAGGTGATGCCTGAAAACGGTATCGTGACATTAGATAACGGGGTCTACAAAATTTGGTTTGCCAGAAATTATCCGGCGTACTCGCCCAATACCCTGCTGCTGGATAATGCGCTGGCCAGCATGGGGGCCGGTTTACCTTCTGCTATTGGCGCCAAACTGGTTCACCCGGATGTGCCTGTGGTTAGCGTGTGCGGCGATGGCGGCTTTATGATGAACAGTCAGGAGCTGGAAACCGCGGTTCGGCTTAACCTTGACCTCGTGGTCATCGTGCTCAGAGATGATGCGTACGGCATGATCAAATGGAAACAGTCTCACATGCAACTGGACAATTTTGGCCTGGATTATGGCAATCCGGATCTTGTCAGTTATGCAGAATCGTATGGTGCAAAAGGTTGGCGTATTGAGCAAACCAATGAGGTGGCTTCCACGCTTAAGCATTGTCTGGAAACACCAGGCGTTCATCTCATCGACTGTCCTGTGGATTACAGTCTCAATGATGAAACGCTCAATCGTACAATCAAAGAATTA
>CAZOYR010000124.1:0-8735 GCA_964584105.1 uncultured Alteromonas sp.
CGAGGATCTCCTTTTATTTACCACTTACAACAGTGACAGAGCGAATCTATCTCTTCCTCTGTTCAATTTTGTATCACAGCTACATTGAAAATAAAATAAAAAAGTTTACTTTTTATTAACAAAGTGTGACGTTTGCGTGACAAGGCGAATAAAGGGAGGGGAAGGGCAGCGCAAATGCGCCACCCCGGTGGTTAAGAAAAGCGTGATGACCTATTTTTGTGCATTCGCGCGCTGAAACTGAGCAATCAACTGCTGTGTTGATGCATCAAACTTCTCACTGCTCGCGTCGCCGTTTATGCCATCAAGAACTTGATTACCAAGAACTTTTCCTAACTCTACACCCCACTGGTCAAATGAATTGACCTGCCAGATGGCACCCTGAACGAACACCTTGTGTTCATATAGAGCAACCAGCGAGCCAAGTACTTCTGGCGTAAGAGAATTAAACAACAATGTATTGCTGGGCTTATTGCCTGGCATGGTTTTGTGCTGAGCGATGGCCTTGCGTGTGGCGTCATCCATATCGGTATCAGACAAATCCGCATAACATTCATCAAATGTTTTACCCTGCATCAGGGCCTGTGTCTGACCAAAACAGTTAGACGCAAGCATCGCATGATGGGTGTCATTCTGATTAGGCACATTCAGCGGTAACATAAAGTCAGCGGGAATCAGCGATGTACCCTGGTGAATAAGTTGATGGAAGCTATGTTGGCCGTTTGTACCCTCGCTTCCCCAGATAACCGGTCCTGTTTCATAGTCCACCACATCGCCCTGCTGGGTCACCTGTTTACCGTTACTTTCCATGTCCAGTTGCTGTACATAAGCCGGTAATCCCCGCAGATAATGGTAATAGGGGAGTAAAACGTGTGATTGCGCGCCAAAAAAGTTTCTGTACCAAACACCCAGCATCGCCATAATAACAGGCATGTTAGATTCAAGCGGCGCCTCGCAGAAATGCTTATCCATGGCATGCGCCCCTTTGAGCAGGCTATGGAAATGCTCAAACCCTAACGACAGGCAAATCGGCAGACCGATAGCAGACCACAGAGAGTAGCGTCCACCAACCCAGTCCCACATCGGGAAAATGTTTTCTTCCGCAATACCAAACTCTGTAGCAGCCTTTACATTGGAAGAGACCGCTACAAAATGCTTTGCGATATCTTCCTGTGCCGCGCCACAGCTTAAAAACCAGCTTTTTGCCGTTTTGGTGTTTTGCAGGGTTTCCTGGGTAGAAAACGATTTTGAAGACATCACAATAAGCGTTTCTTCAGGATCTACCGACGCCAGAACGTCTGTGATGTGACAACCGTCTACATTTGCCACAAAATGAACCTTCACGCCTTTTTGCTGATAAGGCTTTAGCGCCTCTGTCATAATCTTAGGCCCCAAAAAAGAGCCCCCGATACCGATGGCAACGATATCTTTAACCGCCTTGCCGGTATAACCTTTGTGCTCACCACTGTGAACTGACTCGGTAAAGCTGCGCATTTTGTCCAGGGTCGCCCTTACCTCTGGCATAACATCTTCACCGTCCACATAGACAGGCTCATCAGTTAAGTTACGCAACGCCGTGTGCAATACCGCACGGCCTTCTGTCTGGTTGATTGACTGCCCACCAAACATCGCATCACGTTGCTTTTCCACATTGCGCGCGCGCGCCAGCGACATCAACCCGGACATAACATCATCGGTAACTCTGTTTTTGGAGTAGTCAAGAAACAGACCGCAGGTTTCAGCTTGCATTTTATCAGCCCGCTGCGGGTCGGTATTAAACCAGTCGCGCATATGGTTGTCTTTTACTGATTCAGCGAGGGTTTTCAGATGTTGCCATTCAGGTTGGGTGGTAAGAGAGCTCATTAGCAAATCCTGCTTTTATAACGATTAAACAAAAAAGGTTACACTAATATACAGCGTAACCTTTTTATCAATTCAAATGTAGTATTATATTAAGATTAGACGTCCAGCTTCTGTTTCAGTACGTCTTCCAGCTTCACCTGGTCAGCGGCGAAGTTTCTGATTCCTTCAGCCAGTTTCTGCGTGGCCATCGCATCTTCGTTCATCATCCAGCGAAACTCGATTTCTTCAATCTTATCGCCCGGCGTTTTACTGCTGCCTTCGTCGTTCAACTGACGAGGTAAATCAGCTGTTTCATTGGCCAGCTCCTCCAGCAACGCTGGACTGATGGTTAATCTGTCACAACCTGCCAGTGCCTGGATCTCGCCGATATTTCTGAAACTTGCACCCATCACTACGGTGTTATAGCCATACTCTTTATAGTAGTTGTAGATTTCCGTTACCGATTGCACGCCCGGATCTTCCTGTGCGGTGTAATCTTTTTTGTCTGTATTCGCTTTATACCAATCCAGAATGCGGCCTACGAAAGGTGAAATCAAAAATACGCCTGCCTCGGCGCAAGCTCTGGCCTGAGCAAAGTTGAAAAGCAGTGTCAGGTTACAATGAATACCTTTTTTCTCCAGCTCCTCAGCCGCGCGGATGCCTTCCCATGTCGATGCAATCTTTATCAGAATACGTGATTTATCGATGCCTTCGTCACTGTACAGCTCAATCAGGCGCTCCGCTTTTTTTATTGTCGCTTCAGTATCAAATGATAAGCGAGCATCTACTTCTGTAGAAATTCGACCAGGTACAGACGAGGAGATTTCTTTTCCGATTAGTACAGAAAGTTTGTCAGCAGCATCAACCAGTTGCTGATCAGCATCTTTAGACTGAAGTTTTGCCCACGCCACGGCATCATCAATAATCTCTTTATAATGCGGCAGGCTGGCTGCTTTCAACAGCAGAGACGGGTTGGTTGTCGCATCAACCGGTTGGTACTTCTTGATAGCTTCGATATCGCCGGTGTCGGCAACCACGGTTGTCATTTCACGAAGTGCTTCTAACTGATTACTCATAGTTCTCTCTGAATTAGTCGAAAAAAATGCAAAAGACGAAAGTAACGGAAAAACCCGTATTGGTTCGTTTTAATTACCCCTTCGGGGGATGCGCGTTGTAGGGTTATTATGGTCAGAATCTTAAAGCAGATCGCAAAATCTTTTCCAGCGGATCTGTCCGGCCACAATAAAAATTTATTTTACGTATTAATCAAATTGGGGTTGTTTGATGCTATTCAACCAATTAATTGATTACGATGATAAATTTTTTCGTCTTTAAACACTTTATCTAAAAACTTAGACTACGCGCATTATTTAAATTAGGAATGACATTATGTTAGTTGTGGTATCGCCAGCAAAAAATCTTGACTATGAATCGCCGGTACCGGCAGATAAATCTACACAACCGGAACTCATTGAAGATGCGCAGCAACTAGTAAAGCGCTGTGAGCAACTTTCACCGGCTGATTTGTCCTCGCTGATGGGAATCAGCGATAAGCTGGCAGTACTCAATGCCAATCGTTTTGCAGAATTTTCCACCCCGTTTACTACGGGAAATGCGCGTCAGGCACTGTTTGCTTTCAATGGTGATGTCTATACCGGGCTGGATGCTTATTCATTTAAAGATAACGACATTGACTATGCACAGCGCCATTTGCGGATACTGTCCGGCCTGTATGGCGTACTAAGACCGCTCGATTTGATGCAGCCTTACCGGCTGGAGATGGGCACAAAGCTTGATACCGAAAGAGGTAAGGATTTGTACGCGTTTTGGGGCACCACTATCACAGAGAATCTGAATCAGGCTCTTAACGAGCAGGGCGACAATGTATTGGTTAACCTGGCGTCTAATGAATACTTCAAATCAGTGAAGAAGAAAGCGCTGGACGCAATGATAGTAACGCCGCAGTTCAAAGACAAAAAGAACGGTCAGTATAAGGTGATTAGCTTTTATGCCAAAAAAGCCCGGGGACTCATGGCGCGCTATATTATCGAAAAGCAGGTGGATGATGTTGCGGGTCTTAAAGCATTTGATGAGCAGGGATATTATTTCAGTGAAGAACAAAGCTCTGACACAGACCTGGTCTTTTTAAGAGAAGAGCAGAAGTAAGCAAATAAGGCACAGCGTGCTGCATTCGCTGCGCATGCTGTGCCGGTCGGGTTTACCCGTCTTGCCCTGAAGCAAGGCGGGCGCGTTCAAGCTTAAATATCCGGTATAGATAACCCGGCGGCACGAACACGGTGCCGATAATTAGTAATGATTTGACGACGCCATCTGTCGCTGGCGTATAGATTCCCCACCAAATGAGTAACATTGTTGTACTTGTAGCGAGGGTGAATACGACGTCACTGTAAAACCGGAACCGATGAACGTTTAGGCGTTTCATGTATCATCACCACTCTTTTAACCACCGCAAACAACTGCGCAAAGACAATCCAATGGTTCATGACGACAATGTTCTGGCTGACACTGGATTAGCATAATAGGCGCCAAGCAGGGCAATTTTCTTGTTGAACAAACACGAAGCATAGCGTGTTCGGTAACAGCACTAAACTGCACAAAAGACGGGATATTAGTCGGTAAATAACTTCTGCTGAAATTTTAATGTACGGGTCGTTTCACCGCGTTGCAGTTCGATAGAAAAGCGGTAAGTATCTGCATTTTCAAACGGAAAAGTCGCCAGATAATAAATAGCGTCACCTTCAGCAACTTTTTTAAATCGAAGTGGCTGTGCATTGCCTAGCAGATTAGTTGCTGTCCCCGACGCGGAGACATTTTGCGCCTCAAGGGACTCACTGTCCAGTACTGACAAATTAACTAATGCGCTGTATTTACTACGTATTATGCCATACTGGTTTGCTACATCCGGCGTCAGAAATGACGTGTTCACCACTATATAATGGACATCCCACTTACCCAGTGTCATTTTTTGCTCGGCCTGACTAGCCCACGGGGCGAGCAGTAAAGCGAGCATTATCATGAGTCGGGGCAGTGCGATGGTTCCATGTTTCATTGTGGTCTCACTATGTTATTTATCAGGTTAGTACAAACCAAACGTGTCCTGTATCAGCAGTTGAATAAACTGAAGCGCGATGATGGCCACCAGAACGGAAAGATCCAAACCACCGATAGGGGGAATAATCTTTCTAATAGGTGCCAGAAATGGCTCAGTCAGCTGGTGTAATACATATTCGATGGAGCTGCTGCCCTGGGAGATCCAACTTAAAATCGCGCGCAGGATCAATACCCAGAATATCAGCGAGAATGTTTCTTTAACTACATCAATGATCGCATAAAAGAACACCGCTAAAGGATTATTCAGGCCGGATCCAAAAACAAACGACAAGGTTGCCAGCTTGGCAAATGCGACCACCACAGCCAATACAAAGGTGGCGGTGTCAAACCGCCCCAGAGAAGGAATGACGCGGCGCAGCGGTCCCACAATGGGATGTGTTGCTTTTACCACAAACTGGCTCAGAGGGTTGTAAAAGTCAGCATGAACCAACTGTAGCCACAATCGTAAAATCACTACCATCAGGTACAGATTAAAGAGGGTAGAAATAAGAAATACCGATGCGCTCATTTAACACGTCCTGCTATAAATTAAAGTTGTTTAGCCATTTCTTCGGCGCGATCAACTGCTGCACGCATTGCTTTGGCAACGATGTCAGACAGACCTTCATCAATCAGTGTGTTTACGGCCGCGGCAGTTGTGCCCCCTTTAGAGGTAACCTGTGCGCGTAATTCACTCAATTCAAGATCAGGGTTATTGCATACCATTTCTGCAGCGCCCAGCATAGCTTGCTGAACCATCAGTCGGGCGGCATCCTTATCAAAACCCATATTCATCGCTTCTTCCTGCATTGCCTGCAGAAACAGGAAAAAATAAGCAGGGCTAGAACCAGCAGCAGCAATGACACCATTAATATCATCTTCTTTTTCGGCCCAGACCGTCTCGCCGACACCGTTCATCATATCTTCTACATATTGGCGGTCTTCATCACTGATGCTCTCATCAGCATACAGGCCAGACATGCCTTTACCTAACAGGCTTGGCGTATTGGGCATTACTCTTACTACCGGATAATCACCCCCCAGCATTTCCTTTAAGCGGGAGACCGGCAGACCGGCAGCAATAGAAATAAACAGCTTTCCTTCCAGGTCGTTATTCTCGCGTAACGCCTTACACATATCACCCATAACCTGCGGCTTGACAGATAAAACTATCGCATCGGCGAACGCACAGGCATCATCATTTGACTGAGTTGTCTGAATCCCGAATTCTTCTTCAAGCTTTTCAAGGCGTGGTGCAGATGGATTACTGGCCAGGATGTGCGCTTTATCGTAGCCAGAGTGAATCAGGCCACTGATGATGCTACGGCTCATGTTACCTGCGCCAATAAAAGCAAGTTTTCTCTGTTGCATAGGGATCCTTATCGGTTAATTGAAAATCACGTGATAATTTATCCGCGCCGGGCACCAAAAATTGCCGTGCCTACGCGCACCATGGTAGAACCGTGAGCGATAGCCGCTTCCAAATCACCACTCATACCTACGGATAGGGTATCAAAATTGCTCAGCTTTGTATGGTACTGGCCGAATAATTCTGCCAGTTGCCTAAGCGTGTCGTTCTGTTGTGCATCGCTTACTTCGGCCTGTGGAATCGCCATGATCCCTCTTAAGCATAGATTTTCAAACTGCTCAATCTGTTCGACAAGTTCTGGCAGCTGCTCTGCGCCAATGCCTGATTTGGACGACTCATCGTCCAGATTCAATTGTATGCATACATTCAGCGGTTCAAGATGCGAGGGGCGCTGCTCATTCAGTCGCCGGGCAATTTTCAGCCTGTCTACTGACTGCACCCAGTCAAAATGCGCTGCCACCAGACGGGTTTTATTTGATTGAATGGGACCCACCATGTGCCATTCAATATCCTCAAGTTCAGACAGTGCCTGAATTTTTTCAACGCCTTCCTGAATATAGTTTTCGCCAAACAAACGTTGTCCCGCTTCATACGCTTGCCTGATATCAGATACCGGTTTTGTCTTTGATACCGCTAGTAATTGAACCGAATTTGAAGGACGATGAGAGCGAGCAGTCGCCTGATCTATTCGCTCGTGGGCTAACTTCAGTCGTTCTGCTATTGTTTGCATTGTGCACCTAACGATTTGGAGAAGTAGTCGTGGATATTACCGAACTTTTAGCGTTCAGTGTTAAGAATAACGCATCAGACTTGCACCTGTCAGCGGGCTTGCCGCCTATTATTCGTGTGGATGGCCAGATGCGCCGCCTGAATATCCCCGAGCTGGATCATAAACAGGTACACAGCCTGATTTACGAGATCATGAACGATGCTCAGCGTAAGGAATACGAAGAAAATCTCGAGGTCGATTTTTCCTTTGAAGTAAAAGATTTATCGCGCTTCAGGGTCAATGCCTTTGTTCAGAATCGTGGTGCTGCAGCGGTACTTCGAACTATCCCGTCGCGCGTTTTGTCATTGGATGAACTGGGTGCACCGGATATTTTCAAACAAATTATCGACCAGCCCACCGGTCTGGTGCTGGTAACGGGGGCCACCGGGTCGGGTAAAAGTACTACACTGGCCGCCATGATAGACCATATTAATAACTTCAAACGCGATCACATTCTGACCATTGAAGACCCCATCGAATTTGTACATGAAAACAAGCTTAGCCTGATTAACCAGCGGGAGGTCCATCGCGATACCCGGAGCTTTAATAATGCGCTGCGCTCAGCATTGCGTGAAGATCCCGATGTCATCTTGGTGGGTGAATTACGGGATTTGGAAACCATTCGCCTGGCCATGTCGGCCGCTGAAACCGGCCATTTGGTATTCGGAACACTGCATACCAACTCAGCACCTAAAACCATTGACCGTATTATCGATGTGTTCCCAGCAGAGGAAAAATCAATGATTCGCTCCATGCTGTCAGAATCATTGCGCGCCGTTATCTCACAGACGCTACTGCAAAAAGCCGGGGGAGGGCGAATTGCTGCGCACGAAATCATGCTGGGTGTGCCAGCTATCCGAAACCTAATCCGTGAAGATAAGGTACCGCAGATGTATTCTGTGATACAAACCGGTCAGGCACAGGGAATGCAGACCATGGACCAATGCCTGCAGCGACTGGTTGCAAAAGGTCTGGTGTCGCAACAGGATGCCAGCGCAAAAGCTATCGATAAGTAAAAGAGGAACTGACGGTGTTAACTGATTATTTGCAACAAGCCACCGAGCAGGGGGCGTCGGATATTTTCATCACTACCGGTTTTCCGGTCAGTGCCAAAATTAACGGCCAGCTTACACCTCTTGATGATCATACGCTTTCTCCGGACGATGCTAAAAGTCTTGTTCACAGTGTGATGGAGCAGCGCTACATTGATGAGCTGGATACAACGAAAGAGGCCAATTTCGCAGTAGGTCTGGACGGTATCGGTCGGTTTCGGTGCAGTGCCTTCTGGCAGCGTGATTCCGTCGGTATGGTCGTGCGTCGGATTGTGACCGATATTCCAAAAGTCGACGACCTTGGCCTGCCGCCAATTCTCAAAGATGTGATCATGAGCAAGCGCGGTCTGATTCTGATGGTGGGGGCAACCGGTACTGGTAAATCCACCTCGCTGGCTGCGCTTATCGACCATCGGAATCATAATTCCCGCGGACATATCCTGACCATCGAGGACCCCATCGAATTTGTCCATCAGCATGGTAGCTGTGTGGTGACGCAACGCGAGGTTGGCGTCGACACCCAGTCTTTTGATGAGGCACTGAAAAGCTCATTGCGACAGGCGCCGGATGTTATTCTTCTGGGCGAGATCCGCTC
>CAZOYR010000125.1:0-8715 GCA_964584105.1 uncultured Alteromonas sp.
AGAGTAAAAAAACGGCGGGATTATAAAGGATTTCAATACCAGATTGACAGCCCTTTCCGCAAAAAGTATAAAACTTATCCAGCGGTTCCACGCCACCATTTAAATTAATTCTTATTATTCAATAGGATAGGCGATATTCAGGAAATTACATTTCTCGAACAATCGTTACCGTGATTTCATCGCGATCATGATAAAGGTGCCGCAAATGCATGACAAACTTATCATCAAGTTTTTCAAGCCTCGCCTTCAAAGAGGCAATAGCCTCGGTCACTGTCTCAAAACGCTTTTTCATAGGTAACTTCAAGTTGAACACAGCATGATCAGTCCATTTTTTAACTAACCAGTCACCCATCAGCTTAGCCACCCTATCGGGTTGCTCTATCATATCACAAACCAGTAAATCTACACGGCCCATCTGTGGTCGATAGGTGAATCCGTCGGCGGCAAAATGCTCAACCTGGCCGGTTGCCATGAGGTCGTCATCTATAGCACCGTTATCGATGGCCTCTACATGCATGCCCCGTTTGACAAGCTGAAAGGTCCAGCCTCCCGGACACGCCCCTAAATCTACGGCTCTGGCACCGGCTCGGAATATCTGCGCTCGCTGATCATCAGTAAGCATCGTCAGAATGGCTTCTTCAAGTTTCAGGGTTGAACGGCTGGGGGCACCGGTTGGAAATTTCAGGCGGTAAATTCCGTTAGCATGTGCGCTTCGCACATCAGGATAGGAGTACCCCACCTTACATTTGTCGAAGTCTATGAAAAAAACATGAATCCCCCGAGAATCAGGCTTTTCTTTGTAGGTAAGGCAAAAGTGTTTTCTCAACGCCTGACGCAACACCACGGAAAACTTACGACACAGCTTTGCCAGATCTTTGCCTTCATCGGTATCGGCATGATCGACAAACAGCATCCCGTTTTTCATATCCGGGTTATCGTGCATTTTGACCGCATCAAGCACCGGTCCCAGCCGATCAGTTTTATCCAGTGCTTCAAAGGTGTCCGTCACAACAAACAGTTGTCTGGCGAATATTGTCTGAGCAACAGCAAGTTTGCGACCCAGTCGATCGGCATCCTTCGCCTGATGACACATATATTCCACGTACCCCTGCCCGGGCGAGAACACCGGATATCCATAGCAATTAAGCAGCGTTGCTTTTTCTGTCAGCTCTTTACCCAAATCCGCTTCATAACCGGCCCGGCAGTATGCTAATACGCTAGCCATCAGACTCTCCTTTAATCGCTGAAATCAGTACCAGAATCCAGCCAAGCATCAACACAAGGCCTCCCACCGGGGTGACAGGTCCCAGCCAGCTCAGCTGCGCCAGCGTAAGCAGATAGATACTGCCGCTAAAGAGCAGCATTCCCAGAATAAAGCAGCAGGCTGCAAATATTGCCAAAGAGCGCTTTAGTTGAGGAAGTCCGGCAACCAATAGCAGTGCCAGGCTGTGATACATCTGGTAGCTCACCGCGGTTTTAAATGACTGTAGTGATGAGACGCTGAGGGTCCCGTCGAGCCCGTGCGCAGCCAGCGCGCCCAGCATAACTGCTGTCAGTCCTGTGAGCGCACCGATGCTGATAATTATTTTCATGATGACTGACCTTTGCTGTGCGCAAGCATAAACGAGGCTGCGGTGCGCGCAGCGTTACTCACATTGTCCTGCAGTGTGGCGCCGCTTTTTTTGCGGGGTTTAAGACTATGGTCCCCGTCGCTGAGAAACGAAATCGTCACCGTCGAAGCCAGTGAGTAGTTGTCGATTTCGGTCTGCGTTCCGAACGTGTCTCGTTCCCCCTGACAGATACACACTGGCTTTGCGATATTTTCAAGATGCCCGGTGCGCAGCTTTTCAGGTTTGCCCGGCGGATGAAACGGATAGCCAAAAACGACCGCCCCGCGCGCCTCACTGTCTTCAAGTATATGTGTTGCTACCCGCCCTCCCATGGATTTACCACCGATGAACGTAGGCAAAGAGACAGACTCAGCGAGACTTTTTTCTAACAGTGCTTTGAAATGCGCCTCCAGTGCGGGCATTTTTTCCGGAGGACGCCGCTTGCCCGTTTCCTGCATGGTTTGCATGTAGGGAAAGTTAAATCGCCAGACTTCAATGCCTAGTTCTGCCAACTGGCTGGCGATATCTTCCATAAAAGGGGTTTGATAGCCAGCGCCGGCACCATGGGCAAAGATAAAACGACATACTGGCATACTACTACTGGCAGTAACCTGATAATCAAACATTCTCCTGCTCCTCTTCCACCTGCGCGAGGATCCACGCTCTGAACGCCGCTATTTTGCCTAAATCAGCCTGAGATTCATCACACACCACGTAAAAGGCATCGCGTGATTCCACACGTTCTGAAAAGGGCATGATCAAGCGCCCGGCATCGAGTTCCGGACGCGCCAGAATCGTATTCGCCAGCGCAATCCCCTGCCCTAACGCAGCAGCCTGAAGCACCAGCATCGAATGACTGAATACCGGGCCCTGATTAACATTAACGCCGGCCACCCCGACTTGTCGCAGCCAGGTTTTCCAGGCATCGCGACTTAAATCGTGCAGCAACACATGATGTTTTAAATCTGCCAGGCTGGATAACGGCTTTGGTCCGCTAAACAGGCTAGGGGCACATAAAGGGGTCAGAAATTCCTTGTGCAGCTTGTCGGCCTGAACACCTGACCAGCGCCCTTTACCGTAATAAATAGCAACGTCGACATCGTCGTCCAGAAACCCTTCATCAAAGTCGACCGCTTTAATGCGAACGTCGATATCGGGATGGTCCACGCTAAAACGACTGATTCGCGGCACCAGCCACTGTGAGGCGAAACTGGGCGGCATTGCAACAGTAATCGCGCCCTTACTGCCTTTCGCCAACAATCGCTCTGTGGCTTCCTGCAGACTTTTAAATATATCCTTGAGCTCAAGAAAATAAGCCTGCCCTTCTTCTGTAAGCAGCAAGGTACGATTGCGCCGAATGAATAACTTCATGGATAAGTATTCTTCGAGTGCTTTGATTTGATGGCTGACCGCAGCCTGTGTCACAAACAGTTCATCAGCCGCTTTAGTAAAGCTCAAATGGCGCGCGGCAGCCTCAAAGGCTTTCAGGGCATTTAGTGGCGGTAATCGACGTTGCATGTACGGCCTCTGAGCAGATGACAAATTGATGACAAAAGCATTAGTTTTTCTAATGAATAACCCATACTTTTACTCGTTTTAAAAATAATCAGATAGTGTCTATTATTTACACGCAATCAGGAAGGAGTCTTTGTTAACAACAAGTTACACGCCTGATTTGTTAACGCTGTTAACAATAGCAGCACAAGTTTTCTATAAATTCTATTAGGTGTGAAATGAAAAAACCACTTTTATCCACCGTTTCTGTCATGGCGTTTGTCAGTGCCGCTACTGCGCAGGCAGAAACGACGCAACCAGATACTGCAGCAAAAAAAACAACCTTTGTTATCGAGCTTGATAAAGACAGTCTGAATCTTCAGCTGGATATGAAATCTATCGTGGCAGAACAGGCTAAAACCACCCTGGAACAGGGCAAGGCCAAATATCTGTCATCTACACTATTTGCCTATCAGGCTGCCCGCAAAACTGCGGGAAACGACGCTAACACCGGCGAATAAGACTATCATTACACCTGATACGATACAGGCAAGCCAGCTTGCCTGTATTGCAGTAAGGTCTCAATCTGTTAACTGGCCGATGTGTCCAGTTGCTCGAAACCTTTTACCAGCTCATCAAGCGCTTTCATCTGTGCCAGATAAGGCTCTAATTTAGATAGCGGCAATGCACACGGACCATCACACTTGGCTTTGTCCGGGTCAGGGTGCGCTTCAATAAACAAACCAGCCAGTCCCAGCGCCATACCACTGCGAGCCAATTGCGCTGCCAGTGCGCGTCGTCCGTCAGCCGATGATTCCCGCCCACCTGGCATCTGTAGCGCATGGGTTGCATCGAAGATAACGGGCGCGAATTCTTTCATCGCTTCCATCCCCAACATATCGACGACTAAATTGTTATAGCCAAAACAACTGCCGCGCTCACATAAAATGACATTTTCATTGTCAGCTTCTGCCAGCTTTTTAATAATATGGCGCATTTCATGAGGCGCCAGAAATTGTGGTTTCTTAACATTAATAACAGCCCCGGTTTTGGCCATAGCCACCACCAGATCTGTCTGCCGGGCCAAAAACGCCGGTAACTGAATAACATCAACTACCTCAGCCACAGGTTGCGCCTGGTGAGGTTCGTGAACATCAGTAATCAGAGGAACATCAAAGGTAGATTTAATTTCTTCAAAGATTTTGAGCCCTTCTTCCATGCCAGGCCCGCGAAAAGAATTTATCGAAGAGCGGTTCGCTTTATCGAAGGATGCTTTGAAAACATAGGGGATATTCAGTCTGCTGGTCACTTCTTTGTAATGCTCTGCAATGCGCATCGCCATATCCCGGGACTCAAGTACATTCATGCCACCGAACAGAACAAATGGCAGGTGATTCCCTACCTCTGTGTTACCGACAGAAATCACTTTTTTAGAAACCGTCATATCAAAACCCTTTTAAAAAATAATAGCTTGCTTGGTAAAGGCCACTCTGGCGATAAGCACAATCCAGGTAAGCGCGCCGATAAAACCAATCCAGCGCAGTGGTGCCGAGCGCCCCCACTTAAGAGCAAACATACCCATAAGAATGTAAATGACTAAGCCGATGACCTTGAAGGTTAACCAGTCATTGATAAATGGCCACTGAGATAAAATACTGCACAGCCACAGCGCACTGGCCAGTAATACCGTATCAATCACGTGAGGCAATACTTTCGCCCACTTTTGCTCAAGCACACGAGGGCTGGCCTGTAGCAGAATAAACCGGAGAATAAACAGCAACACACTCAATGCGACCGCTGTAAGATGAAGGTGTTTCGCCATCATGTACATAATTTTTCCTTATTTTGCTGACATGATTAAAGAATTATCGATTACTATTACAGGCATTCGCGGCAAGCGCAATTGATTGTACGGGCCTAACCTAAGTGCTCACCGTATCTGCCCAGTGTAACCCGGGGCTGACCCGCAAGGTCATTCACGGTAGTGATATCGACATAGCCCTGTTGTAATAGCAGCGCCTGAACAGACTGCGCCTGATTGTAGCCATGCTCAAGCAATAGCCAGCCATCTGCCAGTAAGTATTCAGGTGCCTGAGCAATAATATATCGAATATCATCCAGTCCATCGGCACCGGCGGTAAGTGCAGAAGATGGCTCAAACCGCACGTCGCCTTCGGCCAGATAATGACTGTCTTGTTCGACATACGGCGGGTTACTCACAATCATTGAAAATGTCTGCCCGGCAAGCGCATCAAACCAATGGCTGTGCCGGAATAGCGCATTTTCAATGTGATTGTATTGTGCATTTTGCGTAGCCAATCCAACCGCATCTGCCACTCTGTCAACACCTGTCACGCTGATATCCGGGCGCTCTGAGGCAATCGCAAGGGCAATGGCGCCGGTGCCGGTACCCAAATCGCACACACTGGCCTGCCCCTGGGGCAATCGGGCAAGGGCCTGCTCGACCAGTAACTCTGTTTCGGGTCGTGGAATCAATGTTGTGGGGCTGACTTTTAACGTCAGTGACCAGAACGCTCTGGTCCCGGTCAGATAGGCAACCGGCTGGCCGTCGGCCCGCTGTTTAATCATCGCCTCAAAGCGTGCTTGCTCATCAGTACTTAATACGTGCTCGGGCCAGGTGAACAGGAAAGACTGAGGCTTTTCCAGGACGGTACACAGCAGTATTCGGGCATCAATGCCTGCACTGTCGCTGCCGGATAACTGTGAAACGGCCCATTTGAGGGCCTCAGCGATTTGCATTACTCGTCAGCAAGTGATGCCAGAAGATCAGCGTGATGTTCCTGGCGGATAGGCTCTAGCAGCGCGTTCAGATCACCCTGAACCACATCATCAAGACGGTACAAGGTCAGATTAATCCGATGATCGGTAACACGACCCTGGGGGAAGTTATAAGTACGGATGCGCTCAGAGCGGTCGCCACTGCCCACCAAATTGCGCCGCGTTGACGCCTCTTCGGCAGCACGTTTTTCCTCTTCAATCTGATTCAGACGGGCCTGCAGGACTGACATCGCTTTAGCGCGGTTTTTATGCTGCGAGCGTTCATCCTGACATTCAACCACCAACCCGCTGGGGATATGGGTTATGCGAATGGCCGAATCAGTTTTGTTTACGTGCTGACCACCGGCACCCGAAGCGCGAAACGTATCCACTTTCAGATCCGCCGGGTTAATATCAATGGCTTCAGATTCAGGCACTTCAGGTAACACTGCTACGGTGCAGGCTGAGGTGTGGATGCGCCCCTGGCTTTCTGTCTCAGGAACACGTTGCACGCGGTGACCCCCAGACTCAAACTTCAGGATACCGTACGCACCGTCGCCGGCAACATTCGCGATCACTTCTTTGAAACCGCCATGCTCCCCCTCGCTGGCACTGACCAGCTCGACGCGCCAGCTCTGGCTTTCTGCAAAGCGGCTGTACATACGAAATAAATCGCCGGCAAAAATCGCAGCTTCATCACCGCCGGCACCCGCTCGAATTTCCAGAAAGCAGCTATGGTCATCGTTTGGATCTTTTGGCAATAGCAAAATCTGAAGTTCATCTTCCAGTGTCGCCAGTTCTGCTTTTGCTGCTTTTATTTCTTCCTGCGCCATTTCACGCATTTCAGCATCGTCTTCTTCAAGCATCTCATTGGCTGAAGCCAGGTTCTCTTCTGCCTGCCGGTAAGCATTAAAGCCTTTGACCACATCTTCCAGTTGGCTGTATTCCTTTGACAGGGCGCGAAACTTATCCTGATTACCGATGATGTCGGGATCGCCCAGCAGGGCCTGCACTTCATCAAAGCGCTCGACCAGATTTTCAAGCTTACTGACAACCGACTCTTTCATAATTTTTATTTACCTTATTCCTGACGCTGATTTGACTGATTATCCAGTTCCAGTGAATCGCTCAGCCACTGTTTCAACGATGAATCACTGGTGGCGGCCGCCTCGCGCAATACGCGGGTAGGCCCATGCATCAGTGTATTTGTTAACTTATATGCCAGTTCTTTGACCACATCCTGCGATGCTTTGCCTTCTTCAAGCTGAAGTAAGGCTTTAGCAACCAGTTCATCACGCTGGCCAGTGCCGCGTTCTCTGAACTGTTTAACTAAATCAATAGATTGCTGGCTTTGTTGCCAGGACAGATACGTGTCTACCTGTCCGGAAATTATTTGTTCAGCTTCCTCAGCAGCCTCTTCACGAGACGCCAGATTCTGCTCAACGATATGCTGAAGATCATCGACCGTATATAAATAGGCATCACCCAGTTCATTGACCTGCGATTCGATATCTCTTGGCACCGCTAAATCCACCAGAAACATGGGCATGTTGCGCCGCTGCTTGAGCGCACCTTCCACCATCCCTTTGCCGATCAGCGGCAGCTGGCTGGCAGTGGAACTGATAACAATATCAAAATTATGTAACTGTTCGGGGACCTGCGCCAGTGTCAGCACATTGGCGCCAAGCTTATCCGCCAGAGTTTGTGCCCGGGCCACGGTTCTGTTAGCCACATGTAACTGCGTCACGCCCTGCTCTTTTAAATGCTGCGCCACCAATTCTATGGTTTCACCTGCGCCAACCAACAACACTGAGCGTTTGGGTAACGCTGAAAAAATATGCTTGGCCAGCTGAACAGCGGCAAATGCTACGGATACCGCGTTAGCCCCGATATCCGTTTCAGTGCGCACTTTTTTCGCTACAGAGAATGTATGTTGAAAAAGCCGCTCGAATTCAGCACTGACGGTACCACTGTGACGTGCATCATTGAAGGCTTGTTTAACCTGGCCAAGAATCTGGGGCTCGCCCAGAATAAGCGAATCCAGGCCAGCAGCTACACGCATAATATGACGAATCGCCTCATCCTGAGAGAACTGATAGCTGTGCTCGCCGATGAGCTGTTCATCTACACGATGAAATTGCGCCAGCCAGCGTAATATTGACTCGCAACTGTCAAATGCCCCGTTTACGTAAATTTCAGTACGGTTACAGGTCGAAACAATCACCGACTCGCTCACCCCTTCCTGCTTTTTCAGCGATGACAGTGCCGAAACCAGCGAATCTGGCGTAAAGGCAACTTTCTCACGCAAAGCAACGGGTGCCGTTTTGTGATTGATTCCGAGGGCAAGTAAGGTCATTTATGTTCATCTGGCGACTTCGGAGCGGCATTGTACGAAAAAGGCAAAATTATTGAAAGTGTTGCTGTAATTGTGTTCCTATATAAAGGTTAATCAAACCAATCGATTTTTTCTTATGTGCCTACGCTTTTTTTCTGTTCTGCTCTGCCTTTTTGTTATCGCAGGTTGCACCACGTTGCCTGATGGGCCGGAAGAATCCGTTGACTTGCCCGCGCAACTCGCTGCATTAAAAGATGTCAGGCAGTGGAAGGCGGCCGGAAAAATGGCAATCAGACAAAATAACGAAGCGGTGAGCGCCACACTTAACTGGCGCTATAATCAGCCCGACTTCCAATTCAGGCTTACCAACCTGTTGGGCATCACCCTTGTCGATCTGCGTTACGAAGACGGAGATGCTGTATTAAAAGCTGACGATAAGGTCGTTGAAGGCAGCGACCCACAACAGGTCATCGCTCAGATCACGGGCTGGCAACTTCC
>CAZOYR010000126.1:0-8547 GCA_964584105.1 uncultured Alteromonas sp.
GACCTCAGGCACTTGAAGTAACGAAGTAGGAAAAGTAGCGATATGTCGAAACGTGACTACTACGAAGTGTTAGGTGTTGATAAAAGCGCCGGCGCACGCGATATCAAAAAAGCGTATAAAAAGCTGGCGATGAAGTACCACCCTGATCGCACGCAGGGCGACAAAGCACTTGAAGACAAATTCAAAGAGATTCAGGAAGCATACGAAATTCTGACTGATGATCAGAAGCGCGCAGCGTATGATCAATATGGTCACGCCGGCGTCGATCCTAATCGCGGTGGCGCAGGCTTTGGTGGCGGCGCTGACTTCGGCGATATATTTGGCGATGTGTTTGGCGATATTTTTGGTGGCGGCCGCGGGCGCCAGTCAAGAGCACGCCAGGGTGCAGATTTACGCTACAATCTTGAATTGTCGCTGGAAGAAGCGGTTCGGGGTAAAGATGTAGAAATCAGAGTGCCAACGCTGGTCGAGTGTGAAGTGTGTCATGGCTCGGGTGCGAAGAAAGGGACATCACCTACAACCTGTCCCACCTGTCATGGTAATGGTCAGGTACAAATGCGTCAGGGCTTTTTTGCCGTGCAGCAAACCTGTCCTACGTGTTCGGGACGTGGCAAAATTATCAGTGATCCGTGCAATAGCTGCCGTGGTCAGGGACGCACAGAGAAGACTAAAACACTGTCGGTCAAGATTCCGGCAGGTGTGGATACCGGTGATCGCATTCGCTTAAACGGCGAAGGTGAAGCGGGTGAAGCCGGTGCACCGGCAGGTGATTTGTATGTTCAGGTTCATGTCAGACAGCACGATATCTTTTCTCGTGATGGCAACAATCTGTATTGCGAAGTACCACTGAGCTTTACGACAGCAGCGCTGGGTGGAGAGCTTCAGGTGCCAACGCTGGATGGCAAAGTTAAGCTGAAAGTAAGTCCTGAAACGCAAACCGGCAGAATGTTTCGCCTACGCGGTAAAGGGGTGAAGTCGGTACGCAACGGTATGGTCGGCGACCTGATGTGTAAAGTCGTCGTGGAAACGCCGGTCAATCTGTCGTCGAAGCAAAAAGACTTATTGAAAGAACTCGATGAATCGATGGGCGGTGCGAAATCCAAGCACAGCCCGAAAGAACAGGGATTCTTCGATGGCGTCAAAAAGTTCTTTGACGACCTGACAAACTAGAGATTTAAAAGCCCTTCAACTGTGAAGGGCTTTTTTTTGTCTGTACAAAAGGTACAGAACCGGCGTGCCGGGAATGAAGAATTAAGCTTAATAGCAGCTTGTTACGTAAATAAGCCAATAATTGGAAAAAAGGATGAATACAATGAAGCGTGTATTGTTAATAAGTGCCGCTGTCGCAGGATTGACTATCGGCCTGCCCGCGCAAGCGGCAGACGTGACCAGGGCGATGTCAGAAAAACATGCAGAGGCGTATGTCGAGTATCGTCAGTCAGTATTCACTTTGCTCAAAAGCAATATTGCGCCGCTAGGTGGGATGGCAAAAGGCAAAATTGACTATGATACGCAGGTGATGCAAACCAACGCGATGCGCATGGAACAGCTTGCCGCGATGTTATCTGATTACCTTCGGGTAGATACCAGTGACAGCGGTGTTGAATCATCAGCCAAAGCATCATTGTGGTCAAACTTTAATGATGTGGAAGGCAAGATTGCCGACCTTAAGAATGCGGCTGCTAACCTGCAGAGTGTGGCGAAATCGGGAGACGAATCCGCGTATCGGGATGCCATTGGCAAGCTCGGTAGTACCTGTAAAGCATGTCACGACGACTACAAAATGGATTAGCGCTTAAAGCGAATGAGGCAGCAAGGCCACCTTTGTATTTCTCCGGCCTGCGAAAGAGTAAGAAAGCTATATGACTTTCGCACGTCTTAATCAGACTATCAGAAAGGGAGCACAAAATGACAATTGAAGACGACCATTCACCCAGCGAAAAAAGCATAGCCGGTATGGAAGGGTTGCAGTCAGCCATTGCCAACGGTGAAGTCAACAGAGTAAAGCAACTGCTAACCAACGAAATGCTTGATGAACTGCAAAAAAGCTACCTGATTGACCTGGCGAAAACAAACAATCATCAGGAAATCATCACGCTTTTGGAAGACACCCCAACACGTCCCTGACTTTCCGCCGACCATCATTGCGCCTGACACTAAACAGGCGCCCATGCCTTTAGCCTGCCACCCGGGCACACCATCAGTACCGTAATTTCTCCCGATATAGTTGGCATAATGCAAACTATAGACTACGTTTTGCTATGCATCAGAACGATATCAGACTATGTCGCAGCCTGGCTCCTCTTCGTAAATTTAACGCGAAACAAGGATGTGAAAAGTCGATGTGATAAGAGTAAACAGTGAGTTGTGGCCTAAAGGAGATAAGCCTGTGAATAGCCATGCGAGTAGGCAAGCAATGACAAAGCCCGGCTATAAAGCACGTATCGCCACAGTAGTATCCGTAATTACAGCAAACAAGGATGTTACTGGCGTACATGCTTTCTTTCGCGATGATAATAAAAATCTATCGCTACTATCTGACAAGCAGGATAATGGCGAGGCTGAGAACGTTGCGCGTTTGTATGTTGAGCGCGAGACAACGCTTTGCACGCATATTGATGTCATCGCAGAAGATAATCTCACCTGGGCGCTTTGCCCGTTGCGCTTTAATAACAGTATGCTGTTAATTGTTTGTCGTATGGCAGGCGATGTCGTATCAGAGCATATACAGCAAATAATCCGGTTGTGCGCTGATAGTATCTGGCAGTTGCACCGAACATTCGAGCAAACAGACACGATTGCGCCGGTTAACCGTTACAGCGTATTAGAGAACATAAGTGCTAAGACACAAACCGGCGGCTGGGAGTATCTGGTCGCAGATAAGACAATTCAATGGAGTGAGCAAACCTACCGGTTGTTTGGTTTTCAGGGTAACAATGTTGTCTCATTGCATCGTTCCTTATCGACATTTCCCGCAGCATCGCGACAACAAATTCAGGCTCTAATACATCAGGTCTGTGCACAAAATGCGACCCGGCAACTTGAGGCCTTTTATTTTAACGGTGCCGGTAAACAGCGATGGGCAAAAATAACTGCCAGCCCGGGCCCTCGCGGGGTCAATCATAGTGTTGTGGGAACCATTACTGATATTACTGAACAACAGCGTTTGTCCGATACCCAGCATAACTTTACGACCTACTTGCGCACCATATTGGACAATCTCAATGATGCTATCTTTACCGTTGATGAACAAGGTACTGTTATTACCGTTAACATGGCAGTGGAGCGGATATTCGGGCTTGCTGCAGAGCATTATATCGGCACTGATATCGCGCATCTTATTCCGGACTTATTTGCAGTAAAAAGTACTATTGAGGCGCTGGTCGGCTCGATGGGTACCAGCCAGGAACATCAACTTTACGGCGCCAGAAGCGACAATCAGCAGTTTCCTATCGAGCTGTCTGTTACGCCTATTATCCAGGATGGTCACCAACAGTATGTGATTATTGTCAGTGATATTACCGAGCGTAAAGAAGCATCAGATAATATGTACAGAATGGCATTTTTTGATGATATTACGGGGCTGCCGAACCTTAAATCTTTCGAGCGGGATATCAAAGGATTAATTCATCAGGCCAGCGAGCGTAGTCAGGATCTTTACTGCGTTATGTTTGATGTTGATAAATTTTCCCAATTTAATCTTACGTTTGGAAAAGACATTGGCGACTTTATACTGAAGATTCTCGCCAAACGAATAGAAACCCATGTCCCGGCCTTGTTTAATGCCTACCGCGGTGATGCCGACCGGTTTTTTCTGGTATACAGCGCGCCCTTTAATGCAAACGATACAGCCATCGAAGAGATAAGAAACGAAGCGGAGTGGAAACTACAGCGGGATGTATTTGCTGATATAACCTTGCACGATCATCTGCATCCTCTAAGTGCGTCTGTTTCTTCGGCGCTGATAGATGGCAAACTGGCAACCTATGAAAAAGTGGTTGGTATACTGGAATTTGGACGCAACCGCGCCAAGGGGCAGGGCCTGGCGGGAAAGGTGGCATTTGACCGGCGCGCGTTTTCAGACTACGAGCGCCACCATTTTATCGGTAAAGCCTTTGCTCAGGCCTTCGAGAATAATGAGTTTTATTTAGTGCTTCAGCCTCAGTTTGATGAACATGGCAATGTAGTTTGTTCAGAAGCGCTGCTCCGGTGGAATCAGCCCTCCCTGGGCCCGGTCAGTCCGGGTGAGTTTATTCCGATAGCAGAAGAAAGTGATGTGATTGTCGATATTGGCTACTGGGTTTTGGAAGAAGCATGCCGAATCCTCGCCCACTGTCGTCAACAGGGCATGGTCACCCGAATTGCGGTTAATATCAGCGGGCGACATATCGCGCGCCCGGATTTTGCTGACAGACTTATGGATATCGTGCAGTGCTGGTGTATTCAGCCTGAGCAGTTACAGCTGGAAATCACCGAAACCACTGTTGTCTCGGGTATCAGCATTGTACGGGAGCGAATGGAGATGCTGGCCGCATTCGGTTTTCGCTTTTCTATTGATGACTTTGGTACGGGCTATTCAAGCCTGAGTTATTTAAAAGAACTCCCCATCAGCGAACTGAAAATCGATCGCTACTTTGTTGATGAAATCAATTTCTCGAGCAAGGAAGTGCCTATTGTAAATACTATTATAGATATGGCGGACGCGATGGGTGTCAGTACCGTGGCCGAAGGCATAGAAAATGATGTTCAACTGCGCTACTTAACAGAGCGTGGATGCCAAGTATTTCAGGGTTTTCATTTATCCAGACCGGTGGTGAAAGAAGCCTGGATGAAATTGCTCAGAGGGCGCAAGGCCGGATAAGGGCCATGCGTGTATAAGGCTGAAGTCTTATCCCTGATGTTGAAAAAGTGTACTAGTGTAGAGGGTGTTGAAAGTTTTCATCAGGCCACACAGCGTCTGATTGCTTACAGGACTCTATCATGGATTATCAATCGCTTTACAAACGTTCTATTTCTGACCCCGAAGGATTTTGGCAGGACCAGGCCACAAAGCTTCCCTGGTATACATTTCCAAAAACCGTACTGACTGAATCTTCGGGCCGGTACGACTGGTTTGCTGACGGGCAAATGAATACCTGCTACATGGCGCTGGATCATCATGTAAAGCACGGCCGGGGTGATCAGACTGCGTTAATTTATGATTCACCGGTAACAGGCGCAAAGCAGACGTTTACTTATCGCGCCTTGCTTGATGAGGTGAGTTTATTCGCCGGTGCATTGCAGCAAAAAGGCGTAAACAAAGGTGACAGAGTCGTCATCTACATGCCGATGATCCCTCAGGCGGCTATCGCAATGCTGGCCTGTGCACGTCTTGGCGCAATTCACTCTGTTGTATTTGGCGGCTTTGCACCGCGTGAGCTGGCTGTCAGAATTGACGATGCAACGCCAGATGTCATCGTCACGGCGTCTTGTGGCATAGAGATTGAGCGTGTCATTGAATACAAGCCGCTGGTGGATGAAGCAATCCGACTGGCCAGTCACCCGGTCAGGCACTGTATTGTTTATCAGCGTGAACAGGCCACTGCTACTTTGGATGCGACACGGGACAGTGACTGGGCTGAGGTCACGCAAAATGCAGAACCTGTTGCCTGCACATCGGTGAACGCCACTGATCCGTTGTATATTTTGTACACTTCCGGCACAACAGGCAAACCCAAGGGCGTGGTACGTGACAATGGCGGGCATGCTGTGGCGCTAAACTTTTCCTTAAATGCTATCTATAACATCAGCCCCGGCGATGTATTCTGGGCGGCATCAGACGTCGGCTGGGTGGTGGGTCACTCCTATATTGTATATGGCCCCCTGATTTATGGGGCGACGACCATTATGTACGAAGGAAAACCAGTAAAAACCCCTGATGCGGGAGCGTTCTGGCGGGTCATTGATGAGTATCAGGTGAACGTCATTTTTGCTGCGCCTACCGCCTTCAGAGCCATTCGAAAAGAAGACCCCGAAGGCCGGAAAATCAACCCACAGGCCCTATCGAGTCTACGTGCTGTTTATATGGCCGGTGAGCGGTTAGATCCGGCGACGTACGAGTGGGCCCGCGAACAGACGGGCAAACCGGTGATAGATCACTGGTGGCAAACAGAAACCGGCTGGCCAATTTGCGCCAACCCCGTCGGTATAGAGGCTTTTGAGACTAAACCTGGCTCATCGACCTTACCCGTGCCCGGCTTTAATGTTCAGGTGCTGGATGAATCTGGCAATGCGCTGCCCGCAGGTGAACAGGGTGCCATTGCGATTAAGTTACCCTTGCCACCAGGGTGTCTGCCAACAATCTGGCAGGATGATGAAAGATTCAAGGCCAGCTACCTGTCACGCTACGACGGCTACTACTGCTCCGGCGATGGCGGGTACAAGGATGACGACGGCTATGTTTTTATTATGGGCAGAACGGATGATGTCATAAATGTTGCCGGGCACCGGCTTTCAACCGGTGAAATGGAAGAGGTGCTGGCAGCGCATCCGGCGGTGGCCGAATGCACTGTCATCGGTGTGGCAGACAGTATGAAAGGGCAGGTTCCCCTGGGCATGGTGCTGCTTAAAGACGGCACGGATATCGATGAGAAAACACTGGAATCTGAACTTATTGCTATGGTGCGCGATGCTATCGGGCCGGTAGCCAGCTTTAAACAGGCCATTGTTGTCCCGCGCCTGCCAAAGACACGCTCCGGAAAGATTCTGCGTAAAGTCCTGCGACAGATGGTTTCTGATGAACCACTCACTGTACCTTCGACGATTGACGATCCTCAGGCCATTGACGATGTAAAACAAAGCATGCGTAATAAAGGCGTGATTCAGTAACAGGAGGCGCCGGCGTGATAAAGGCCGGCGCCTTTAGTAAAACACCTCTTCAGCCACCGGTGCAGGCGGCGCAATGACTACAATGTAGTAAATTATAAATGCAGTTAATACTGCTAGCAGGACAGCGAGCCAGAGTCGGGAAGAGCGGATTGCAGGGGCATTGGTTCTTTTTTTGCCATGAAGCATGGCGCTGGTAAGCGGCTGCTTCTTAAACGCAGTGTAAAAAATCACTGCGATTATATGCAGCGCAATAATCGCCAGCAGCCAGTCGAACCCCGTTCTGTGCAGTGTGTTCATCCAGTCGCGGGTTGCCTGACCGGCGCTGGCATACCAGGGGCCTTCCATGAAAATGTCGTCTGTCATGAACAGCCCGCTAACTGCCTGGGTAATCAGCATTGTGAGCATAATGACGACCACGTATCCACCCAGAGGATTGTGGCCGGCGAAGGCCTCACTGTGGCGGGAAAAAAGATGCTTACTGTAGTTAAATACGGTGACAGGAGAGACAATGAAGTGGGTGAAGCGGGCGTGTTTCGGACCCGCCAGTCCCCATAAAATGCGAAACACCAGCAGGCCAAGAGTAAAGTAGCCACAGTAAAAATGCCATTGCATGGCGTCCTCGATCCAGTTTGCAGTGAGATACTGCACGATAAGGCTGACCACGAGCAGCCAGTGAAAGAGTCGGGTAGGCAGGTCCCAGACAAGGCGGCGTTCCATTGGTTTCTCCATCATTCAGGCAGTATCGGTCTGCGCAAGCGCCGTTAACGGTAAAAACAGCATATCGTATGAAAGTGCAATATACACGTAGATGAGTTGCAAGCGTAATTTCATCAGGCAAAATGCGAAGTAACTATGAGGATGGGAATAAAACTATGAAGGTAGGTATCTTTGGCGCAAATGGCCGTATGGGCCGTGTGCTTATTGAAGCTGTGCAAAACGATGAGAGCGCACAGCTGGCTGCTGCCACAGTCAGAGAAGATTCGCCCTGGGTGGGCATGAACGTGGGGGAGCTGGCCGGCGTAGGCAAGTTGTCTGTGAATTGTTGCGCGGTGAGCGCGCTTGTGCCATCAGATATTGATGTAATGATCGACTTTACGCTACCGGCCGCTTTGGCGCAGAACCTGGAGTGGTGTAAAGCAAATCAGAAACCTGTTGTGATAGGTACCACCGGATTATCTGATGAGCAGATGTCTGTTTTACGCGATGCCGCCTCACAAATACCGGTGGTGTTCGCTGCAAATTACAGTGTAGGTATCAATGTGATGTTGGCGTTGGTCAGGCAGGCTGCCAGTGCCTTGGGTAGCACCGCAGATATCGAAATTACCGAAGCCCATCACCGTTTCAAAAAAGATGCTCCGTCCGGCACCGCCATGGCCATCGGCGAAGCGATTGCTGACGAGCTGGGCAGAGATTTATCACAATGTGCAGTGTATGGCAGAGAGGGCCACGAGCCAGAACGTGACCAGGAAACGATTGGTTTTGCCACTGTTCGCGGCGGTGACATCGTGGGCGAACATACTGCCATGTTTGCAGATATCGGCGAACGCCTGGAAATTACCCATAAAGCATCGAGCCGCCTGACGTTTGCTAACGGCGCGGTGCGGGCAGCAAGGTGGCTTATCGAGCAGCCAGCCGGTCTGTACTCCATGAATGATGTGCTGGCACTGGCAAAGTAGTACT
>CAZOYR010000127.1:0-8529 GCA_964584105.1 uncultured Alteromonas sp.
GGCGTGACATCCCGCTGGCGCAGCAGTTTACCAATATACTGGATCTGACGCCGGTAACCTTCTTTTTTGCGGTTCATCGCCCGTGCCTGCATCACGGCTTCCTCAAGCTGTTCATCCATAGGGATGGTTTGCAGGTGCGCTGGTGACAACAGAATCAGTTCCTCACCGCGTTTTTGCATAAGCGCTGACTGACGCTTAAGCTCAGTTTTACTGACCCACTCTTCAGATTCGTCTGTCTGGATATCATCAAAGTCAGAATCTTCAGGTGAATGATGCTTATGGTCGCTCATTGGTATCTCTAAGTGTTACACTGATAATACTTATAATTGTGACACACAACTTCGGGATAGCGAAACTGACTATGCAAATTGACCAGCAAATCGCAGAAATACAAAATATTGTTGATGATGTACTCGGCATGGCAAAAGCCAAAGGTGCGACGCAGGCAGAAGCCAGCATGTCGAAAGTACAGGGTATTGCGGTTTCATCCCGAATGAAAGAAGTCGAAAATGTCGAATTCACCAACGATGGTGGCCTGGGCATCAGTGTTTACGTGGGTAAACACAAAGGCAGTGCCTCTACCGCTGATTTAAGTAAAGAAGCCCTGGCACTGACGGTAGAAAAAGCCATCGATATTGCCCGCTACACCAGCGAGGACCCATGCACCGGGCTGGCTGACGCTGAGCTGATGGCCACATCGTTTCCGGATCTTGAACTGTATCATCCGCAGGAACTTGACCCGCAAAAAGCCATGCAGATTGCCATTGAGGCAGAAACTGCCGCACTGGATTATGACCCCCGGGTAGTGAATTCCGATGGCGCAAATTACAACGCTAACCACGGTATGCGTGTATATGGTAATACCCACGGTATCAATGCCGGTTATCCTAGCAGTCGCTACAGCTTGAGCTGCATGACTATCGCCGCAGAAGATGACGATATGCAGCGCGATTATGCTTATACTGTCAGCCGTCGTCCGGATGGCCTGAAAAGCGCAGTATCGGTAGGTGAAGAAGCGGCTGATAACACCGTTTCACGACTTGGCTCGCGCAAGATTAATACAGCAAACGTACCTGTGCTTCTGCATAAAGATGTGGCCTCATCGCTGTTTGGTCACTATGTCAGTGCCATCAGTGGCGGCAACCTGTATCGTCGCTCCAGCTTTCTGCTGGATAAGCTGGGTGCACAGGTTTTTCCGAAGTGGCTGAACATTGAAGAATTGCCGCACCTGAAAGGCGGGCTGGCCAGCTCGAATTTTGATGCTGAAGGCGTGGCAACCCGCGATTTGCAGGTCGTAGAAGACGGTAAGCTGGCGCATTATCTTTATACCACTTACTCTGCGCGCAAGTTAAATAAAACACCGACGGGTCATGCAGGTGGTATTCACAACTGGATTGTCGGACATACCGGTCATGATGACAAAGCGCTGCTGGAAGAAATGGGCACAGGCCTTCTGGTAACCGAACTGATGGGGCAGGGTGTCAGTGTGGTTACCGGCGATTATTCACGCGGCGCAGCAGGCTACTGGGTTGAAAATGGCGTTATCCAGTATCCGGTGCATGAAGTCACTATCGCCGGCAATCTGAAAGATATGTTCGCTAATATTCGCGCAATTGGTAAAGAACGGGACGTGCGCGGCGGCGTGCAGACCGGCTCTGTGCTTATCGATAATATGAAGGTGGCTGGAAGCTAATCCGGCAATTTCAGGAAGGTAATAACTGAAACAAAAAAGCGCAGTAATAACTGCGCTTTTTTATGGATGCTGGCGATTAACCATCAACGGAACCGCAGAAGCGATAACCTTCACCGTGAATGGTAACAATCAATTCCTCATCGCTCGGCTCAGATTCAAAATGCTTACGGATACGACGAATTGTTACATCAACCGTTCTGTCATTCGGACGTAATTCGCGACCGGTCATTTCCATGATCAACTGTTCACGGGTAAGAATCTTGCCCGGATTGCTTAAGAACAGATGCAAGGCTCTGAATTCACTGCGTGGCAGGCGGAACTCTTTGCCATTTGGCGAAATCAGCGAGCGGCTGTCACCGTCCAGCGTCCAGCCATTAAAGCTGACGCGACTTGGTAAATCGTCATCTTCTGCCGTATTGGTAGTACGGGACAACAGGTTACGGGCACGAATGGTCAGCTCACGCGGATTAAACGGCTTGGTCAGGTAATCATCGGCACCGATTTCCAGACCCAAAATGCGGTCAACATCGTTGTCTCTGCCGGTTAAGAAGATTAACCCGACATTTTTACGGTCGCGTACTTCCCTGGCCAGAATCAGCCCATTCTTACCTGGCAGGTTAATATCCATGATGACCAGATTGATAGAGTGATTCTCGAAAAAATCATGCATTTGGTCGCCATTTTCGGCTTCAAAAACGTTATAGCCTTCAGCTTCAAACAAGCTTTTGAGGGTGGTACGTGTGACCACTTCATCTTCAACAATTAATACATTTGGCGTCTGCATGGTGTTTCGCACTCTTTTACAATCGGTTAAAGCAATATTCTGGTTTAAGTGTATTATTCGCTACTTTCTTTTCAAGTTTGTTACGAATAAAACCTGACCTACGGTATAAGGGTTTGTAATAAAATTACAAGGCCCGGACTCACGACTATTCGTTTTCATTTCCGGCATTTGCTGTTTCGACAGGAAAAACGATAAGAAATTCCACGCCTTTTCCTTCTTCGCTGGAAAGTGTGATAGAACCGTTTAATCCCTGCGTGACAAGATTGTACACCAGGTGCATACCCAGCCCCGAACCGCCTTGCCCGCGCCGGGTAGTAACAAAGGGGTCAAAAATACGTTTGCGTATTTCGTCGGGAATTCCCTTGCCATTATCTTTATACACCAGTTTCAGTGTACTGGTTGTCATTAGATCCGCCGTGATATCTATCGTGCCACTTTCTGTATCTTCAAAGCCGTGGACTACGGAATTCACAATCAGGTTGATCAGTATCTGGTTTATCGGGCCCGCTTTAGTTTCAACGTGTAAGGTAGGGTCGCAATGAACGTTGATTTTATGCTGGTGCTTTTTAAGCTGAGGCCTCAGCGAAAGTAGTATCTCATTAATTAACTGTGAAACGCAAAAAGTTCGGCTGGATTCAGTTGTTTGGTCCACAGCAACCTGCTTAAAACTGGAAATCAGTTCTGCAGCACGATTCAAATTCCGGTAAATGATATTCAGATTTTCCTGGCTGTCGCTTAAGAACCGATCCAGCGCGCTGGCTTTTAGCGTCCGGTTTTCAAAGTCTTTCTGAATATCACCAATCTGGTCGAGCATCATGGTCGAGGCTGTCACACCAAGACCTATAGGCGTATTGACCTCGTGAGCTACCCCCGCCACCATGTCGCCTAGTGATGCCATTTTTTCGTTTTCTACGATCTGGCGCTGATACTGGTGAAGCTTTTCCAGTGTCTGAATCAGCTCCTGATTAGCATCTTTAAGTGCGACCGTGCGCTGACTGACGATATCCTCAAGGCTGGCGTTCAACTGGCGGTGCTGCTCTTCGGCTTCGTGTTGCTTTTGCACATAATCCTGCATGCGCGCCAGTAATACGTTAACTGCATCGGTAAGAATGTTCAGCTCGTTGATACTGGAGGTGGGGGTGCGTGCTGAGTAATCCCGCAACCGGGCGGTGCGCTGCAAAAAATCCGCCATGGACTCAATGGGGCCGACGATCACGCTTTGCAGCCGCAGGGCCAATATGAATGTCAGTACCATCATGACAAACATCACGCCCAGATTCAGCAAAATAGCCTGGCCAACCAGGCTGTTAAACTTGGCGGCAGACGCGCTTAAATAGATATATCCCACATAATTGTCGTTATAGGTAACCGGCCGCGCAACCTCGACGGTGGCGTCACCCATGGAAGGGGTTTTAAGCAGGTGTATACGACGGGACTGATCCTGAATAGGCGGCTCGCCCAGTTTGTGGTAGCTGGACAGAAAGCTTAAATCATCAGAGCGGTTCGGGTTATACCAGTAGGCATGAACGTGGGTGACAATTTCAGATTGTGCGGCGCTGTTAAGATGACGCATGGTAGCTTCTTCATCACCGCTGGCGATATCCTGCGCCGCATTTTCACTGATAATATTGGCCAGCATGACCACCGTTTCTTCAAGATCTTCGCGGTACGAGCTAATTTGCAGATACAAAGACAAGCCGGTTGCCAGAACCAGTGTGATAGTGGCAATAGCCATGATTACCCACAGAAATAAACTGCGTATGGAAAGCCGTGCCGATGTGGCTGTCATTCTTGTCGTTAAACCGCGAAAGAGTGGAAAGCAACGAATACGTCTATAGTGGCTCAATATGGCCGAAAAAGAAAGCGCGAGCCCCAAAAGCCCGCGCGGTCATTACTGTATAAGTGACTGATACAGTTTGCTATATTCATCAGCAGCGGTTTGCCAGGTAAAGCGTGTCTGCATGCCGCGGACCTGCATTGCGCGAAAGCGTTCCGGGTGCTCATAATAGAACAGCAGCGCGCGGCGTATACATGACAGTAAAGCGTCAGGCGTGGGATCGGTAAAGACAAAGCCGGTGGCATTTTCGCCGTAATTGAGTGGGTCATAAACTGTATCTTTTAATCCGCCCACAGCTCGCACAATCGGTATGGTGCCATAGGCAAGGCTGTACATCTGGTTCAGGCCGCACGGCTCAAATTGTGATGGCATCAAAAAGAAGTCAGCGCCCGCCTCTACCAGGTGCGCATGCTCAGTGCTAAAGCCGTTGATAAAGGCGAACTGGTCCGGATGGTTATGCGCATATTCATTCAAATCCATGCAGACGGACGGATCGCCCGTGCCGACAATCACCAACTGAATATTATGGTCCATCAGGTCATTGAGAATGGGTAACAGGTAACCAAACCCTTTTTGCTCTGTCAGACGGCACACCATGCCCAGTACGGGGACGTTATCTTTTACTGGTAAACCAGCAACCTTTTGCAGCGCTGACTTGCAACGCGTTTTAGGCAGCAAATTTTCACTGTCGAAGTTTTCCGGCAGGTAGGAATCTGTAGCCGGGTTCCACTGTCCGTAGTCGCAACCGTTTAAAATACCGACCAAATCCTGTTGGCGGCCAACCAGTCTGTCATGCAGACCGTGACTGCCCAGGTTGGTCAGAAGCTCTTGCGCATAGTTCGGACTGACCGTGGTGATTTTATCCGCATACTCAATGCCGGTTTGCAGCATGTTTATATATCCGCCATGTACCTGGCTGAGTATTGCCGGGTGATGGCGTAAAAACGGAATATCGTCTAATTTGTTGACGCCCTGGAAAGCGGCGTTGTGAATAGTGAAGACGGTGCGGGTATTATCAAAGTAACCACTTTTATCGGTGCGCAGCATAAACGGCAGCATCGCGGTGTGCCAGTCATGACAATGCACCACATCGGGGTTGAGGGCCAGTGACTGAATCGCCATCAGGGCGGCGCCACAGAAAAAGCTGAAGCGCTCTCCGTTATCCTGATAAGCCTCGTAGGCATTGCTGTACAGACCGTCACGATCGAAATAGTCAGGGTAGTCGATAAAGTGGATCGTGATGTCATTCCAGCTCAGCTGCCGAACCTTAAAATGATACACCTGACTTTCAGCGAACAGCGTTTGTTGTGGCAGCGACTCAGCCAGCTTATATTCTTCGGCTATCGCTTTGTAATAGGGCATGACGATATGTACGTCATGGCCTGATGTTTTCAGCGCCAGAGGCAATGCTTTGCCAACGTCGGCTAACCCACCGGTTTTAACCAGTTCTTCTACTTCTGATATCGCAAATACAATCTTCATCTGGCTTCACTCCATGTTCTGGCAGGGCTGTACTACCAAAATCACCGAATGCTGACAAAAGCGGGTCAGCGGCCTGTTACATGTGGATAAAAATCTAACACACCCCGTGGGCTGCGGCTATCAGACCATGGCCAGATAAACCGAAAACTGCGTAGTTTGTGCCAGTGTCCGCACTTGCCCGAAAGTGTCAGACAGCAAACCCGGATAGGGTAAAAAGCGGTTCGCAACCATATGCATGCTACCTTTTGCGGTTAATACCCGCTTGGCGTCGGTGATAAAACGACGGGTCACGCTGTAATCTGTTTTCACCCCGGTATGAAAGGGCGGATTAGTCACAATATGCTGAAATTTACCGTTTACGCCGTGCAGCCCGTTAGCTGCAATTAATGTTGCAGACTGCCCGTTAGCATGCAGTGTTCTGGCAGCACAGAATAATGCCAGCGCGTTAACATCCAGCATGGTCAGCGACAGATGCGGGTATTGCTTCAACAGGCTGGCACCAATGACACCGGCGCCACAGGCAAAGTCGAGAATATCACCGCGCAGGGTCGAGGGAAGTTTTTCCAGCAACAAGCGGGTGCCAGCATCCAGTTCTTTGTAACTGAACACACCTGGCATTGAGGTTACTTCCCACTTATTGCCTTGTAACTCATACGTCTGCGTATCAAGCCATGGCTCAATGGAAAAAGCACCGGGCTCATCAACGTGAATATTAATCAGACTGCAATGGCGGGCAGAATCAATCTTGCTGACCGTGCCATACTTTTCAGCCAGTTTTCCCGCACTTTTAATGCCGCCTTTGTTTTCACCCACCAGATAAATTTGTCCATCAGCAGGCAGTACCGCACTGGCCATTTGCAACAACATCGCCAGGTGCGCCTTGGATTTAGGAATATAAATCAGCACATGCGAGTATGTTTTGGTGGTATCTACGAATGGAGAGAAAGTATGTAAGTGCTTGCTCACCTTCTGCTCAATTGAAAAGCCGGTAGACTGTGAGGCAACATCGCGGCTATCTAATTCGTGCGACTGAATCACCTTCGCACTTTCAGAAAAAATATCGAAATACTGATGCAGGATGTCGGTTTCTTTATCAGCAATCAAATCGCAGAAATAGGCATCTGTGGGATTGATGATTAACCACTGCCCCTCATCAAAAAGGGTAAGGTTGCGCTCCAGCAACTGGCTTTGTGCAGATAACATTAGCTAATCCGTTCGTAAATTAAATCCCACACCCCATGGCCCAGCTTCTGACCGCGGGTTTCAAACTTGGTGATAGGACGGTAATCAGGGCGAGGGACATAATCGCCTTCATCAGCTGTATTTTTATAGCCGGCAGCGTCATTCATCACCTCGGCCATATGCTCAGCATAGTTTTCCCAGTCGGTCGCCATGTGAAAATACCCGCCAATGGCCAGCTTGCTGCGCACGGTTTGTGCAAATTCTGGCTGTACAATGCGGCGCTTATGGTGACGCTTTTTATGCCACGGGTCCGGAAAATAAAGCTGAATTCGCGACAGGCTGTTATCAGGCAGCATGTTATTGAATACCTCAACCGCATCATGCTCCATCACGCGCAGGTTGGTCAGACCCAGTTCACCCGCCTCTGACAAACAGGCGCCGACGCCGGGACGATGTACTTCAATGCCGATAAAGTTCATGTCTGGCGCATTGGCAGCCATCTCTACCAGAGATTTACCCATGCCAAAGCCGATTTCCAGCACAACCGGTGCGTCGCGTCCGAAAATCTCTTTCAGATCAACAGGCTCGCCGGTATATTCAATGCCCATTGTGGGCCAGAATTCCTCAAGCGCTCTGGCCTGTGCTTTGGTGGTTCTGCCTTCACGCTTAACAAAACTTTTTACTTTGCTGACGTATACACCAGCCGCTTCTGCTTCTTCCTGACTTTTATACTGACCCATATCCGCACTCAACAACGGTTAATATATAAGATGGCGCGCATTATCCAGCCTGATTGCAACTTTGCAATTAATTCGCCGTGCGCGCGAGTATTTTACACCGATTTATGCAAAATGTGTTGCAGCGCCGAGGCGGTTTCCTCAGGTTTTTCCAGCAGCATCATGTGGCCGGCATCTTCAATGGGATAAAGCGTGCAGTCATTAAGCTGTGCGGCAACGGCGCTGACGACCTCAAACGGCGCAATCATATCCTGTTTTGCCGCCAGCATATGGGTACGAAAAGGCGCATTGCGTAATCCTGCAACCAGGTCTTCTCGCGGCGTGGTGGCATGGGTATGCGCTAATAGCGTACCTTTGCCCAAATCTTCGCCCATGTCGGCAACAACACCGGCGACATCGTCTCGGGATAGTGCATCAGCATGCACAAATTTTTGCAGATATTTGGCGCTACGTGGCGTAAAGGGGCCATTTTTTAAAAAGGTGAGTAACTGTTTGCGGCGTTTTAGCTCCTCTACACCCAGACCCTGAGGGTTGTAACCGATAAGGGTTAGTGATGCGACGTGCGATACGTTTTCTAAGGCCCATTTGCTGGCAATATACCCGCCCATTGAAAACCCTACAATATGCACTTTTTCGTCAGGCAGTACCCGGTCCGCGGTGAGTGCAAGCATATCATCCAGGGAAGTGGCCCACTGCAGCGGCACATAGCGGCGCTGGGCCAGCGACAGCTGTTTCCAGACCGGTAACCAGACGCGCTCATCACAAAGGGTTCCGGGTAAAAATAAAACCGGTTCTTCAAACACCGCTTACTCCG
>CAZOYR010000128.1:0-8412 GCA_964584105.1 uncultured Alteromonas sp.
TTTTTTTAATCGATGTATGTATACCGCGGTGGTAGACAGGTTTATCACCATCGGCAATCTAGAATATTTATTGTACAAATATGCATTTAAATTGACTTCTGCATGCATAATAAAGTACAAATACGCCACTTTTCCCAGCAAGACGTCATATTTTTGACGATTATGCTGAAACAGAACCATTCTGAGGAGAGCAATTTATGGCAGATCAGAAAGCCATTTTAAAAGCCGGTGATAAGGAAATCGAACTTCCGATTTATTCCGGTACCGAAGGACAAGACGTTATTGATGTACGTTCATTAGGCGCACATGGGTATTTCACTTTCGACCCAGGCTTTATGGTCACAGGTTCTTGCGAGTCAGAGATAACCTATATAGATGGTGCCAACGGAGTACTGTTACACCGCGGTTATCCTATTGAAGAATTAGCCCGCGACGCGAGCTACCTTGAGGTGTGCTACCTGTTATTAAATGGAGAAGCACCTAATAAAGAAGAATACGAAGAATTTCGTGCAACTATCACTCGTCACACGATGGTACATGAGCAGATCAACATGTTCTTCCACGGCTTCAGAAATGATGCCCACCCAATGGCAATGTTGTGCGGTACCGTAGGTGCAATGTCGTCGTTCTATCATAGTGATTTGGATGTTGGTAATCCGGAAGAGCGTATGCGCAGCGCGCACCGCCTGATTGCTAAAATGCCAACACTGGTTGCTATGTGTTACAAGTATAACATCGGCCAGCCGTTTGTTTATCCGCGTAACGATTTAAGCTACGCTGCTAACTTCCTGAACATGATGTTCTCTGTACCTGCAGAAGATTATAAAATCAGTCCTGCCGTTGAACGTGCGATGGACAGAATCTTCACGCTTCATGCTGATCACGAGCAAAATGCTTCGACGTCTACAGTACGTCTGGCAGGCTCATCCGGCGCGAACCCTTACGCATGTATTGCGGCCGGTGTTGCCTCACTATGGGGACCTGCCCACGGTGGTGCGAATGAAGCATGCCTGAATATGCTTGAAGAAATCGGTAGTGTTGATCGTATCCCTGAATTTATTGAGCGCGCTAAAGACAAGAATGACCCATTCCGTTTGATGGGCTTCGGTCATCGCGTTTATAAAAATCACGACCCTCGCGCAACTGTTATGCGTGAAAGCTGCCATGAAGTACTTAAGGAACTGGATTTACAGGATCCATTACTTGATGTTGCGATGGAGCTTGAGCGTATCGCTTTGGAAGATGATTATTTTGTAGAGAAGAAATTGTTCCCGAACGTTGACTTCTATTCAGGTATCATCTTAAAAGCCATAGGCATACCGACAAACATGTTTACGTGTATTTTCGCCCTGTCTCGTACTGTTGGCTGGATTTCACACTGGCATGAAATGATGAGCGACTCCAAGCAGAAGATTGGTCGTCCTCGTCAGCTATATAAAGGTTATAGTCAGCGCAAATTTGACCCGATTAACAGATAAAGCGTTGCACGCTTAATAATAAATAGCGCCTGATGGGCGCTATTTTTTTTGGCGCCGTATTACTCTATAACTAATCAGAGAAAGGAGAACAGAATGCCCTACCCGGCTGTAGTTTTAGGCATTGCCGGCCTTATTCCGTTTATCGGATTACCGCTTTTAGCTGTGACTGGCGCATTGGGAATCTTCGAGGCAATGCATTATTTTACCCTTTACTCTGCCGTTCTCTTGTCTTTTTTCGGCGGTGTACACTGGTATGACGCCATTACAAATCGAAATACCGGTCATCAGCTTTATGTAGCTATGCTACCAACCATTGTTGGCTGGCTATGCTTAATGCTGGGAAGTGATGTGAGAACCCTTGGAATACTCTCGATCGCTTATCTGGGGGTGCTTATTTACGACAAATTTACCCTGGCGTTACCCAAAGACCTGATTATGAGCTATACAACGCTGAGGATAGGCTTAACCACAGTGGTCGTACTGGCCCATGCAGTAATGATATTTTTGGTAAAATAAAAAAAGGCACCATCGGGTGCCTTTTTTAATGTTTAATGGCTTACTCAGCCCGAATCAGTGTGAGCAACTCCGCTGTTTTCGCTTCCATTAGCGGGATGTCGCCTCGTGACTCCACATTGAGTCTGATAACGGGTTCGGTGTTCGATTTGCGTAAATTAAACCGCCAGTTATCAAATTCGAGACCGATACCATCCGTTTCATCAACGACGCGCGCATCTGCTTTGTATTTGCTAAGCACTCTGTCCAATGCCGCATCAGCATCCTTAAGCTTGCTGTTAATTTCACCAGAAGAAGGATACTTTTGAATACGCTGTTCAACCATTTGTTCAAGTCTTTGCTGTTTAGTACAAATTAGTTCGGCAACCAGCAACCACGGGATCATCCCTGTGTCGCAATAGGCAAAGTCACGGAAATAATGGTGGGCACTCATTTCCCCTCCGTAAACAGCATCTTCCTTGCGCATTCTTTCTTTTATGAATGCATGACCGGTTTTACATTTAACAGGTCTGCCGCCCAGCTCTTCAACAATATCTTCCGTATTCCAGCAAAGACGAGGATCATAGATGATAGCGGCTGAGGGATCTTTTTCTAAAAAGGCCTGTGCCAGTAAACCAACGATATAGTAGCCTTCAATGAAATTACCTTTGGCGTCAAATAAGAAACAGCGATCAAAATCGCCATCCCAGGCAATACCAAAGTCAGCGTTACTATCCTTGACAGCCTGCGCTGTATCAGCACGGTTTTCAGTCAGCAAGGGGTTAGGAATACCATTGGGGAATGTGGGATCAGCCTCATGATGCACTTTTATAAACTCAATAGGTATCTGACGCGCTTTAAACGCCTCTTCCATTGCATCTACAACTTTACCTGCAGCACCATTGCCTGAATTAGCAACAATTCTCAATGGTGTAAAATGTGACGAATCAACATAACCCAGTATGTGCTCAATATAAGCGGACATACAGGAGTCTTGTCGATACTGATTAGAAGCCTGCAGCTTATCGCGCTTGATATGACCATTTCCCTGATAAAATGCGGCAGGGTCAATGACATTATTATCAGTATAAAATGCTAAACGCTCTTTGACATAATCATCGTCCAGCTCTTCAGCATCATGTTGTATCGCCTGCAGCCCCGTATCACCACTGATAGGTATAGAGCCAGCTTTTACCAGTTTCATACCGTTGTAGTTTATTGGATTATGACTGGCGGTTACTTCAATGCCACCATCAACATTAAGATGTTTCGTGGCAAAATAAATTTCTTCTGTTCCTGTCATACCCAAATCAATGACAGACGCACCGCCATCAATTAAGCCAGCGCTCAATGCCAGTTTGAGCGGCTCGGAGGTGAGACGCACATCACCGCCGACAACCACGGTGCGAGCTGCCAGAACATTGGCAAATGCATAACCGATACGGTAAGCGACACTCTCGTCCAGCTGTTCGTTCAATTCACCGCGGATATCGTACGCTTTAAAACATGTAATTTTCTGACTCATCCCTACCCCTGCTTTTGCGTTCGGCCGTAACGGTCAGAAAAACGCACAATATCGTCTTCACCCAAATAAGCACCGGATTGTACCTCGATCAACTCCAGCGGGATCTTCCCAGGATTTTCGAGTGCATGAACTTCACCGATAGGAATATACGTTGACTCGTTTTCGGTAACCATTCGGGTATTCTCGCCAATCGTTACACTGGCAGTACCTGATACGACAATCCAGTGTTCTGCGCGGTGGTGGTGCATCTGCACGGAAAGTTTTTCGCCTGGCTTAACGGTAATGCGTTTAACCTGAAAACGTGCGCCGTTATCTATTGAATCGTAGCTGCCCCAGGGGCGGAATACTTCACGGTGGAACTCAAACTCCGGGCGCTTTTCTTCTTTTAGGCGGTTAACGACTTTCTTAATATCCTGCACTTTATTTTTGTTGGCGACCATGATGGCGTCTTTAGTTTCAACCACCACAACATCGTCCAGCCCAATCACAGATATCAGTCGCCCTTCAGCGTTGATGTAGCTATTGTGGACATCTTCTAAAATAGCATCGCCTACGACAGCATTACCGTTGTCATCTTTATCCGCCACATCCCACAGTGAAGACCAGCTACCTACGTCAGACCAGCCAGCATCCAGGGGAACCATTGCCGCTTTCGCTGTTTTTTCCATTACCGCATAGTCAATGGAGTCATCCGGACAAGTCGCAAACGTGTCTGCGTCAATGCGAATAAAGTCAAGATCCTGTGTCTCCGTCTCAATAGCGCGTTTACAGATATCCAGAATATCAGGATGAAATTTTTCCAGTTCTTCAAGATAGCGGCCGGCCTTGAACATAAACATACCGCTGTTCCAGAAATAATTGCCAGAATCAACATACTCTTTGGCTGTACTCATATCGGGCTTTTCAACGAACTGCTCTACCACAAAGCCAGTATCCAGCTCCTGTGATGCCTTTATATAACCGTAACCGGTATGCGGACAGTCTGGAACAATGCCGAAAGTTACCAGATACCCGGCCTGAGCCAGTTGTTCTGCTTTTTTAACTGACGCCTGAAATACCGCTTTATCTTTAATCAGGTGATCGGCGGCAAGTACCAGTAATGTCTCATCGGCATCACTTTGCAACGCATGCAATGCAGCCAAAGCAATAGCTGGCGCTGTGTTTCTTCCTACAGGCTCCAGCAAAATGCCGCCATGCTTGATGCCCTTTTGACGCAATTGCTCGGCCACCAGAAAACGATGAGAATCGTTGCAAATCACAATTGGCTCTCTGGCATCGACCCCGTCTAACCGGGAGAGGGTTTCCTGTAACATGGTTTGTTCAGAGGTAAGAGCAAGAAATTGCTTGGGCAGGGCGGCACGTGATTTAGGCCACAAGCGGCTGCCTGAGCCGCCTGCAAGAATTACTGGTTTCATTTTCTATCCTATGAGTTTACAGCTAAAGCGCTAATATCCTGGCGACATAGTAATTGAGGCTCACAGCTCAATCAACGCAACGCTTTATGATAATGTCGATTGTTACTGCAATAATGGCAAAATGGATGAAAAAAGTATCGTGATTTCTTTTGCTAACACTTTTTATGTATACAATTTCGCCATCATGCGAGACTCTTTGAGCAATAAGCATGAATGCCAAGCAACAAACAGACCATCACATCGTGCCGGAAGCTCTGCCGGATACTACAGTAAAGATTGTGCCCGGCTGGCTTTGTTATTCAGGAAACAGCGCATCCCGGCCGTGTGGTTCATCCAGACGTAATTCAGGACCTACCGGTACCACCTGGGTTGGATTGATCATCGAATGACTAAAGTAATAGTGGCGGGTAATATGGTCCATGTTTACCGTATCGCTGACGCCGCGGACCTGATACAACTCACGCAGATACCCGCTGAGTGCAGGATAATCATTTATCTGGTGTCGGTTACACTTAAAATGTCCGTGATAGACGGCATCAAACCGAATAAGTGTCGTAAATAGGCGCCAGTCTGCCTCTGTGATCTGTGTGCCTGCCAGATAGCGCTGACTGGTCAGCCGCTGCTCAATGGTATCGAGTGCGCGAAACAGTGCATTTACCGCTTCTTCATAGGCATCCTGCGTTGTCGCAAAACCTGCTTTATAGACACCGTTATTGATATGATGATAAACAAGGGCGTTGACCTGATTAATTTCTTCCTGCAACTCGGCAGGATAATAATCATCATGATTTTGTGTGATATGATTAAATTCGCTGTTGAGCATTCGGATAATATCCGCAGACTCATTGCTAACGATGGTTTTTTGGTGCTTGTCCCATAGTACCGGAACGGTAACCCGGGTTGTAATATGCGGGTCGACCATCGTGTAGATTTCGCGTAAAAACTGCTTTCTGTAAAGCGTATCGCCTGTTGCATCCGGATATCCGGCAAATGTCCACCCCTCATCCAGCATTTCAGGTGAAACAACAGAGACACTGATGTGCGATTCAAGTCGTTTAAGCTTTCTGAATATCAGCGTTCGATGGGCCCAGGGGCAAGCCAGAGAGACATACAAATGGTAACGTCCCGATTCGGCCGGAAACTTAGCGTTTGCGTCTGCGCTGATCCAATCCCTGAATGACGCTTCCTCGCGCTGAAATTTGCCGCCGTTGCTATCGGTGTCATACCATTTATCTTTCCACTGCCCGTTTACCAGCAATCCCATCCTCACCTCCTGTCGTTTTGGTGTTATCTTTTTAATATGGGTGTAAAACGATGCAGAAGCCGTTTCGGATTGACGTTGTCAAAAATAACGCACTAACTGACCTGTTTGCGCCGTCAAGCGTTACGTACAACCCCGCTTATTTGATATAATCGCCGGCACTAAATATCTTTCACTCGTTCTGACATACAGGTAGTTATGACTGACAAGCAACGGTTCGGCGGTATCTCTCGTCTTTATGGTTCTACCGCAACAAAAAATCTTGCAGATGCTCACATTGCGGTAATCGGAATTGGTGGTGTCGGATCCTGGAGCGCTGAGGCGCTGGCCCGTTCAGGTATTGGTCAAATCACTCTTATCGACCTTGATGATGTCTGTGTGACTAATGTGAACCGTCAAATACACGCACTGACACAAACCGTGGGACAACCCAAGGTAGAGGTTATGGCAAACCGGTTACGAGATATCAACCCAGCGATTACCGTGAATGCTATCGAAGATTTCGTAACACCGGATAATGTACGCGAGTCAATTCTGCCCGCCTATGACGGCGTTATTGAAGCCACCGACAGTATCCGCGCTAAAGCTGCGATTATTTACAGTTGTAAACGCCAGAAAATTCCGGTGATAACGGTGGGCGGTGCAGGCGGACAAATTGATCCGACGAAAATTACCTGTGCTGATCTTGCTAAAACCATTCAGGATCCGCTGGCTGCCAAACTTCGCGCCGCACTGCGAAAAGATTACGGATTCAGTAAAAACTCCAAACGCCGGTTTGGTGTCGAGTGTATATTTTCTACCGAACAGTTACGTTACCCACAACCGGATGGTAGTGTATGTTTCAATAAATCAATTATGGAAAATGGCACACGCCTGGATTGCGCCGGTGGGTTTGGCGCAGTAGTCACTGTCACAGCCACTTTCGGCATGTTTGCGGCAGCCAGATTGATCAACAAACTGACTGAAAGCCAGCCGCGCAACTAATACATAAAAAAAGGATAAGACATGCAACAACAAGAGCTTGACGTGCTAATGAAAGATTCAGCAGCAAACGCTGTTGAAACCGCACAAAGTGAGTTTTCGGTAAAACTGGATTACAGCATTGAGAGCGTCCGGCTCGTCGACGATGTTATCTTAATGTTTGTAGAGAAATTTCAGGACAAAGCGTTAGAAGATACCGCCGTATTCACAATATGTAACATTTATGGTGCGTATCTAGGGGAAGTTTTTAAAAAGCAGGTTGGCGGCAACTGGCGTTATGACGATTCTGATCCCGAAGCGCCTTACGTGCTGCTCGATGTAGGTGAAAACTCCTATGCATTTGCAGGGATCTGCTATGAGCGTTTGGTAAATGACAGTCAAATAAGTGTTTATAATTACTTCGAGCAGGCATTGCAAAATAAGATGCAATGACCTGTTATTTGTGCCAGTCAGCCAGCATCAGACGAAGATGCCGGCTCCTGGCTATGAGTACACCCAGTAGAAGCAAACTCACAATCTGCGCGGCCAGCAGCGGCTGAAATTGCCAGTTAAGAGCCTGCAGTTGCCCGCCTACTACAACCAGCGATGCAGATATTCCCGACCAAATAGCTGCCGGGGTGTAACGCCACCATCTGATGCTGGTTTTCTTCCAGAGTCGCTCACGATTACCCAGCAACAGCGCAACAAGAATGAATGGCAGTGTTGCGGCAAGTTTGGACCATAGCAAGGTTTTTTCCGGGTAAAACATTTCCAGTAATTGCGTTGTATGTCGCCGGCTGGCGACGGCAAAAAGAAAAATGACCCAGTCAACACTATTCACAATTAAAAACCAGTATAACCAGCGAGGGGGCTTGATAATTCCGGCTTCATCATAACAATGGAGGGGCAATGGCAGAGCGGGCATGTAACGCTTTCCACAGAAAAAAGTCGGTACATGGTATCCAAAGCACCGGAAAATTCAACGTCTGCCATAAAGCCTGGCGGCTAATCTTATTGATAGAAATAGGTGAGACCCCACAATGCTTAATGGTACAATAACGCAATCAGGTACCATAAAAATGCATTGTAGCAATAAATGACAGTAGAGAAATTTTCCCCTAATCCCACCACAACCCTGAGCACCCCTGTAAAAGTGCTTGAAGCCAGTCAAACTAAATCGCCCAATAACGCAGGCCGGGCGCGTATTGGTTTCATTAGCCTGGGTTGTCCGAAGAACCTGGTCGATTCAGAAAGAATTCTTACGCAACTGCGTACTGAAGG
>CAZOYR010000129.1:0-1543 GCA_964584105.1 uncultured Alteromonas sp.
CAACAGCAGTATAAAAAGCCTGCTGAACCGGTGCTGTGACCAGAGACTGAGGCACCAACAGCCCCATCGACCAATCCATTTTAGCGCCGTCGATAGTGACATGTTCAAAGACCACCACATAGTCTTCTCCACGCCAGCTCACATTCATCATGCCTTTTTTCTGCGTTTTGATGGTGTCAGCGACATCGTCAAAACCGGTCGAGTCATTAAATTGTGTATTGAATTCGGCCAGCGGCGTGTGTAACGGTAATGCTTTGGCCTCAGGCGGGAAATAAACAATGTTTTGTTCATCGTCCAACAAAAAGGCCGTCCCTTCACCCTGATATTTTACTTTTTCCAGCACATCGCCCAATGTACTGATCAGAATATCAATGCCGCCGACACCCAATAACTTACCATTGCGGGAAACTGACGACTGAATCACAGCAGATACGCTACCGTCCTGCGAATCTACCGCCGGTTTGCTGACATACAGTTCGCCTATCTCTACTGCCTGGTTGAACCAGGGACGCTTGGTGGTGAAATAGCCTTTGGCCGGATTATTTGCATCAGGGCCTTCAGACTCAACGCCCACCCGACCTGCTTCATAAAAATACTCACCGGTCAGCGCGGAACCAAAAAATGCTGACTTAATATTTTCGTCGGCATCGCTGATATTGGTAAATACCTGAAAAACCGTTTCTGACTGAGGTATTGCTGAATCCGGCGCACCGCGTTGAGTGTGCTCAGCAAAAAAGTTTTGCAGGAATGGATTGCTCAGAAATGTTCTGGCAACTTCAGCATACCGCGCAAAAAAGCCTTCAACATTTTCAGCCTCCAGTGCGACCCGACTGGCTAAATCGTCTTCGACCGATTTACGGGCAATCTGACCGATATAAATAACGGCAATAATGGCGACTACTGTTAATACAGCAGCTATGCTACCACCCACTATGAGCATGAATTTTTTACGTAAAGATAACGACATCATGAATTATTTTTTTTATTTCACTTATCTATAATGTCGACAGTAGCACAGGAAACTTTATTAAAACCAGTTGAAATACTTTCAACAATTTCTAAAGAAACAGCTACTGCTTATGCCATTCAAGTAGCAAGTTGTTTGCCGGCATCGGGTGCACGGTTTTAAGATGTAACGGAGATGCCCAGTGTTGCAGCTCCTCGATGTCGCGGTAACCACCATAGCCTTGTGTTACCAGTTTGTGGTGAAACGCCTCATTACTCTCACTGTTAAACTGCCCATTACGGGTAAATGGCCCGTACTGACAGAATACACCGTCATCAGGCAGCGTTGATGCAACCTGCTCCATCATCGATTGCACTTCTGTTTTCTGCATAATGTGAGCGGTATTTGCTGTAAATATACCATCAGCCTGCAACGCAGGTAGCGACTCAGCGCCAATAGTTAACGGCACCGGGCGATGGAGATTTTCACCCGGATACAGGTCAATCCAGCTGTTAATCCCCGCATGATACTGCGGCTGATCACTGGTATGCCACTGCAAGTGCGGTAGCTGGCTGGCAAAGAACACCGCATGCTGGC
>CAZOYR010000129.1:1643-8326 GCA_964584105.1 uncultured Alteromonas sp.
CTGGTATGCCACTGCAAGTGCGGTAGCTGGCTGGCAAAGAACACCGCATGCTGGCCGGTGCCACTGCCTATCTCTAACACCACATGACACTGCGCAAATGCACTGGTAAGAATCTCCAGGATCGGGCGTTTATTATTCTCGCAAGCCTGGCTATAAGGTTGAGTCATCGTGTCTGCCTGTACGGGTTCTCAATATGTTCAGTTAAGATTCGGGGCCAGCCACTTATGTGCTGTCTCTGAATCCCAGCCTTTACGCTGCGCATAGTCCTCAACCTGGTCTTCCTGAATTTGAGCCACTGCAAAGTAACGGGCCTGAGGATGCGCAAAATACCAGCCGGATACTGACGCCCCCGGCCACATGGCATAACTTTCTGTCAGTGTCATTTGCGTGTGCTTCTTAGCATCAAGTAAGTCCCAGATGAGCTGCTTTTCAGTATGTTCCGGACAGGCTGCATAACCCGGTGCTGGTCTAATGCCCTGATACTTTTCCCGGATAAGCGCGTCATTGTCCAGGTCTTCTTCTGGCGCATAGCCCCAGTAATGCTTTCTTACCTGTTCATGCAGATATTCGGCAAACGCTTCAGCCAGGCGGTCCGCCACGGCTTTAACCATTATAGCGTTGTAATCATCGCCAGCCTGGTCAAACGCTTTCGCCAGGGCTTCTTCACCAATCCCCGCGGTAACCGCGAACGCACCGATATAGTCATTAACATTACTGTCTTTAGCTGCAACAAAATCTGACAGACAATAATTCGGAAACTTGTCTTTCAGTGTTTGCTGTCGCAAGTGATGGGAAACACCAATAACCGTGCTGCGGGTCTCATCGGCATAAATCTCAACATCATCGCCACAGCGGTTAGCCGGAAACAGTCCGATAACGCCCTTTGCCTGCAGGCTATTATTGGCAATAACGTCATCCAGCATGGCATTGGCATCTTCAAACAAGGAACGGGCTTGTTCACCCACTACCTCGTCATTAAGGATACGTGGATATTTGCCCGCCAGTGACCAGGTGAGAAAGAAAGGCGTCCAGTCGATATAATCTCGCAGCGTTTGCAACCCAACCGTCACCGGCGTCACGCCGGGTTGGTTTGGTTTAACCGGCAGCACCGAAAAATCGACCTGGGCGGCATTATCTCTGGCCTCCTGAAGGGTCACCGGTCTGGAGCGTGGCTTTTTACGGGCGTGCTGATCGCGCACCTTATCGTATTCTTTTGCCAGATCAGCCGCATAAATGTCACGGCTCGCCCGGTTTAACAGCTTCTGGCACACGCCAACCGCACGACTGGCATTTGCCACATAGGCGACCGGCGCATGGTAATTTTGCTCTATTTTAACCGCAGTGTGCGCCTTGGACGTGGTGGCCCCGCCAATCAATAAAGGTAAATCAAACTCCTGACGCTCCATCTCTTTTGCAACATGAACCATTTCATCCAGCGACGGCGTGATGAGACCGGACAGACCAATCATATCGACATTTTCATCCCGCGCGGTCTGCAGAATCTTTTCGCAGGGCACCATGACGCCCAAATCAATCACTTCGAAGTTATTACACTGCAACACCACGCCCACAATATTTTTGCCGATATCGTGAACATCGCCTTTTACTGTGGCCAGCAAGATTTTGCCGGCACTTTTATTATCGTCGCTTTTTTCCGCTTCGATAAAAGGCTGCAAGTGCGCTACGGCTTTTTTCATTACCCGGGCCGATTTCACCACCTGCGGTAAAAACATTTTCCCTTCGCCGAACAGGTCTCCAACAACATTCATGCCGTCCATCAACGGCCCTTCAATAACATGCAAAGGCCGTTCGGCCTGCTGGCGGGCTTCTTCGGTGTCGTCAATGATATAGTCGGTGATGCCTTTTACCAGCGCATGTTCCAGACGTTTATTCACCGGCGCTTCACGCCAGGATAAATCTTCTTTAGCCGCGGCTTTTCCATCACCCTGATAGTTGGGCGCAATATCTAATAGCCGTTCGGTCGCATCGTCCCGTCGGTTTAATATGACATCTTCAACCGCTTCGCGCAGTTCATCCGGAATCTCGTCGTACACCTCCAGCTGACCGGCGTTAACGATGCCCATATCCATCCCGGCACGAATGGCGTGATACAAAAACACCGAGTGCATGGCTTCACGCACTGGGTTATTACCACGAAATGAAAACGAGATATTGGAAAGCCCGCCGGAAATATGAGCATGCGGACATGTTTTACGAATCTCGCGCGTGGCTTCGATAAAGTCAACGGCGTAGTTGTTATGTTCTTCAATGCCCGTAGCGACCGCAAAGATATTCGGGTCAAAAATAATGTCTTCCGGTGCGAAGCCTACTTTTTCAGTCAGAATTTTATAGCTGCGCTGACAAATTTCCACTTTGCGGGCCTGTGTGTCAGCCTGGCCCTTTTCATCAAATGCCATTACCACTGTAGCTGCGCCATAGCGCTTAATCAGCGTGGCCTGATGAATAAATTGTTCCTCACCTTCTTTGATACTGATTGAGTTAACAATAGCCTTACCCTGCACGCACTTAAGGCCGGCCTCAATAACTTCCCATTTAGATGAGTCAATCATAATGGGCACGCGGCTGATGTCAGGCTCTGAGGCGATTAAGTTCAGAAATGTGGTCATTGCCTCCACCGAGTCCAGCATGGCTTCATCCATGTTGACATCGATAATCTGCGCGCCGTTTTCCACCTGCTGACGAGCAACATCCAGTGCCGTTTCATACTCGCCGTCCATAATCAGGCGCTTGAAGCGGGCTGAGCCGGTAACGTTAGTACGCTCGCCGATATTAATAAATGTAGAAAATTCTGCTGTCACAATTCCCCCTAATGGACAAATGGTTCAAGGCCGGACAAACGCATTTTCACGTCAAACCGGGGAACGTCGCGTGGTGGGAGAGCCGCTACGGCCTCTGCTAACGCCTGAATGTGTTCCGGCGTACTGCCGCAACAGCCACCGACAATATTGACCAGCCCGGACGACGCCCATTCCTGAATGTGCGCAGCCATCTGGTCAGCTTCAAGATCGTATTCACCAAACTCATTGGGCAGACCAGCATTAGGATGCGCAGACACCAGACATTCTGAAATCGCTGCGATTTCAGCCACATACTGACGTAATAAATCTGGTCCTAATGCACAGTTCAGTCCGAAAGAAAACGGTTCGATATGACGCAGGGAATAATAAAAAGCCTCAGCCGTTTGGCCGGATAGTGTTCTGCCCGATGCGTCGGTGATTGTGCCTGACACCATAACCGGTAACCGCTCGCCCAGTTTGTCAAATACTCCCTGTACGGCAAACGCCGCTGCTTTGGCATTGAGCGTGTCGAATATTGTTTCCAGCATAATAATATCAACACCACCTTCAATCAGCGCTTCACAGGATTCAGTGTATGCTGCAACAAGCTGATCGAAAGTCACATTGCGCTTGCCGGGATCGTTAACATCCGGTGAAATGGAGGCCGTACGGTTTGTGGGCCCTAACACACCTGCTACAAAGCGCGGTTTGTCAGGCGTTTGTTGGGTAAAGGCATCAGCGGCCCGGCGTGCAACTTTCGCAGACTCAATATTGATAAGACGCGACTCTTCCTGCATACCATAATCAGCCATCGCAATCGGCGTGGCATTGAACGTGTTCGTCTCGATAATATCAGCCCCGGCGGCCAGATAATCACAGTGAATCTGGTAAATCAGTTCAGGTTGGGTAACGGACAATAAATCGTTGTTACCTTTAAGCTCACTGGGCCAGTCTGCATACTGCTCACCCCGATAATGTGACTCATCCAGTTTATGCTGCTGAATCATCGTCCCCATCGCACCATCCAGTATGAGAATGCGTTGGCGCGCTGCCTGTGAGAGTTGATCAAAACGATTACTGGTCACATTAAACCTCGTTGTTTGGTGAATCACTGCCTGACAGTGAGTTTAAATCATACGGTGTGGTCTGATAAACGTGATAGTTCAGCCAGTTGGTAAATAATAAGCTGCCGTGGGAGCGCCACCGCACCAGCGGTGACTTCGAAGGGTCATCCTGCGGATAGTAGTTTACCGGCACAGCAGGCGAAAGACCGGCATCGTTGTCGCGCTGAAATTCCTCATGCAGTGTTTCCGGATCGTACTCCGGATGTCCGGTCACAAATACCTTACGCTTGTCATCACTGGCAGCAATATATGCACCGGCATCGGCCGATTCAGCAAGAACACTCAGCCCGTCCACACTGCCATATTGCGTCGACTCAATATGGCCAAACCGTGAGTGTGGTGCAAAAAACACCGGGTCAAACCCTCGCAGCAGTTCGTTGTGGGGGTCCAAAACCTGATGCTCAAACACGCCCGAAATTTTTTCTGCCCGCAAGTGACGGTTTACCCCATAGTGATGAAACATGGCCGCGTGTGCTGCCCAGCAAAGATACAACGTAGATTGCACATTTTTTTCTGCCCAGTCGAAGATAGCCTGCATGTTAGACCAGTACTTCACCTGCGCATAATCCAAATGGGCAAGCGGTGCCCCTGTTACCATCAGGCCGTCATATTTTTTGTGCGCCACCTGAGAGAACTCATGATAAAACGCATCCATGTGCGACTGAGGCGTATTTTTGGGTGCCTGATTGTCTATACGGATTAAATCGACATTAATCTGCAGCGGTGTATTGGACAGTAGCCTTAACAGCTGCACTTCCGTTTCAATTTTATTCGGCATCAGATTCAGGATACCGACTTCCAGCGGACGAATATCCTGATGCGAAGCCCGCAGGCTGTCCATGGTGAAAATGTTTTCTCCCAGCAAGACGTCCTGTGCCGGAAGTTGTTCGGGTATTCTGATTGGCATGCTGGCTCCACACTTATCCTGATTCGATCATTGTGGCGACATGACAGAAGATGTCAACACATTTACGTCTAGACGTCTAAACGTTTTTAGTGAATGTTAGAGAAGCGATTCTGTTTAGGTAATGATAGTAAATTTTGGATCGGCAATAATTGAGAATCGGCAGTTCAAGCTTTTGGCGTTGTTCCCTGGCTAATTAATTTATATATCTGTTAGAAAGAGTAAGCCAATCCACGCTTTCTATGACTTGCTGAGCTAGAACAGGTTGGCTGGCAGCTATATGCATGTTCCTAACATAAGCTCCATGAGGAGATGGCGTCTTCAACGAGCAAATATCTGCCCGTGTCGAGGCTTTCTGTGCGCTCTTGCAAAAGCATTTGGGCCAGGTCGCTCCAGTTGATTAACAATGATAACAGGGCGTTTCGTGAGGCTGTTAAGCGATGAGCGTGGTCATCGAATGATGCTTGTATTAGGGAGTCAGGATCACCGGTGCCCTATATGGTTACCGAAATCATCGTGCCAGAAGGATAGAACGTGGGTGCCCTATGTTACTCGGACATCAGTGAAACCAGAGATTTTATCTGGCTGACAATTTTACCGGGTATTTGCGGCTATAGTTAGAAAATGACCCAAATCGCTCTTTATCTTTTCTCAGCGTTGCTGCGCACCTGGCGTGACTGCCTGCGAAGCAGAATGGTTGTGGCGGTATGTCTGCTGGCGCAATTTGTACCGAACGCGGCGTTCGGTGATTCCGGCTCACAGGTTGAGTACACCAATCATGATGGTGCCATGTATGGCAACCTACCGACCTGTATTCAGGCAATGCAATCCTTTACGAGCACCGAAAGCCCCGAGAAGCCGGCACTACTGCGTCCTGGCAATACGCTTAGCATACTGAGCTGGAACGTACAAAAAGGCGCAAATGAAGGGTGGCTGGCCGACCTGAAAAGGCTGGGCGCAGGGCGGCAGCTTGTGCTGCTACAGGAAGCATTACTTACTTGGCAAATGCATGATACGCAAACGGGCCAGCTGTTCTGGTCGTTTGCGCCGGGGTACAGCACGGAGGCCTTTCACAGTGGCCTGCTGATGTTTAGTAACCTTGCGCCCGATATTGTATGCCGGCTTCAGGTGTTTGAGCCATGGCTTGGCAGTCCCAAGGCAACAGGAGCTGCGTTGTTTTCTATACCGGGTCGTGCCCACGGCTTGTTGGTGGTCAATTTGCATGCAGTGAACTTTAGCTTCGGCCTGACTGATTTTGAGCGTCAGTTAACTCAGGTTAGCCAATTGCTTCGTGCTGTAAACGGACCGGCTGTGGTTGTCGGAGACTTCAATACCTGGCGCAAGGGTCGACTTAAAATGATGCGTCAACTGATGGTCGGTGCTGGTTTGCAAGAAGTGTCATTCCCGGTGGATGAACGTGTCAGTATTTTCGGACTGCCATTGGACTATATCTGGGCGAGAGGGTTGCGGCGTGAGAGTAGCCTTACTGAAGCGGTGACGACCTCGGACCATAATCCCCTCATGGCCACGTTCAGACTTGAGGGGAAGCAAACGAATGCTACCAATTAACGAACTTCGCTGCGTATATTTGTCTTCTTGTTAATGACCCACCTTCGGGTGTTAAACGTCTGCTTCTTGTCTTGAGTTCAACTTCGTTAAAGTGCCAGTTGCTGCCGATGGTATTTCATCTAGCGGGCGGCAGCTTTGTACGTGAAGCGGACATTAGCGAATAACGGAGATTGTGAGAAGAGATAGCTTTATTGTGTAATTACAACCAATAGATTACACTTGTAATCAACATTGCTGTCAGAGTTCATGGATGAAAATATTAAATCGTACTTTAGTTTTCCTAGTGCT
>CAZOYR010000130.1:0-8264 GCA_964584105.1 uncultured Alteromonas sp.
GATACATATTGAATTTAACCCAACCAAAACTGTTGAGCAGCTTGTTATGGACAATATGTGTGATATAGGGCTTGTGACTCATGAAATAAGCAACGGATCGATAGAGCGAATGCCATTTTTATCCGAAAAATTATGGTTGGTGTTACCTGAAAACATAGAATGTACAAGTTTCTCTCAACTACAAGCGCTAGGCTTTGTAGACCACCCAGATGGAAAAAAAATGGCAGAAAAAGTTCTACCTCTGATCTTTCCCGAAGAGTTTACCGGTTCTGATAGGATGCACGTTTCAGCCTACACCAACTCGGCACCTAAAATATGTCACCATGTTGCGAAAGGAGTTGGCTATACCGTACTGGACGAGTTTATGGTTCGTCTCAGTCCGGAATTTAAAAAGCTTAAAATTGTAAATTCCGATAGCATTTCATCTGATGAAATTGCTTACATTTATAAGTGTTCCTGGCCACTTCATCCACGAAACCGCTATATTATTGATTATCTTAACGAAAGAGCTAAGCACTACCTACAACAGCAGAGTCGGTTTTAATTCCTCCCGACCAATAACATTATGTTATCAATGTAATACCAATTGATAATTATATTTTCATTTTGACTCTTAGTAAGCTCCTTCCCGTCTTGTAATTCATAAGCCGACGAAGGAGTCTTTATGCAAAATGCATTAATCATTAACGCACATCATCCCTATCCATTTTCAGAAGGCAAACTGAACGCCGAGCTAGTTAAAAGAATTGAGAAAAACCTATCTGCAAAGGGGTTCGAGATTGAGCACACTGCCACATCTGAAGACTACGATATTGAAAAGGAGTTGGAAAAACATCGCTGGGCAGACCTGATCATTATTCAGGCCCCACTAAATTGGTTCAGCGTGCCATGGCCGATGAAAAAGTATATGGACGATGTCTACACTGCTGGCCTGGATGGCACTGTTTGTAACACTGACGGAAGAGTGTCGGAAAAGCCAAAAGAGAATTATGGCACAGGGGGAACCCTAAATGGCAGAAAGTATATGCTCTCGATGACATTCAATGCCCCAGAAGAAGCATTCGACAATCCCTCTGAATATCTGATGCAAGGTAAAAGCGTCGAAGATCTGATGTTACATATGCATGTTAACTATCGTTTTCTAGCCATGGAGCCTCTCCCAACATTTGTTTGCTACGACGTAATGAAAAATCCGACTATTGAAGAGGATTTCGTCCGCTTAGAGGCTCATCTTGACCATCATATTCCCGCAAGCAAATAACAGGAGACAGTAATGAAATATGTTTTGATTACAGGTGCAAGCTCCGGAATCGGCATGGCGATGGCTGTACATTTTGCGAGCAAAGGACATAACTTGATAGTCGTCGCAAGAAGTGAGGACAAATTACTCAACCTCCAAAGTGAGTTGATATCTGACTATAACGTAGATGTTAAAGTGAAGGTTGCCGACTTGTCTGTACCAGTTGCTGCTCAAGCGCTTTACGATGAGTGCAGGCAACTCGATATTGAGGTAATGATCAACAATGCTGGATTTGGCGACTTCAGTAATATTTGGGATATCGACTTAGATAAAGCCAACAACATGCTTAATCTCAACGTAAATGCGCTCACAACGCTTTCTTTGAATTACGCACGAGATTATCAAGACAAGGACGTTACGCTGATCAACGTAGCCTCAATAGGCGGGTATAAAATGTTTCCTACCGCTGTTACTTATTGTGCAACTAAGTTCTATGTTTCTTCGTTTACCGAGGGAATGGCTGCAGATCTAAAAGCTGGTAATAAACCTATGAGAGCGAAAGTTCTGGCCCCAGCTGCAACAGCTACTGATTTCTTTAATCAGGCTTACACTAATTCAGGCATAGAGTCTGATTCTTCTGCAGATCGTTCGAAATATACTCCCGCGTCTTTGCTAGCTGAGTATACATACGATTTGTTGGTAAGCGACCAAATTCTTGGTTACGTAGACAATGAAGATTTAATTTTGCAGGGACCGAAACTTGATTTCGTCTCAGCCAAGCTCTAATAACTAGTCACTCAATGGTCTCGATAAAGGTGCCGGAGTTAACAATTCCGGCACCTTTTCAACATCAGAAATAAGACTCACTGCATTAACATTGAAACCAGAGCACCCTGTCGATTGTGTATAAACTTGCCGTACTGGTTACCCAGGATGACAGAAAAGCAAACGCTGACGTCCAAACAGACGTCAGGTCGCCGATTTCAAACTAGAAGCTGTATCTCACAGTAACAGCATGATGGTCGCCGGATTTAACCTTAACTAACACCTTTGCGCCATCCTCAATACTAATAGGCGCAGTCATTTTGTTGCCTCCAGCTGGGATGAGCTCTTCTTCTTGCTTTGCTCCAGCACCCAACACCATGATACTGCCGGTGAGTCCATCGGTGCCGAATGCTTCACCATGATCTTTGATGTAAAGGCTAACGCTCTTTTCTTGTCGTACCAGTTCGAAGACCAGTTCATGCTCTACTTTTACCACACCACCGTGCTCTGGTTCAGTGCTTCCATGGCTTAGTGCAAGCGGTGAAACCGCGCTCAAGCCAAACGCCAGACCTAATGCCATCAATAGGGATTTTTTCATATCAAACTCTCCAAATGTACGGCAGACTTGTTAAGGTGCTGCCGTTAAACCTTTTAAACTAACTCTTCGGACTTGCGTTGCTGCCAGGCAGCCGACGCTTTCTCTCCCCATGCCCTGTAAAGAAGCGGGGTCAGTAAAATATCCAGAATGGTCGAGCTTATTAGCCCTGAAAAAATGACCACAGCCACTGGATGCAAAATCTCTTTGCCCGGTTCATCTGCCGCCATCAGAATCGGTATAAGGGCAAATACCGTGACCATAGAGGTCATCATTACCGGAGAAAGCCGTTCCTGCGCACCACGGACTATAAGCACCGTGTTGAATTTCTCGCCCTCAAAACGAAGTAAATTGAGATAATGGCTGACCTTTAAAATTCCATTTCGCGATGCAATACCGGTAAGGGTAATAAAGCCAACCACGGAGGCAACAGACAGCGGTGTATCAGTAAGCCACATTGCGAACACCGCGCCCACCAATGCCATAGGCAGACTGCACATGATAATGCTGGCAAGCACCCAGGACTGATACCGCAGATACAACACCAGGTAAATTAAAGAAAACGAAGCCAGTGATAGCCAGACGAGAAGCTGCATAGCTTGTTCCTGTGCCAGAAACTGTCCCTCAATGGTAATGAAACCTTCCTGATTAAGCTCAATATTGCCAGTCACCTCCCTGACTTGTCTGAGAAGCTCGGTAACATCCACATTCTCGCTGTTCGCATAAATAACCAGGCGTCTGCGGCCATTTTCTCTTAGGACCTGATTGGGCCCGTCATCAAGGCTGATATCGGCGATTGCCGATACGGGTACATTACCTGCCGGTGTACTTAGCAATGCATTCGACAGAGACTCAGGAGTTCGTGCAGTATCATGAAGCCGTAAAACCAGTGCATAACGTTTCACACCATCAATGATATCGACCACTTCTTCGCCCTCAGTCAGCATGGCTAACCGACGAAGTGCCTGGCCCGGCGTCAGGCCATATTGTGACAACTCAGCCTGTTTTAACCGCACACTAAGCTGCGGTATGAGCACCTGCTTTTCCACATTGATATCTACCAGTCCCGGTATGGTTTCCAGCGCTTTACGTATCTCTTCTGCGGTAATGCGTAAGCCATCCAGGTTATTACCAAAAACCTTAATTGCCAGTTGCGCTCTGACACCTGACAACAAATGATCCAGCCGGTGTGAAATAGGCTGGCCCACAGCCACTTGCGCCGGTAAAACACTGAGTTTTTCACGGACCTCTTCGACAACAACCTCCCGATCTCGTTCTGATACAGCAAGATCAACGTCAATCTCAGAGGAGTGTACGCCCTGAGCATGCTCGTCCAGCCTTGCCCGGCCCGTACGACGTCCCACGCCCGTCACTTCAGGTACAGACAGCAATAACGATTCGGCAAGACGACCCATGCGGTCTGACTCTTCCAGAGAGGTGCCGGGCTCAAAAATCACCCCAATAACCAGTGAACCTTCATTAAACGAGGGCAGAAAAGCACGCGGAAACTGGGTAGTCGCAAGCGCACTGACTAGCGCCAGCACACCAGCAAACGATAATAAAACCCGACGTTTAGGCAGCGCCCAGTGTAGCCAGTCTGCCTGCCACCTTTTGAGCGTACTGACCAACCTGCTGTCATCTTTCTTCAATAGCTTCATACCAGGCAGTAAGTAATAACAAAGCACAGGTGTGACCGTCATTGAGACCAGTAGCGACGACAGAATAGCGACGATGTAGGCAACGCCTAATGGTGAGAAAAGACGCCCTTCTATACCGGGTAGCGCAAAGAGGGGAACAAATACCAGTACCACAATCATAGTGGCGTAGACGATACCAGAACGTACTTCAACACTGGCTTTCCATACCACGTTAAACACCGAGTCGGGTGAGGACGCACGCGCATTTTGTTTTAGCCGTCGCAATATGTTTTCAACATCCACAACAGAGTCATCAACCAGTTCACCAATGGCGATCGCCAGCCCGCCGAGTGTCATCACGTTGATGGTCTGCCCAAGTAGCTTAAACACCACAATGGTGATTGTCAGAGAGAGTGGGATGGCTATCAGCGAAATCAGGGTGGTTCGTGCTGACAGGAGAAACAGAAACAGGATGACTACGACTAAAATTGCACCGTCGCGCAGTGCCTCAGTCACATTATCCACCGACGTTTGTATAAAGTCTGCCTGTCGGAATAGTACCTCAGGCGCGGCAACCCCTTCCGGAAGCCCTGAACGTAACTCAATTAATGCGGACTCAATTTCCTGAGTCAGATGCACCGTATCGGTTCCTGGCTGCTTTTGTATGTTGACGATAACCGCCGGTTTGCCGTTGTATCCGCCATCGCCACGCTTTACTGCGGGGGCAAAGCTAACGCTGGCGACCTGTGCCAGTTGGGTAGCGACACCGTCATTCCAGTCTATTGCCAGCATGCGCAAGTCTTCAAGGTCTAAGGTGCGGCCCTGATGCCGAATAAGGTATTCACGGTTATTTAAGTCAACAAAACCGCCGCCCTGATTGGTTGCAAAATCTTCCAGCGCGTTTCTTAATTGGTTGATTGAAACACCAAGCGCCTGCATTTTATTTATGTCTGGAGCAACGCGAACCTGACGGACTTCCCCGCCAATGGGAATAACCTGTGAAATACCAGATATTGATAACAATCGGGGCCTTAACACAAAGTCAGCGTACTCTCTGGCTCGCATTGGCCCAGTTCCAGACGCCTCTTCAAGCGGCAGAGCAATAAGCATTATCTCACCCATGATAGAAGACACCGGGCCCATTACTGGCGTGATGCCTGGAGGTAATTGAGCCCCTGCCTGATCAAGGCGCTCTGCCACAAGTTGCCGATTGCGATAAATATCCGTATCCCAGTCAAACTCAACGTACACAATCGACAAACCAATACCCGACGTTGAGCGAATGCGACTGACACCGGTAACACCATTGAGGATATTTTCCAGCGGAAAGGTGACGAGCTGCTCGACTTCTTCGGGTGCCATACCGCCAGCTTCGGTCAGTATGGTGACGACTGGCTTATTTAAATCAGGAAAAACATCCACAGGCAAAGACTGGCTTTGCCAGAACCCATAGAGCATTGTTAGCAATGCGATTACCAGAACTAACAGGCGATGGCGCAGACTGCTCCGTACAAGCAAATTAAACATAGCTGCTCCTATCGGACCTGGTTGAGTAGTGATGCGCCGCCGGTAACCACCCTGTTATCAGCACCTAACCCTGCAATAATGACTATTTCACTTTCACCTAACGTCTTATAACGTACAACTTGTGGCATAAACCGCTCTGCTGAAACCTTGATCCAAACTACTGGTAAATTGGCACTGTTTTTAACCAGCGCTTCGGCAGGCAATACCAGACCATCTATGCTGCTGTCGACAGGCGCAACCACAGTCACTGGCTGACCGAGTAGTAAAGGCACAGTGGTATCGTTGGGCCCCCTATGCTCAAAGTGTACATTCGCTAATCCGCCTGCGATCCGCGGGGAGTAGCCTAAGTAACGGAGTTGAACATCACTGTCTTCCAGGAGTGACGCCTGAGTGATCGATGTCAGGCGTGAGAAATCTGACGTGGTAGCGTCTATCACACGTAAGCTGGGCGCTGTAATCTCGAAAAGATCGGCCCCGGCCTGTACCCACTGGCCATTGCTGATATTGTTGTTGATGATCGTACCGTCAATGGGTGCAATTAGTGCCTCCGGCTTTTCCAGGCCTTGTTGCAGCGCCTGCTCCTGCTCGGTAAGGTTTTTAAGCTGTGTCTGAAGCTGGTCCAGTTCTTGTTTTGATGCCAGCTCTCCCAATGACTTTAAGCGGTCTACGTCCCGCTGCGTTTGGGCAATCTGGTTACGTACAACTTTAAGTTCACTGTTCTGAGAAGCGAGCTCGTAGGCAGTGTCCTGATAACGTATATAGCCGATAATCTCTCCGGCTTTTACGCTTTTCCCACTGGTCAACACACCGGACTCTGGCGCTTCAAATCGCCCATCGCTACTGGGCTGCACAACAGCGTGACCTTCAGGGTGCGGCCTGACCACGCCAGACATCCTTATTGTGTCAGCGACTGTGGTTTCGTTAACTATCTGCGTTGTAATGCCTAACATTGCCTGATGTGGCATGGGCATAATCACCGAGCCATCGGCCTGTCTACCCAGCTGGCCCACAACCTTTTCATCATTATTAATGTGCTCACCGTTTGGGCCATGAGCACCCGGCGCAGAATGTGCGATTTGTGCAAGTAAAATAAGAGACGCTGCTATAAGAAGGACTTTCATGCTCTCTTCCCCTTGCTCAATCGCCCAACAGCGATACCTGCTACCAACATGGCTGAACCTATCAATGCCGTTGTCCAGTCAAATTCATGATGATGATCTTCTTCATGCTCTGGTTCTGACTGGTGCTGGGGAGTAAGCAGAGAGGCAGCAAGAAGGTCGCCACTGTCTTCTGTAAAAATGGTTATCACAATCTCATGCTCTCCAGGCTGATTCAGCTTGGAGACAAATGCCTGATCCTGAATCAGATAGTATTTCAGCGTTTCGTCGTACAGCGCCTCAGTACTAAGCTCGCCAGTTTCCAACTCAACGGTGGCATCTGCGACTGGCCTGTTGGTAGGGAAGTCATGCAGGTAAAGATGAACTTTATCAGGCAGCACTTCTCCGAGTACCTCAAATGCTTCGGTAAAGTTCTCAAACTTTGGGTTTTCAGAACGCTGTACCCGACTGTCGATATCCAAATGCTCACCGTTAGGACCATGAGCACCCGGAGCAGAAAATACAACACCAGAATGAATGAAAGCGATAGCTGCAACTACGCCAGTTAACAACCGAGGAAATCCCGATGTGGGGAATTTCGACTTGAACATAATGTAAAGATCCAAAATTTAGCCAACCAAAACTAAACCCGCTTATTCTCACAAGCGAGCACATATAGAACTGGATCTAAACTTTTGGTGGGGGCGGTATATCGTAAAGGAAAGGCGGATCCCAGGCGCTTTCCAGCTGTTGTACAGCTGTGCCTGGTAAGGTGTCAGGGAGGTTAATCAGGCTAAGGTCAAACACAAACACGGTGTTACTGTCCTGGAACGAGTTACTGTGCTCGAATGCGTCATCACCATAGCTTATTTTGAAACTTTGTGCGTCATGATCAGTGTGACTATGCGGCTGACCTATTTCATGAAAAAGCTGATGTGAAGGCTCATTAACCCCATGGCTCGCATGTACGGACTTTGCAAAGCCCAGTAATTGCGCCCCTAAAATCAGGATTAATAAAACAACGTTAAGCCTTTTCAAACAAAGCCTTCCTCTTCAAAACTGCTTGGCAGACTACCATCGCCTGCAAGGCAAAACAAGAAATACAGCAATTTCCAGGCTCCCCTGTGCGATAACTCGAAAGCCTGCCCAAATGGTCTGTACAACTTACATCAGTAACATAATTAACGCGCCTACAATCATAAACAGATTTTCGGACAGCGAGACAAACCCTAATGGCACATTGCTATCACCGCCTACACAGGCACATTTAAGCTCACGCTTATCTATGTATACCGCCTTAAACACTGATATCGCACCAACCGTTCCGATAAACAAAGAGAATGGTGCAACGGCGAGAGCAGGCAGTTGCGCAATCATGCCAATACCTGCGTAAGCCTCGATAA
>CAZOYR010000131.1:0-6298 GCA_964584105.1 uncultured Alteromonas sp.
CGATTTTTATAGGATTAATGCTCTGCTTGAAAGCAGCAGCGATAGAACTTTCTCCGTTAGATATTTCAAAGTCATTTGCCGGAAATAAAACCGGCCTCATACTCTCTGTTCATGTTTCAACTTCAGGTGTCTGGCTGGGAACCGAAAATGGTCTATTTGGTTTAATTGGGAAGAAAGTCGTCCAGATTTCATCAAAAAACAGCGCGGATTTTCTACAGAGTAACTACATCACTGATGTTAAAGAATTGGCTGATGGAAGACTGATTTTTATAGCATATGGTGATGGAATTTATACGCTTATTCCGGGTAACTCAAAGCCTGAAAAAGTTAAATTCATAGAAGAAGAAATCCATGCTCGTGCTTGGAGGCACCAATCGGAATGTCATTTCATTCGATATTACGTCAGATTCTTCACTCTGGTGGATAGAAGAGCGCAACGGCGTGTTCGCCTATAACAAAGCTGATAAAGCGATCTCGTCATATTCAATTGAGGAGTATTTTCCAAAAGCCAGCTCTGTCACAGCTCTGCTCGTTGAGAAAGATAATTTATATGTCGGATCAGATATCGGACTTCATCGTATCAGCCTATCAGGAAATGAAGTTGCTCATGTTATTCAAAGACCTGATTCATCAGTTTCTCTAAAAAAAGAGCCAATCTTTGAAATTAAACGCTCGCCAAATGGAACACTTTGGGTTGCAGCTGAGAAACTATACATTGTTAACGAGAAGCGTAATGCTCTTGAGACCCCACCAAACCTTTATCCCGCTTTACATAAATCGGCCATCAATATTGTCTGGCGTTTCGATTTCGACGAATTTGGCAACTTTTACGGTGCCGATACACAGCGGGGTCTCTTTGTCGTTCCACGTAGTACCGAAAAGCTGAAAGTACTTAACCATCTGGGCGTAATAGAAACATCATCGATAAATGATTTGTTATTCAGTGACGAGGTGACCTTTTGGTATCTAACATCAGGTCATCTTACCCGGTATAGCGCAATAACCGGCGACTCCGATAGAATTTCACTGCCGACAAATACAGAGAGTTGGTTTCTATCAATAGCAGACGAAAATATCACTTTCGTAAATAAGAGTGGCGAGACGTTTCAGGTTAGCAAGAAGTTCGAAGGCATATTCTCAAAAGGAAATATTCTTAATACGAATGGCATTTCAGGGACAATTGTAAATACAGCTATTAGCGCTGGGGGGACATTCCTGACGATTAACTCTAAGCGGGGTATCAATCTATATAGATTGGTGAAAAGTAAACTGATTCCTGTTCCTTTATCTAATGCTGTAAGCCTACTTTCACCCCATAACCCTGACGGGACTATTTATGCAGGTGTAATTGGAGAAGGTGGCTATCAGTTATCAGTGAGTGATGATGATTTACGAATAAAAAAGGTCTTTGAAAAACTGGGGTGGGGCGCAGTTTGCTTGCACGAGCAGCGTGAGGAAAACCTTTGGGCGTGCTCGACAGGTGAGGGGGCTATTCTTCACCCCGTTGCGCGAGATGATAATGTTCGGCATGTTCTTAATGGAAACGTAATTAGGGGAATAGGTAGTATTTCCGATAAAGAAATTCTGATAGCAACAAACACTGGATTGTTTTACGCCGATACTGAGCAAGAGCAAACGATTGCTTTGGACAGAAGTTTCGGAATCACCGACAGTGATTTTGAGTATGACGCAATACGGTCATCGGCGGCGCTATCAGTTGTGCGAGGAGATCGATTTGTTTATGTAATTAATCATGAATCACTGAAACTGAATATCAACAACTACGTAAAAAATAAACCCTACGTATATATCTATGAGGCGGTCGCATATACAAATGGGAAGCATAGTATTCGTGAGCATTTAGCCGAATTAAACGTCAAGAAGTCAGCAAGAGATACAATCTTATTAGAGCCCGAATACAATAACTTAGCTCTTAAGCTCACTACATCTGATTATCTAGACCATGAAGATCATAAAATTAGGTACCGTGCGAAAGGAATAAGCAAAGGCTGGCGGTTGCTGAATAATCAGCAAGAAATCTTGTTGGAAAACATCCCACCAGGTTCTTATGAGCTCCAAATTCGCACAGAACATAAGTCTATTGCGAAGGACTTTGAGAACCGAATAATCACCATTATCGTTGCGCCGCCCTGGTGGCTATCACCTGTCGCCTATGCAGTTTATTCGCTAATCGTCTTAGTAATCATTGGTTATGCTGTAATTAAGGTAAGGGCGCGAATCGCTGCACAAAGTGAAAAGTTGGCAGGAAAAGTCGATGAGCAAAAGCAAGTACTTGAGCAAAATCAAACCTACATCCGCACTATACTGAAACGAAAGCATCGGGTACTGCTCAATGTCGCCAAAGAAATTCAGACCCCGCTAACCCTGATTCTCGGCCCCCTGCAGTTGGTGCAGGATAATCCGGACGATGCTGAAAATCCTCGTCGAATAAGCGTTATTGCCCACAATGCGCGCCGACTGCATCTGCTAATCAATCAAATTACGGAAGTGGAACGGTTAGAGTCAGCCAGTGCTTTGCCGCGTCAGTCTTATTCAATTAAAGCGCACTTCCCTGTGCTGCTGGCCAATCTTGAATCTGAATTTCAGCGCAAGGATGTCAGGCTGATTACTCGTCTGCGAGCAACCGGGTTTATTTCTTTATTGCCCGAATCACTGGAAAAAATAGTCTATAACCTCGTCAGAAACGCCATTGCTGCAAGTCCTCCCGGGGGCGAAGTGACCATCGAGACGCGTTGTGAAGCATTGCAGTTAATTATTCGCGTAAAAGACGCCGGTGTAGCGCTAAGTGAAACTGAGACAGCGGATATCTTTGAGCGCTTTGTTCAAAGTGATGCAGATACAGGCAGTCGCTGGCTACCAGGCCTGGCTATCGTCAAAGAAGCCTGTTTGGCTAATGCCGGTTGGATAGGGGTAGACAGCAAGACAGGCCGGGGTAATTGCCTGTCGGTATATCTGCCTCTTCTCAACTTGTCTGAAGAGCAGCCGCAAACGCCACCCATGGTTGTTGATATTGTGCCTCGGGTTCCACGTATTAACGATGATCGGCCCATTGTACTGATTGTAGAAGACAACCCCGATATGAGGCAGTATCTCAAAGATACGTTGCGCTTATCTTATAACTGCGTGGAAGCGGCTGAAGGAAATCAGGCCTTGAAAACGATGCAGGTGATTATACCGGACCTGGTTATCAGTGATAGTAATATGCCGCAATGTGACGGCTTTGCATTGCGCCGGGCAATGCTCCAGAACCCATCACTTAAGGGCATTCCCTTTGTCCTCATTAACGAGGTTCAGGATGGTGAGATGATGGAACAGTGTGTGGAGTTGAATATAGACAGCATACTGGAGAAACCGGTCGAGGCGGCAACGTTGCGCTACACGGCTTATCAGTTGTTATCATTATTATCACGCAATAGAAAAGCACCAGAACCGGTTGCCGAGCCCTCTCCGTTTGAAGTACCCGCCTTTGCAAATGCCAAAGACCAGGCATTTTATACCGGATTCATGCATGTGCTCTCTAAACATTTTCATGACGAAGCTTTCAGTAAGAGTGATGCGGCGAACTTAATGGCAGTTAGTGAGCGGCAGTTGTCGCGAAAGCTTCAGGCTTTGTTTGCCATGAATTTCAGCGAAATTCTGAAACATTATCGAATATTCAGAGCGAAAAAGCTGTTGGATGAGGGGATGCAGGTGACTCAGGTTGCTTATGACGTTGGCTTCAGTACGCTTTCATACTTCAGCCGAAGCTTTAAAATTCAGTGTAATGAGACACCCAGTCAATATCAGGAAAAGGCAGTAATTTCAGAAGTTAACTGACTTCGTCAATCAAATTACCGCATCGTTCTGTCTCTGGCTGAAAGTGGCGAAGACGCTCTGCTTCATGCTCGACTTCAAATTGGAGCATCTTTTGAACTTGTGTCAGCCGTTCAAAAAGGACACGGGATGTGGCGCTTACAAAACCGTCAGGATTATTCATAATAAGAAGTTGTAAGAGCAAGGCTTTCTGACGTAAGTGTTCAATTCCAGCATGGACCTGATGTCCGGTCGATGCTCCTGCATATAAACCCTTAGCAGGCTGTCGTTTGGCTTCTGTAGCCGCTTGACGCCACTGCTGTTGAGGGATGCTGTCGGCGTCTGGCGAATGAAAAGTCTGCGGGGCATCATATTTTCGGCGACGACGGGAGTTCAATAGGGCGTCATGATATGCTCTGGCGTTCTGATGACTATGCTCTCGCTGGCTCTCAGCATCGCTGCTGAATGCTGTTGATGTATCGCACCGCTTGGGGCGGGGAATTGTATTGGTCGAGAAGTGACAGTCACGCTGTGCCTGAATCAGTGATGTGGCATAAGTGGGCAATTGATTTAATGTCATTAGCATTATCTGGCTGAATGAACAGCGCGGCCTGTTTAAGTCTGAATAATCTCGGCGTATGCGGAACATCATTCTTACCCGCTTTAACAGTAATGCATCGAAAGTGCCAAATTATTGACGCGCACTATATTAGAACTATCTGTATGATTTTATTGTGAAATAAATTTAGTCAGGAAATCCTCTGATCAGTTGCGTACTGAGACTGTGTAAAATACTGACACTAATTGAGAACACGGGTGAAAATTTTGCCCGACAAACTGTTTATTAAGGAGCGGGTATGAAACGCCTGATTTCATCTATTTTCCTGATTTTAGTGGCGCAATCAGCACATGCCGATGCCACGCCGCAACCGGTTTATAAAGCGACATCACCGGTTACCGTTGATGGTCAGGCAAATGAGCCAGACTGGAAATCGGCAAAGTGGTATGCACTTGATAAACATATTCTTGGCGATAAACCGGCACAGAAAGATTTTTCGGGCCGCTATAAGCTGCTATGGGATAAAGACTTTCTTTATCTGCTGGCTGAAATTACAGATGATGTGCTGATCGACTCGCACCCGGATCCAAAAGTCGCTTATTGGGATGACGACTGTCTTGAGATATTTATTGACGAGGATGCATCGGGCGGTAACCATCTGCATAGTTTTAATGCCTTTGCATACCACATCGCACTGGATGGAAATGTCGCTGATTTTGGCAACGATAAAAACGATAACGGCGTCATTTTGCTCAATGAGCATATCAACAGTCGCTGGACGCGCCAAACGGTAGCGCCCTACAAAATTACCTGGGAAGTGGCTGTTCGTCTTTATCCGGATACCTTCAACACAGCGTCGCCAGGCAAGCCCGTCAGCCTTGATGCAGAAAAGCTAATTGGCTTTATGCTGGCATATTGTGACAACGACGGCAGCGAAGAGCGCGAACATTTCATGGGCTCTCATGACATTGAGCCGGTTAATGGTGACAAAAACCGGGGTTATATTGATGCGTCAGTGTTTGGCAAACTGGTATTAAAAAGCAGATAGTTACTAATGGCTTAATCAGGGTCATGCCGTACAACGGTTATTTTGCCTCGCTCAAAAGCGCTGATTGTCAGCGTAGCTCCCGCGTCCTCAACAAGGGCGCCGGGCGCTAAGACATCAAGTTTACGGGTTAGGTATTCCGCTACAGTCTCCTCTTTGTCTGAGCGAAACGGAGCATCAAAGAAGTGTGTCAAAGCGCTCAGTGTAGTCTCACCAGCGAAGCGGGCAGCACCCTGAATACGATCCTTAACAGCATCACCTTTAGCCGCGAAAAGCGCATCTAAATAACTGCGCAACTGCGGCTCTAACGTAATAAACAAATGATCACCGGCCTGCATCAGTGTTTGCTTTTCTGGCGGTAACACTTCGTCGTTGCGCACTATCATAGCGATATTAACGCCCAGGGGCAGCGGCAGTGCCGCAAGGGTAAAATCGCACACGCGAGAGCGCTCACTGAGCGTGATTTCGACAATGTCCGCATTTACGCCGCCCAGTGACGGAACTTCTAATTTTTTAACCGGACTGGCTGTCGCTGGCTGCGTAAGCTTTAGTCTTTTCGCTGCCCAGGGCAGGGTGGAGCCTTGAACCGTAGCGGATAAAAGGACCACGAAGAAAACCACATTGAATACCAACCCAGCTTCATCGATGCCGAACAGTAAAGGAAAAATAGCCAGTATGATCGGCACTGAGCCGCGCAGGCCGACCCAGGATACGAGAGAGATTTCTCGCCGGTTGAACCCTGTCAGTGCCAGCAGAGGTGCAACGGCCAGAGGGCGGGCCACGAAAACCAGAATGATGGCAATAACCAGACCTTCTGCCCAGACTTCAAGCAATAATGGGGGGTTGACCAGAAGCCCCAGCATAACAAACATAGCGATCTG
>CAZOYR010000131.1:6398-8208 GCA_964584105.1 uncultured Alteromonas sp.
GACGCGCTTTCTATTTCAAGTGTTGATTTCAGTCGGGGCTTAATATGAATGCCCGCGCTGCGTAAAATAGAAAACACAGCCGCCGCATCGGTAGACCCGACAATGGCACCAAGCAGTAAACCAACCAGCGGAGGAATGCCCAGAATATAGGAGGCAGCTACCCCGGTTATGCCCGCGGTGATAGCCACACCGAGGGTTGATAACAAGGATGCCGGCTTCCAGGCCAGTTTTATAGCCGATAAAGAAGTCTGTAGACCGCCATCAAACAAAATCACTGCAAGCGCTAACGTGCCCAATGCATGAGCGGTTTGCGCATCATCAAACTGAATTCCACCAATGCCCGCTTCGCCGGCCAGCATGCCAACCAGCAGGAAGATAACAAGCATAGGCAAGCCCAGGCGGGGAGACAGTTTGCTAGAGAGGATGCCGGCGAAAAGAAGCAAAGCGGCAATGAGAATTTCAAAATCTACAGCGAACATAAGACTACTCTGACTGAACACGACTTTATATTACGCAAAAACAGCGTTCAGGCGCAGTTTTGTCGTCGTACCGTCGATACGCAAGGATGTGTTGTAAAAGCAAAGGAAAGTTGAGCGCGGTGAGCCAATAAAAAAGTCGCCGAAATGGCGACTTAATTAAATTTGGATAAACACACCCGAAGTATTATTTTCTGCGGCGCAGAAAAATACCGGCCAATCCCAGTCCCATCAGACCAGCGGTTAGCGGCGCTGACACATTTGCCGGAGGTGCAACAACATCTTCGGTAATGCCTGCATACAGCACATTAGGTTGGCTAAAGTTATAAAAACCAAATGAGCCATCAGTGAAGGTGCCGCTGATATCAAGCTCTAGTACATCATTAACATATACCTGCACCTGGTCTGCATTGAAGATTAAATCAAAGCTGTAAGCCGTATTATCTTCCCAGCCAGTGGAGCCCAAAGTCGTGCCACGCTGAAGCTCAGTCACCGCACCGTCGTGGCGCCAGGCGTTTTCAATGCTCAGCGCACCGTTTACCTGTGAGATTGACAGGCCTGCATTTGCATCACCTTCAAAACTCAAATCAGGACGGTTATAAAAATTCTGGTCCGCCTGCTTCCAGTCGATAAGCAAGTAACTTGCTTCATCACTGGTCAGGTCGCCGGTATTATAGCCAAGCACAAATCCGATGAAGTCGTCGTCAGCTTCCTGCTCAACACTGATCGTGCCCGACAATTGCATTCCCTGACTGTTCATTCCATTGAAAAATACGGTGGGGTCACTATTGGCCGATTGCAGAACCGTACTGTTATCGCCCTGTGTTGTCCATGTGCCTTCACCCTCGGAAGACCACCCGCTTAAGTCAATCATTGCTGCTGAAGAAGAGAATGAGACGGTCGCAGCGAAACCTAACGATAATGCCAGTAAAGAACGAGATTTCATAAAAAGAATGTTCCAGGTTTATTCCTACAACATAGCTGGAATGATTTTAAAGGAACAAACGTGAAGCAATTATTGCTCCCGACTCAAACAACTTAATAAAATCATAAAGATGCTAACGGTGCACCGCCCGAAACGTGCCGCAAGTGTTAAAAAAGCTGACGCTGGTGTCAGTAAATTTTACTCAGCGCCGCTGATAATTTGCACCTGTGCAATGTCCGTATCACCTTTAAGCGCTTTGAAGAGAGCGTCCTGCACCAGTGTTCGCATGCCATCATCCATGGCCTGCGCCTTCATTTCGGCTACACTGCCTTCTTTGTATATCATCGAACGCAATTCGGGCGTCATGCCCAATAATTCATGTACGCCTGTTCTTCCACGGTAACCGGTG
>CAZOYR010000132.1:0-8166 GCA_964584105.1 uncultured Alteromonas sp.
ATTGCCACTCTGGCAACCGCGTACGCAATTTGGCGGCTTAAATCGGCAATTTGAGTTAGCGGCGGCAGTAGCTCCCCTGTACCGGTATTTGCCATTGGTGACGCTGAGGCCAGTGCGTTACTGGCGGCCATCAACATCTCATCGCTAATCAGGCGGGCCTTGCTTGCAATCACGCCCAGCCCGATACCCGGGAAGATATAACTGTTGTTACATTGTGCAATAGGATAGGTCTTGCCTTTATACTCCACAGGCCTAAACGGACTGCCTGTGGCAATCACCACTTCACCCTCTGTCCACTCAATAACCTGTTCCGGTCTTGCTTCGACCTGACGTGAGGGATTACTTAGCGGGAAGATGATAGGCAGTTCACAGTTGAGCTTCATCGCTCTGACAACCTGTTCAGTGAATAGGCCTGGCTGGCCGGATACGCCAATTAATACATCCGGTTTTGCACAGTTAACCACATCAAGCAGTGAGGCGTACTCGCCAGAAAAAGTCCAGTCCTCAATTTGCGTCATGGGCGTGGCAAGCTTTGCCTGGAAATCACGCAGATTTTCCATGCCTTCTGTCACCAGGCCATAACGATCCACCATAAAGACCTGTCGTCTGGCCTGCTCATCAGATAGCCCTTCATGACGCATCTGCTGAATCAGCATTTCAGCAATACCGCAACCAGCCGAGCCAGCGCCGACAAACACCACATTTAAATCAGATAGTTTCTGCTCTTTCATCCGGCATGCAGCCAGAATGGTGCCCAGGGTGACGGCAGCAGTGCCCTGAATATCATCGTTGAAGCAGCAAATTTCATCGCGATAACGGTTTAGTAGCGGCATCGCATTAGGCTGGGCAAAATCCTCGAACTGAATCATCACGTCGGGCCAGCGGCGTTTGACGGCCTTGATGAACATATCGATAAATTCATCATAGTCCTGCTGTCCGATACGCGGGTGGCGAGCGCCCATATACATAGGATCATTGAGCAGTTTTTCGTTATTGGTACCCACATCCAGCATGACCGGCAATGTGTAAGCCGGGCTGATTCCGCCACAGGCGGTATAAAGCGATAGCTTACCAATGGGTATCCCCATACCACCAATACCCTGGTCGCCCAGACCAAGAATGCGCTCACCGTCGGTAACGACAATCACTTTCACTTTGCGTTTGGTGGCATTGCGAACAATATCATCTAACTGATGACGCTCTTCCCAGGAGACAAACAAACCGCGTGAAGAGCGGTAGATATCAGAGAACTGCTCGCACGCATCGCCTACGGTAGGCGTGTAAATGATAGGCATCATCTCATCAATGTGACGCTGTACAAGACGATAAAACAACGTTTCGTTATTGTCCTGGATAGCGCGCAGATAGATGTGTTTGTTAAGCGGATCATCAAACGTATTATATTGCATATACGCACGCTCAACCTGCTCTTCAATGGTTTCAAAGCGTGGCGGCAGCAACCCGGTAAGGTTAAATGAAGCGCGCTCTCTGGCGGTAAATGCACTGCCCTTATTCAGCAGCGGAGTTTCAAGCAATGATGGCCCGGAATGGGGAATATAAAGATATCGGTTATCGTCTTGTGACATTTTCTTTCCGAATGTTAGTTCAGGCAACAACGCATCCGAGCCAGCTCATGTACAAAAGTGAATTAAAATATTTCTTCTGGCTCAGGCGCGTTTTTCGTATCTTCTTGTGCAGGGTCTACCACATCGTCATCTCTGACATAGGATGTCGGTTCGGTTCCTTTTTCGAAATACTCGAATAGTGTCGTATGGTCAGTCCGCCGGGTCAACTTCCCACTGGTACGATCAATGCGAACCCGGACAATATCTTCTGGTACCGACAGCGCTTCTTCCGGCTTCCCTTCAAGGACTACCTTCATAAACCGGATCCAGGCTGGCTGCGCGGCATGAGAGCCACTTTCACTGCCAATCATAGCGTTACCAATCCAGTTAAAACGCTCAGGATTGCGATTAATAAGATTCTGATTGCGGGTGGCACGCCCAAGATTACGGTTCATGTCATCAAAGCCCACCCAGGCAGTGACCACCATATCTTTTTGGAATCCCGAGAACCACGCATCTCTGGAATCATTGGTGGTACCGGTTTTACCGGCCAAATCTTCCCGTTGCAGCAGGTTCTTCGCCCGCCAGCCGGTTCCCATCCAGTACGTTTTCTTATTCCAGTTACCATTTGCCTGCACACCTGTGCGCATCATATCTGCAACCAGAAACGCATTTTGTGCGCTGATAACCCGTGGAGCTGAGCGTTTCGGCGCTTCCATTTCAGATGCCCGCTGACTCGCCTCCAGCGCCATCGCTAACTGTGATTCGACATCTTGCTGCACCGACTCGATGTCTGGCTCGTCACACTCATCACACGCCCAGACAGGATCAGCCTGCCACAGGACCGTATTTTGCTCATCCAGTACTCTGTCAATAAAGTGCGGCTTAACCAGATACCCGCCGTTAGCGATGGTGGCAATGCCTCTGGCGACTTCCAGCGGGGTATGTGAGCCGGAACCTAATGCCAGCGTCTCGTCACGGGGAATATCTTCACGCTGAAAGCCAAAGCGCTCCAGATAAGTGGCAGTATTATCCAACCCTACCCCACGCAGCAAGCGTACCGAGACCACGTTCTTAGACTTACCCAGCGCCATACGCATGCGAATAGGACCATCGTATTCCGGTGGTGAATTCTTAGGACGCCAGGCTACGCCCGTCGCCTGATTCCACTGGTTAATTGGCGCATCGTTGATAATTGACGCTGTGGTATAACCATTATTGAGCGCTGCAGAATAAACAAACGGTTTGATGTTTGACCCTACCTGGCGTTTAGCCTGCGTTGCCCGGTTAAACTGGCTTTGATAAAAGCTATAACCACCGACAACCGCCTGCACAGCGCCATTTTTTGGATTCAGCGCTACTAACGCACCGCTCACAGCAGGCATTTGTGCCAGACGCCACTGTCCCTCCTGTTTGCGAATATAAATCACAGCACCTTCGCGCAGAATATCAGCGGCGGTTTCCGGCTCTTCACCCTGACGCGAATCCGTAATATACGGCCGGGCCCAGTCGAGATTTTCCCAGCTAAGAGTACGGGTGTTTGCATCGGTATCCAGTACGTCTACGGATTGCTCATTAACAGTCAGCACAACCGCGGGAACCAATGGCGCGATGCGCTCAATATCGCCAAGTGCACTGAGCATCTGCTTCTCAGTCCAGTCATCTCTGGTCTTCTGTAAGCGGGGCTCGTTTTCTTTAACATCGACGGTGTCTTGTTGCTGCTCGTCTGAGACGGCATCTGGCGTGTCTTCTGCCTCGTTGTTTTCAGGACGATTCCACAGATAATCGATGGGTCCGCGATAGCCGTGGCGCTCGTCATAATCGTGAAGATTTCTGACCACCGCATCCTGTGCTGCCTGCTGAATATCTGACGGCGCCGTGGCATAAACCTGATAGCCGCCGGTTTCAGCCTCTTCTTTGCCATACACCTCGACCATCTCACTGTAGATGAGATCGGCAAGGTACGGCGCGCTAACCTCTATTTCAGCACCATGCTTTTTAGCAGTGATCCCTTCATTAACCGCCTGATCAAATTGCTGCCGGGTAATTAGCTGCTCATCAAGCATACGCAGCAACACAACGCGACGACGTTCTTTGGCGCGATCAGGCCGACTGATGGGGTTTAGCACGGAGGGCGCTTTGGGTAAGCCGGCAATAGTCGCAATTTGGGCCAGGCTGAGATCCTGTAATGGCTTGCCGTAATACACCTGCGCGGCCGCGCCAACACCAAACGCCCGATGGCCCAGTTCAACTTTATTCAGATAAAGTTCAAGGATCTCTTCTTTGGATAACAGCTGTTCCATGTGCCACGCAATGAAAATTTCTTTTATCTTACGGATATAGGTTTTTTCTCTGGTCAGGAAGAATCCGCGGGCTAACTGCATGGTCAGTGTACTGGCGCCCTGCTGCTTTTCGCCGGTGATAAGCAGGTTAAGTGCAGCACGCCCGATCCCGATCGGATCGATGCCGGCGTGCTGATAGAAGCGGCTGTCCTCGGTGGCTAACACCGCGTCGATCATTTGCTGCGGAACATCCTCAAGTTTTACAGGGATCCGCCGTTTAACACCATACTGAGAGATTAATTTGCCGTCCTGCGTGTAAATGCGCATGGGCGTTTGCAACCGAACATCCTTCAGGACAGTGACGCTGGGCAAGTCTGGTTTGATATAAAAATAGATACCGATCAGCGCGGCTGAGCCGACGATCGCACCGATAAAGATAAGAATTAACAGGGATTTTAGAAACTTCACGGAGACTTCATTACCAAGGCCAAAATGCCCAATTGATTAATATTCTATACGTACGTGCTTTTATGAGAACCAAAATATTCAAAAAAAGTGCGTAAGATTCTAAATTAAAGCAGACCCCAAACTTTGGATCACCGGTTACTACCATGAAATCGTTGTTTAGGAAAAAGATGCCGTCTATTGTGGGCCTTGATATAGGCACTCGTCAAATTAAAGCGGTACTAATTGAAAAATCCGGCGACCAGTACAAACTGGCCGGTTTTGCCTGTGAGCTCATCAATAAAGAAGCATTCCAGGAACGTGAAATTCGTGATTTTGATGCGGTCGGCCTGGCGCTGAAAAAAGTGCAGAAGGCATTGAAAGTGAAAGGCAAGCAGGTGGCTATCGCCGTTTCTGGCAGCTCTGTTATAACAAAAGTTGTACAGATGGAGCCTGATCAAAGTGACCTTGAGTTAGAAGGCCAGATAGAGATTGAGGCAGATAGTCTGATTCCTTACCCACTGGACGAAGTTTACCTCGACTTTGAGGAACTCGGCCCCAGTCAAAGCCATGCCGGAAAGGTCAATGTACTGCTTTCTGCAGCGCACAAAGACATGGTAGACAATCGTATCACGCTGGTCCGCGAAGTCCCGTTTGAGCCCAAAGTAGTGGATATTGAAGGGTATGCGCTGGGCAATGCGCTGACACACTTCTACCCTGCTGAAGAGGACGAGCGCGTGTGCTGTATGAACATTGGCGCCACCCTCCTGCAGATGTGTGTCTGGCAAAACGGCGATGTGATCTACGCCAAAGAGCATAGTTTTGGTATGGGCATGCTGGTGCAGGATATTTCTGTTATCCAGATGATGGACAAAGAAGAGGCAGAACGTCAGTTGCTGGACAAAACACTGACCGGTAACTGGCAGGAAGAAACATTGCCTATCTTTACAGCCAACCTGGTGCAGCAAATTAACCGCGCTTTGCAGATGTACATGAGCACCTCACACACTGAACGCCCCAAAAAATTATTGTTGTCAGGTGGCGGCGCTACCCTGACTGCGCTGACCGATGCGCTACAACAGGACCTCGGGCTGGAGATAGAAGTTTTCGACCCGTTTGCAGGGATGCAGATTAGCGAAAAAATTGACCCTCAACGTCTTAAAAGTGTCACCCCGCAGCTTGCAATCGCGGCCGGGTTGGCCAGCCGGAGTTTCGACACATGGCACATGTAAACCTGCTTCCCTGGCGTGAACAGCAGCGCCAGTTACAAAAAAAGAATTATTTAGGCTTTCTTGCTTTGGTAGCGCTTACTATCGGACTCATCTTCTGGGTGGCCGGCCAGACTATCGAGCAACAGACGCAGCATCAGAATGCTCGAAACACGTTTCTGACCCAGGAAATTGCCAAGCTGGATGCGCAGATTACTGAAATTCAGAAAATCAAAGAGAAAAAATCTGCGATTGAACAACGCATGGCGCTGATTGGCCAGTTACAGGTAAGCAGAAATGTGGCGCCACGGGTATTCCACGAGCTGGCTCAGATTGTACCGCCGGGCGTGTCATTTAAAACCATGCAGCGTTCTGGAAACAGCATCACGATTGAGGGTATCAGTGAGTCAAATAACCGTCTGTCAGATTTTATGCGTCGCATTGAAAATTCTGAAGTGTTCTCTCACGGTGATTTATCATCAATTATTGCCGATACTTCCGCAGCCGATGCGGTAAGTGGCTTTACCTTAACCTTTCAGATCAGCCCTGACGTTGCGCCAGTTCCCGCTGATACTACTGCCAAGAAGAGTTAGCCATGAAGTTTGATGTTAATAAACTAAAAGAGCTGAACGACCTGGACTTTGAACAGGTTGCTATCTGGCCCAGGGAAGTAAAAATTGTTGTTGCCGTATTTGTGGCAATCATTATTGCCGGCGTAAGTTACTGGTTCGTGGTTAAGCCCAAGCTACCTGTGCTGGAAGCCGCACAGAAAAAAGAAGCTGAGCTTAAAATGCAATTCGAGGCCAAATATCGGATTGCCGTCAACCTTGACGCTTACGAAGAGCAATTGGCAAAGATAAAGCAGGATTTCTCGTCAATGCTGCGCTCCCTGCCCACCAGCAACGAAACACCGGGATTACTGGATGATGTCACGTATGTCGGCACCTCATCAGGGTTAACATTTAAAGTGCTGAACTGGCAGCAGGAAATTCCTAAAGAGTTCTACACTGAGCTGCCTATTGAAATGGAAGTAAGTGGCGATTATCACAGCTTTGGCCAGTTTGCCTCAAAAGTCGCTGACCTGCCGCGTATTGTGACCCTGCATAACTTCCGGCTTGAGCAGCAGGATGAACGACTGCAACTGCGTTTGCAGGCGAAAACCTATCGTACCGCACTCACCGGTGTTCAGGAGACAGATAATGAAGCTGAGTAATGTCATTTTTCCGACGCTTTGTGTTGGCCTGCTATCTGCATGTGCGCCCCAACTGGATGATTTGACGGCATATACCAATAAGGTCAAACAAAACACTCAGGTCCATATTGAGCCTTATCCGGAGTTCTCATCGCAACCGGCGTTTCAGTATGATTCAACAGACCGTAGAAGCCCCTTTAAACGGCCCGTTGACAGAAGTGAGCCGCTGGTCGCCAAAGTGCAGTCCAATTGCCTGCAGCCGGATTATGATCGTCGCAAAGAGTCGTTGGAACAGTATGGGCTCGATGCCCTGGCATATACCGGCAGCTTTAAAAGCAAGGGTACCGAGTGGGTGTTGTTTAAAACTGCGGATGGGTCGCTACTCAAAGGTACCCGCGGCAGTCGTATCGGTTTATTTTACGGCACGATAAAGTCTATTAACCGCCAGTCTGTAAAAATAGAACAGTTGCTTCCCGACGGTGCGGGATGTTGGCAGAGGGAAGAAACCACGTTGTCGCTGAATTCGACAGCAGGAGAGAATAATAATGTCTGAGCGCTATATTTTTAATAAACGGTTAAACAGTACGCATCGCAGAAAGTGGATACTTTTCACGGGTCTGATGGCGTTTTTCTTTGTCATGAACGGTATGCCGCTGGCCGGTGCGCAGGAACAACCGGTTCTGCTGGATCCGTATGAAGAAAGCGAAGCAGGTTTTAACAATATCCTGACCAATATCGATTTTACCCGCGCCAAAAATAACACTGCCGTCACATTGGTATCGTTTGAAAATGACAAAGTCAGCCCGCAACTGGTTGAGTCTCAGGGTCAATTAACTGTGACATTGCCTGGTGTTGCGCTGGCAGAAGAACAATTTGTTGAACTTGATGTTACGCAGTTCGGCACTGCCGTAACGCATATCGAAAGTTTTCAGGATGAAGAGTCTGCTCGTCTGGTTATTGACTATGTTGACCCGGTATTCGCGCGTCACACCATGACCGATGAAGGTCTGCGCATTGAAATTGAACCAATGAGTGAAGAAGAGCAGGAAGCCCTGTCAGAAAAGTCAAAATATACCGGTAAGCCTATCTCACTGGACTTTCAGGATGTACCTGTTCGCCAGGTCCTGCAGATAATTGCCCAGGTTAACGATTTCAACCTGGTCACAACTGACACCGTTACCGGTAATGTCACTATTCAGCTTTCCGGTGTGCCATGGGATCAGGCGCTGGACATGATCTTGCGCATAAAGGGGCTGGATAAGCGCCTTGACGGTAATATCTTATTAGTCGCTCCTTCTGAAGAGCTGGCTGCCCGCGAAACACAGCAGTTGCAGTCAGAGCAGCAGGTTAAAGAGCTGGCGCCAATGCAAACGGCCAATATCACCGTTAACTATGCAAAAGCCCAGGAAATGGCGGCTATCCTTAAATCTGAACAGGGTGGTATTTTAAGTGCGCGTGGCTCAGTCAGTGTTGAT
>CAZOYR010000133.1:0-8125 GCA_964584105.1 uncultured Alteromonas sp.
ACTCGCGACCCCAACCTTGGCAAGGTTGTGCTCTACCAGCTGAGCTATTCCCGCGCTTTTTTGCGTTCTTTAACTTATCTGATCTATTTCTTCGTCACTTGCCAAACTTGGCAATCACTTCGTGACGAGGTATGTGCTAGACCAGCTGAGCTATTCCCGCGTTCTTACAACTAATACTGTCCGAGTCAGCGTGTTGGGCTCCCCCGAAACAGTGGGATGCATTCTACCGCCCCCTCATCAACTGTCAATATTAAATAGCAGTAAATTCCTAGATTTATAACCGTTTGCTAGTTTTTTATGCATTTTGCACATTGAACAAACAATGTTTTAAATCAAACCTTTCCAGACAGATGTTTCGACGCGGCAATCGTGTAGCTGCACATTGACCATAACGACAAAATGGCTGCCACATACAGCAGCATGTAGCCCAGACTCACCCAGAAAATCGGAAAGCCCATGAACGTTTCCAGTCCTGAAAGTAATCCGATCAACGCCAGCATTTGCGCCATTGTTTTAGCTTTTCCAATAAACGATACCTGCACCAGTTCACGCACGCCCTGGCTACTCATCCACTCTCGCAAAGCACTGACATACACTTCGCGGATTAAAAGAATGATGGCGGGTATTGTGATCCAGAGAGTGGCATAGGTGTGCGTAATCATGAGTAGCGCAGCGGCCACGATGAGTTTATCAGCCACCGGATCCAAAAACGCGCCAAAGGGTGTTGACTGTTTTAGCTTGCGGGCCAGATAGCCATCAAACCAATCGGTAATGGCGGCCAGCCAGAATATAAATGCGCCGGCTTCATGTGCCCAGCGCCAATCCAGGAAATACACAATGACAAAAACGGGAATAAGAACAACTCTGAATAGAGTGATGATATTGGGTACTGTCCACATAATAACTTCTCTGTTAACACCACTTATGGCAGCGGCAAAGCCATTTCAACACACAGCGTTAACTGTGCAAATGGTCGTATATTGTCTCAGCCAGATCCCGACTGATGCCCGGAACACTCGCAATTTCTTCTTTACTGGCTTTTTTAAGGCCTTGTAAGCCCCCCATAAATTTCAGGAGTGCCTGTCTGCGTTTTGCCCCTATTCCCGGAATACCTTCTAATGTAGAGGTATTCTTAACCTTTTGTCGACGGTTTCTATGGCCGGTAATGGCAAACCTGTGTGACTCATCGCGAATATGTTGTATCAGGTGCAGCGCCGGCGCATGACTTTCCATCGGAATAGTTTCGTGACTATCCGCCAGGATAAGCGTTTCAAGCCCTGGCTTACGCGTTGTTCCTTTCGCCACACCAATCAACATGGGGCGCTTATCATCCGGCCAGTCTTCAAAAAACGTCTCAGCTTGCGCCAGTTGCCCTTTGCCGCCGTCAATAAACAAAATATCGGGAATTTTGGCAACTTCGCTTACGGTTTTGTAGCGTCTCCTGAGCGCCTGTGCCATTGCCGCATAATCGTCCCCGGGCGTTATTCCTTCAATGTTATAACGCCGGTAATCTGCTTTTAACGGCCCTTCCCGATTGAACACCACACATGATGCCACAGTTTGCTGGCCCGATGTGTGACTAATGTCAAAACACTCCATACGCTGAATTGGCAGTTCTCGTTCAAGGGTTTCTTCTAAATCAAGATATCTGGCATGCACTGACTTTTGTTCAACGTAGCGCGCATCCAGCGCACTTTGTGCATTGCTTTGCGCAAGCTCCAGATACCGACGCTTCTCTTCACGCGCCCCTCTGAACAGCTTAACCCGGTGACCCGCTTCACTGCTGAGCAAATCCATGATGGCCTGTTCATCGCTCAATGTAATAGGAATAACAATCTGGCGAGGAATAACTTTATTGCCCGCCAGATAAAATTGCAGGAAGAAGGACTCAAAGACCTCTTCTTCTGTCGCTGTTGGCGGCACCTTGGGATAAAATGCCTTACTGCCTAACAATTGTCGGTCTCGGATAAACATAGACTGGATGCAGGCCATATTACCTTTCACAGCAAAGCCAAAAACATCCATTTCGTCTTGCGTCCCCGCAACCCACTGACGTTCCTGTACTTTGCGAAGCGCGCTGATTTGATCCCGGTAGCGAGCAGCCGCTTCAAAATTTAAATCAATTGATGCCTGCTCCATTCGTTCCACCAGCGTACCAATTACCTGCTGGTTCTTGCCTTTAAGAAAAAGCCGGGCAAGATTAACCTGCTCACTATACTCTTCATCAGAAACATACCCTTCTACGCACGGTGCACTGCAACGCTGCATCTGATACTGCAGGCAAGGCCGGCTTCTGGCGCGATAGTAGCTGTCTTCACACTGGCGAACGGGAAAAATACGCTGCATCGAGCGCAGGCTTTCACGCACAGACCATGCACTGGGATACGGGCCGAAATATTCACCTTTGCGTTTTTGCGGTCCCCGATGAAAAGATAACCGGGGATGCTCGTGGTCAGATAAGAAAATAAACGGGTAAGATTTGTCGTCGCGCAGCACCACGTTATAGCGGGGCTTGTATTTTTTTATGAAATTGTTTTCAAGCAGGAAGGCCTCGGTCTCGCTGTTAACGACCGTAACATCCATATCCGCAATCTGGCTTACCAGCGAGCGGGTTTTGGCATTGTCCACCTGCATCCTGAAATAGCTGGATACCCGCTTTTTCAGGTTTTTCGCCTTACCGACATAAATAACCTCAGCCTGGTCATTATACATGCGATAAACGCCAGGCTGATTAGTCAGATGTTTTAAAAATTCAGCAGAATCAAAGGTCGCCATTACAGCCTTAAAGCGCGTTAGGATCGATAAGCTTGTGCCGGTAAGCCAGGTGCGTCAGCTCAACATCCGTGGCTACACCCAGTTTCTCAAACATGCGGTAACGGTAGGTATTGACCGTTTTAGCGTTAATACAAAGTTCTTCTGCGATATCCGGGACACGCTGACCACGCGTGAGGCGCATGGCTATATTCAGTTCTCTGGTTGATAACGCGTCAAAAGGGTTATTTGAATCTGCCGATAGTTTGCTGATGGCAATTGTTTGCGCGATATCTGGTGCCAGGTACTTCTGACCAGAGGCCACCTTGTAGATTGCGCGGATCATTTCTTCGTGCTCAGCATCTTTGGTTAAAAAGCCGAATGCGCCAATCTGCATAACCTGCGCGGGGATAGGATGCTCTTTGTGCATCGACAAACAAATAACACGCGTACTTTCTGCCATTCGTAAAATTTTGCGTGTCGCTTCGATGCCGCCCATGCCGGGCATATTGACATCCATCAGCACAACATCTGGCGCGTTGCGTCGACAAAGCGCGACTGCATCTTCGCCACTGCTTGCCTCAGACACCACTGAGAAGTCTTTGACGTCATCAAGAATACGCCTGATGCCTGTTCTGACTAACTCATGATCATCTACCAGAATAATTTTTATCAAGTTCTTACTCACCGACAGTCTTTATTACGATTGATGTGCAACGCATAGGTTCACAGCGAATGCATCATACCACGGTTCACTATGGTGTGAAGTACTTAGGTGGTTTCTTTAGTTTACCACGTCTGAATTTTGAAACAGATAAACACCATTAATGGAAACGCTATCCAGCTTATTGTTATACGATGTGGTAACCACTACCTGCATTGAGTAACCAGTATAGTAAACCATGGTACAGAGTTGGAAGTGAAAGGCGGTCATTGAGGTAACGTGGGTATACCCGACTGGTAACGAAGGTTTACATATACGTGTTGGAAAAAGGCTGATGACCCCACATCATCAGCCTGGTGTTATTATGATATTACTGCCCGATCGGCGGCAGATCGAACCACAATGCTTCAACACGCTCAGAAGCCGTAAATGTAATTGCATCAACCTGATCAACGCCATAACCATCGCCATCAGAAAATGTGTGTTCTGAGGTGGCTAATTGCCCCTTAACCATGTGCAAATACCCGCTGCGCCCTTCTGTCGCAATGGTGATATTGTCGCCTGCTTCCAGCACCATTTTATACAGCGTAACATCCTGATTGATCGAGATCGCTGTGTCGCTGCCCGACGGTGTGACTATTGGCGACAGTTTACCTTCCTGGGTAATGGTCTTTTGCGCGTAGGAAGGTCGGATACCTTGCTGTTGCGGCATGATCCAGATTTGTAACAGATGCGTGGGCACCGTGTCTGACGGGTTGAACTCAGAATGTAGAATGCCTTTACCAGCACTCATCCGCTGGATGTCGCCTACAGGTATAATAGCCTGATTGCCCTGGCTGTCCTTATGCTCAAGCTCACCGTCGATAATATAGGTAATGATTTCCATGTCGCGATGCCCATGGGTATCGAATCCATAGCCCGGTTTTACGATATCATCGTTGATTACCCTTAACACAGAGAACCCGGTATGCGCCGGGTCATAGTAATGCCCGAAAGAAAAACTGTGACGACTTTTCAGCCAGTCTATTTCAACATTACCCCGTGATTCTGCTCGTCTGATATATTCCATCACTCCCCCTTGCTCAATGTAGTGCATAGTTTTATGCGATACCTGAAGTGTAGAGCCAGATTAATAGAATGAAAATTACGATTAATTGCACAAATCATTCTATTATTCAGAATAATTAGTCAGGCGCGCTATAACCTCTTCCACTGTATTGTAGGATGTAGCCAGGTTCAGCCTAAATAAGCCAGGCGCAAACTCCTGATCGCCCTGACCTAGCGCCAGATGGTAGTGCTGCAATAATGTTCGGGCGGGATCATCCGATACCTGACGCGCATCTAACAGCGCAAAGTAGGTCCCTTCTCCCATCGTTAACCTGAATATACCGGGCAGGTTTGCCGCAGAGTTTGCCACAATCTCACGATTAGCGTTGATGGCGGCCAGTACCGACGAAAACCACTCATCGCATTCAGTGTACGCCGTGTTGAGTACATGGCATGCCAGCGGCGTCGGGACAAGGTGGCGCCGATGTAGCGCATCGCTAAGCGTTTTTCTCACTGTTTTGTCGGCGCATATCGCATAAGCTGCGTTGTCGCTACCAGCCAGATTAAAGGATTTTGACGCAGACCGTAAAACAATGATGGGGCCCTGGTCGGCTGTCGTGCTGCTGATAATTGAACGAAAAGGGAGTTCAAACACAAAATCGGCATGAATTTCATCACAGATGATCATGATATCGTGCTGCAGACAATACTCTACGATGGCAGAAAGTTGTTCCTTTCGCCACACATGGCCGGTGGGATTTTGCGGATTGCACAGCAACAACATTGTGCAATCCGGATCAATATCATCAACCGTCAGCGACCAATTGCCTGTAATATTCTGGTGCGCAGTCACGACCTGAAGTGCTCGGCCAGTATCTCGTACCGCATCATACAGCGGACTATAGGTTGGCGAAATGACAGCAACTTTTTCGCCGGGCTGACTAAACAGTGACAACGTCAGGTAGAGCGTACTGACCACTCCACTGCAGGGTACAACCCATTCAGGCGTAACTTGCGTCCCCTCTTTTGCCAACCACTTCGCCACTGCCGGTTCAACAGATACAGACTGATAACCAACAGCGTTTGCTTCGGTATAATGATTAATTGTGCGCTTCACGGCAGGAGGTAGCGCCACATCCATATCAGCAATCCACATGGAAATCATGTCCGGATAGCTAACGCCAAATTTTTGCTTTACGCCCTCATACTTCAGTGAGCCGGTTTCCGTCCGCTCAATAAAAAGACTCATGGGCGTTTTTCAAAAATATTGAACTCGGAAACACTATGCTGAAATTTACGCTTGGTTTCGCGGATCACAAACTCTACGTCCTGAGGGCCGCCAATGCGTTTGCACTTATCCAGTACTCTGTCCAGCGCATCGGTAGAACTGAGTGACTCCCCGGTATCTTCCTTATACCCGCCGAGCCATTCATCCCGCTCCGTATATTCTGTCAGCCATGTGAAGGGAGATGCTATAACCAATATACCGCCTGCGTTCAGCCTTTCCTGAATATCTTTTAACAGCTTACGCGGTGAGTACACTCTGTCGAGAAGATTTCCCATAAATATCAGATCATAACCGGTATATTGCGGTTTAAGATTGCACGCATCGCCCTGAGCAAAATGAACCTTATCTGCATAGTCGGCCAATCCCATATCAGCAAGCTTACGCGATTTAAATGTCGTCAGCTCGCCCTCATCAATCAGGTGATAACGTATCTCGCCACGCTCCTGCATCGTAAACGCGGTTTTAATAAAGCGGGCAGAAAAATCGATAGCATCCACATGGTCGAACACCCGGGCCAGCTCAAAGGCGCTGCGCCCGACAGCACAGCCCAGGTCTAGTGCTCTGCCAGCAGGCTTGCCATCGACATAAGACAAACAACGTTCTGCCGAAGTTTTAGCAAAATTCGCGACACCGTAGTAGCTATCTCCATAATGAAATTCACTGTACTGTGAGACCTGGGTGTCGCTTTCATAATCAAAATCATTAACGGTAATGGTCTCGGCCGACTCTACATAACGAAAACCCGCGTGCTGGAAAAAGTGGCGGCGAAATGCATAGCGACTGTCACGGGTGGCCTCATTGCCGGTTGACGCCCATGAACCGCCTTTAATTAAATTATGCTTATTGTCAAAGGTCGGTGTAGTGAAGTCATCGTACAATGGGTGTACACGAAAGCCATCAAACGGATAAATGGGCGTCTCAGTCCACTGCCACACATTACCTGCGACATCATAAAAGTCTCCGTGACGGTTAACGTCTACCGGTTCGCTTGACGCTGATTTATTCAGATTGATATTCATACCTTCATCAAACAGCACGTGGTCAAGGCCGGCAGTGTCTCGTAAGCGCTGCCACTCGTTTTCGGTAGGCAGGCGAATCGGTTTACCCTGTTTTTCAGCTAACCAGTGACAGAAGGCCTTGGCTTCATGGTAGTTAACATCCACCGGCCAGGATAACGGCAGTGACATTTCCTGCGTCATTGCGCGATAAACAAACCCGTTGGCCGTTTTTCGCCAGAACACGGGGTGCGCAGCATTTTTATACCTGCGCCACGCCAATCCTTCTGTCTCCCAGTATTTGTCAGTAGTATAACCGCCCTCCTCTACAAACCTGAGAAACTCAGCATTGCTGACCAGGTACTGTGACGCTTTAAACGCAGACACATTTTCACGCTGTTCACCATACTCATTATCCCAGCCGTAGTAATCAGCCTGCGTCTGTTTATTGTTTTCGACAATACCTGCATCCACAGGCAGCAGTGTATTTTGTGGTGCGTCATGAAGTAGTTGCGAGGCATTCCACGCTGGTTGCGGATTGATATGTTCAAGCGCCAGCTGTCGAATGAGCACCGAAGAGGTTTCCAGGTGAATTCGCTCATGCTCAATCCCCATTATGATTGGCCACATCGGACTATCCCAGTCGATAGGCATAGTAAATGACTGAGTTTTAATGAGATCGGACACGAGCTGTCTGACCGCCTGCCGGTAGTCTCTGACTTCATCGACGGTTGGCCAGTGATAGTTTTCATCATTTAGATCATCCCAGCTCATTTCATCCACGCCCACTGCGAACAGGGATTCAAAGTCAGGATTCACCCGGTCATTTATTTGCTTTGCCAGTATCAATTTATTAATGAAAAAGGTCGCGGTGTGACCATAGTAAAATATCAGCGGATGACGCAGCGGCTCCGGGCGCTCATAAAATGCGGCGTCGTTTTTCAGATTACTGAACAGGCTCTCGTAGATGTCACTGGTGTTTTCAAAGTAAGCCAGTATCTCTTCACGCTTTTCCTCTACAGAGCCCGCGCGCAGGTGTGGGGTGTGCAACAGTCTCATGCAACTTCCTCTCGACAATCATCCTCTTATCACCACTATCGTAGTGCGCAACGCCAGCGCGGCATTACTATGTTGATGTGATGGGGTCAGAATTTTTTATAGGGGTGGTTGCTTAGACTACGTTTTGTCTTAGGAATCAGTTTAGTAGCAGAGAGGCTAAAAAGTATGAAGAATCGTTCATGATGCGTGTATGTATGCACGGGACCGCGCGGGAAAAATACTGCATATTAAAACAAAAAACCCACCATAGGGTGGGTTTTCGTATAATGGCGGAGAGTGAGGGATTCGAACCCCCGGAAGGTTTGACCCTTCGCCTGATTT
>CAZOYR010000134.1:0-1940 GCA_964584105.1 uncultured Alteromonas sp.
TTTAATTAAATAGAGTGTCAGAAGCAGTAATACTATTGCTCCAACTTTAATTGCAAACTCTACGATAGCAGAAGTAATTAACGCAGAAATAGGCTGAACCTGACGAAAAGCAAACAGGGGTTTATTTTTTTTAATCGCACCAGCCACACTTCCTAAGCATGTAATAAAAGACTGAATATAAATCATGCCTATCATCATGAACAAAAGAACTGGAATTGAATGCACTGTAGAGCCTGATACCAGACTTCTACCGAATGAAAGGGCAAAGATAAATAAAAAAGGCTGAAAAAAAGCCCAGCCTAACCCGAGCTTGTCGTTAAACTTACTCTGCAATTCACGCAAAAATAACGCAAAGATAACGCGTCGCCACGCGAGCAGCTGTTCTTTAAAAGTGATCATCTTTAGTCGAGCGCTACATTCGCTGCAACAGCAATCTGGTAAATGATCTGCGTAATGTCTTTTACAGCCTGCAACGACTTGACATCGATTGAAGGCAATACGATCACCTGGTCGCCAGGTCTCAATTCGATTTGCCCTTCATCCTCATCAAAAACGGCACCATTGATCTGATCAAATTCTACCAGTCCATTTTTCCGAATAACCAGGATACGTTCATCATCAGCTCTTTGCGTAAAGCCTCCTGACCAGGCAATGTAGTCTGCCGCTGTAGCCTCAGGATTGTAAACAACAGCTTGCGGCATCATAACTTCACCGCCTATCTGAATAAGATCAGTCACAGCGGGAATGACAACGGTATCATTCGGCTCGAGCAGTACATTTGCGGTTTGATCGCCTTCTGACACTACAACCTTTCCTAACGGCTCCACTTCACGCGCCCGGGCAATAAAATCAGACACGAGTTGCGCTTCCTGAACGCGGATACCGCCTTCACCGGTTGAGCTTATAGGTGCAGTATAGATACTTCTCTCAAGCTGTTTTAAGGAACGGTCAAGAATTTCTTTCTGTTGCTGAGCGACGCTGTCCCGTAAAAGGAAAATATTGTCCACATCAGAAAGCTTTTGATTAATCTGTATGTATGTAAGTATTTCCTGCAAGCGCGTGCCTTTATCCACCATAACCTGAGAAGGACCGGTATGACTGCCCTGAATATTGATTCGGTAAACCTTTTGTTCATGGTCATCAATATATTCCACGGTGTCGCCCGCACGCAGTGAAAAGTCCGAAAATGCTTTTAGCGAGAGGTATCGGGAAAACTGGTTGCCATCACGGACGCCGGCAATGGAAACCTGATTGACGAAATCTCTCGGTGTGGCGTATTCGGTCAGGTTGTTACCATCGAGCTCATTATCGGTAAATTCGAAAGTAAAACTATTACGAGCGCCGGTTTCAACCACGATGGTAGCGCCGACCGGGCGTACCATAATGACATCGCCATCCTTGAAAGAAATGTCCGGCAGCGTTCCGTTCTTTATGAAGTCGTAAAGATCAGCAGTAGCGATGATTTCGCCCTGCCGTTTTATGTCAATTTTGCGAAAACTTCCCCGCTGGAAATCAATCCCGCCCGCTCTTTTGAGAAAATATAAGACGCTGTCAGAAGCTTGCCCTGCATACTGTCCGGGTCTGAGTACCGGGCCGGTGATAAATACTGATACAGGCGTTGAAGTAAGCAGATTAACGTAAACACTGACATCATTAGTGTAAACCTGTTTAATCCGACTGGTAACGCGGCTGTTAACCGAGCCGGCTGGGGTGTTGGCAACATGAACCGGTCCGATATTAGGGATAAAGATATTGCCCTGATTGTCCACAGTGACGACATCAGCAAAGTTCACCGCGCCCCACATCCAGATAGAGATTTTATCGCCCTGGGCAATCAGGTAATTGTCATTTAGTCCATCGGCCCGCTCTGACTCAAAGCCTCCGATGAACAAATTGGCAGCGTAAGGCGGGTTTTCCATCGGCATCTGCTCAGGAAAAAC
>CAZOYR010000134.1:2040-8112 GCA_964584105.1 uncultured Alteromonas sp.
GACTGGGCATGCACAGAGGTAGATAACAACAGCCACAGCGTAGTGGTTAAGAGAAAAAATGGTTTCATAGAATAACTGTTCTCTACTTTATCTGGATGCTGACTGACCGGTTATTGTGTTTGCGAGCACTGAGGGATAGAACATCCAACTGGCGTCGCTCTCACATAATCTGGCTTCGTTTGCAGCAGGCTGATTACTGGCTGCAACCTGATGCAACGCAAAGCAATGCTGGCGCGAGGCTGAGAAGTACTGTCTGCCTATTTGCCATGAAGCATCGCCGATCGCAATGGTTTCACCGGTCGAAAGTGTCTTCATTGGCGCGATGCTCACGATCTGCCCCTGGTTTTTAAGCGCATAATTAGGATGAACAAGCGGTACATCAGCGACCACAGGACCGGGCGCGGAAGCGCACCCGAAAAGCAGCAAACATCCTGTAAATATCAGCGCTGAGTAGCAATTTTTCTTTGCAATCATGAAAGTTAATGCAAGCCCTGTTATAAATTGGGCGATAGAATAGCATATAAATTGTAAATTTCACCCCGGTCGAATGAATTCGAACTCTGTGAGAGGGCGGATTCTAAACGATGCGCGGCCCGATTTTTACTTCTGGCGATAATAAAAAAGGTGGTCAGATTAAAGAATGTTTATTATTATTGGCCTACCAAAGCCGCTTCTTCACTTCTGTGCGCTGACAATAATTGAGCTTTGGAGAAAAACGACAATTGCTTTTAAAGGATTTTTATACGCTAAATCAATATCTTGAAGTAGTAGCGTTGTGGTTTTTCTGGCACCTGAATGACAATGGATTTTTCTTAGCATGTTCGATTACTTTCAAATAGTTCCATTATTCACCGCATTCTTTGTGGCGTTGATTCTATTGGTAGTCATGACGCCGTTAGCTCATCAGTTTGGATTAGTTGATCAACCTAATATACGTAAACGTCACCATGGCATGGTACCGCTGACAGGCGGTGTCGCTATTTTTATGGCGGTAGTGGTTGCCAGTATCGTTACTGATGTCTGGATGAAAAATAATCCCTTATTCTTTACGGCATCAGCATTTATTGTATTGCTGGGTATGCTTGACGACCGGTTTGAACTGAGCGCGAAAGGTCGCCTGATGTGCCAGTTTGGCGTTGCTGCCATTATGGCCTGGAGTGCACAGAACTATATAACTTCGCTGGGAAATCTGTTCGCTTTCGGTGATATCGATCTTGGACTGGTGGGTTATTTCTTTACGATTATCTGTGTTGTAGGTGTGATCAATGCCTTCAATATGATTGATGGTATTGATGGTCTGGCCGGCGGAATGAGTCTTGTCGTGTTGCTGGCGGTAGTTTGTCTGCTGCTTCTGGCTGGAAACGGCGGAGCAATTATGGAGCCACTGATCATCATCGCGGCGATAGTCCCTTTCCTGGCATTTAACCTGAGCTGGAAAGGATTTCGTGGCAATAAAATATTTATGGGCGATGCCGGTAGTATGTTCGTGGGATTAACCATCGTATGGTTGCTGGTTGACCATGCGCAGGGAACTGAGGCAGCATTTCGACCAATCACAGCCGTATGGCTAATTGGTCTGCCGCTTATGGATATGGCGGCTATTATGTATCGACGCGCTCGCAAGGGGCAATCTGTACTACGCCCTGATCGTAAGCACCTCCATAACATCTTTATGCGAGCAGGGTTGTCTTCAAATCAGGCGCTCGTCGCCATCTTATTCATGGGTAGCATATATTGCCTTATCGGTGTTTTAGGCGAGGTGTTTGCAGTGCCAGAGTGGGCAATGTTCTTTGGCTTCATCGCGTTGCTTATGGTATACAGCTATATTATCCAGAACATCTGGCGCATGATCAGAAAGTTTAAAAAAATCGCGTAACGCCTCCCGTTTCCATCTGCACGTTGTCTCGTGTATTATTGCAGCCCTTTGTCAGCCAGTAACGTCATTTTGTGCCCGATTCAGTAAACAAATCCTTAAAGTTTGTCAGTGAAGAGCCGTCTGCGTGTGCCTCCCCGGTACTTGTCGCGATGTCTACGTACGAAGCAGACAAACCTGAATGGGTGCGCCATGCAATAGAAAGCGTTTGTGAGCAAACTTATAAAGATTTTATCTTTTTAATTATTGTCGACGGTAGTGTACCAGCAGCAACGACAGCGATGCTGCTGGAATTTGCTAACCGTGACCCGCGTCTGCTTATTGCGCAAAATAGTCAGAATATGGGGTTGGCAGCATGCATGAATTTGGCCATTGACTGGGCGGTTACGCAGCCTGGTATCGCTTATTTCTTTCGAATGGATGCTGACGATGCATGTTTGCCTGAGCGGCTGGAAAAGCAGATTAGCTTTTTAGATAAGCATCATGATGTGGATGTGCTGGGCACGGGTCTGACGGAAGTTAACGAGTCTGATACGCCTGTAGGCGCCCGGGTGATGCCTGCCTCCCACGATATTATTGTTCGCATGCTACCTCGTCGCTGCACGCTGAATCATCCCACGGTTGCAATACGAATGAACATTTTCCATGATGGTTTTAGATATGACGCCAGGCGGTTAAATACACAGGACTATTTTCTTTGGATTGACCTTGCAGCGAATGGCTATCAGTTTCGTAATCTCCGAGAGAAGCTACTGAGGTTCCGGCGTGTAAACGATTTTTATAAACGCCGCGGGTTGACCAAATCTTTGAACGAATTCAAAGCCCGCTTTGTTGCCATGCGTAAGCTGCATCGATACTCTGTGCTTAACACCTTGTATGCCCTGGCAGTTTTAGGATTACGCCTGATGCCTTCGCGTATCGTGAAGTGGGCGTATAAATTCGACCGACTTTTACTGGAAAAGATTGTAAAACATTGAACACTGCCGCCGTCATTATTCTCTACCATCCGAATATTAAGCATCTTGAAACAATGCTTGAGGCACTGCGTGAGGTCGGCTTCCCCGTGTTGCTGGTTGATAACTCTCCCGAACCACTTACTGACTTAGCAGATGGAGTCAGCCATTATATTCATAATCCGGATAATGCCGGCATTGCAGAGGCACAAAACCAGGGCATAGAGAAAGCTATCGCAGACGGCGCTGAAGCGGTATTGTTGCTTGACCAGGATAGTCAGTTATCTGCTGCGTTTCTGCAGCAATTACTGAAAGCGTATACTACTGCCATTAGTCAGTTTAAAAACGTAGCATGTATTGGTCCCCAGGTCCTCTGCGAATTTGATAATAAGCAGGTAAAAGCCAGAGCAAGTAAAGAACAGCATCTCTCACAACATCTTATTCTCACACGCCAAATCATTGCTTCGGGCATGATGATAAATACTCAGGCTTTTAAGCATATTGGAAGGAAAGAGAGCGATCTTTTTATTGATGGTGTTGACCATGAGTGGTGCTGGAGAGCAAAACGATACGGCTACCTTGTGCTTAAGGCTGCAAAAGTTGTTATGCCTCACCGCCAGGGAGACGCACGACATCGTTTATTTGGCATGAACTTTAAGCGTGGCGCACCAGTAAGACTTTATTACCAGGTACGAAATGTGCTTATCCTTTCACGAAGAGGCTATGTGCCTGTGTATTGGAAGTGTCGTCACCTGACTGCCTTGCCGCTTCGTTTTCTGGTTAACCGATGGTATTTCCCGCAAGGGCGACTACGTGGCGGTTATATGTGGCAGGGGCTGAAGGATGGCCTGACAGGGCGTACTGGTAAAATTCAGAAATAAATTACTATTTGAGATAATGGTTCATCGCGTTGATTTGTGTCTCGATAAAGTGACAGTCAATTCGTTGCGGCCTGAAGCATTTAAGTAAGTTTAGTGAAGGATAGGTTGTGAAAGTCACAGTATTTGGAATTGGATATGTTGGGTTAGTACAGGCCGCTGTACTGGCCGAGGTCGGACACGATGTGGTTTGTGTCGATGTGGACCAGCGCAAAGTTGACAACCTTGAAAAAGGCGAAATCCCTATTTATGAGCCCGGGCTCACCCCATTGGTAAAAAGTAATTTTGATGCAGGGCATCTGAAATTTACCACAGATGCAAAAGCAGGGGTTGAGCACGGTGAGTTAATTTTTATTGCGGTAGGCACGCCGCCGGATGAAGACGGCTCGGCAGACCTGAAATATGTGCTGGCGGTCGCCCAAACGGTTGCCACGCACATGAATAATCACAAGGTTATTATCAATAAGTCGACCGTACCGGTGGGCACTGCTGATAAGGTGCGCGCTAAGGTCAGTGAGACGCTTGAATCGCTTAATAAATCCTGTGGTTTTGATGTGGTCTCAAACCCTGAATTTTTAAAAGAAGGCGCTGCGGTGAGTGATTGTATGCGTCCTGACAGAATAATTCTGGGTACGGACAGTGAACACGCTGAGAAGAAGTTGCGCGAATTGTATGCGCCGTTCAATCGTAACCATGACAAAGTGATTACGATGGACATCCGCAGTGCCGAGCTTACAAAATATGCTGCAAACTGTATGCTGGCAACAAAGATCAGCTTTATGAATGAAATTGCCAATCTGGCTGAACTGTTTGGCGCTGATATTGAACATGTCCGTCATGGTATCGGTTCTGATCCCAGAATTGGCTATCAGTTTATCTACCCGGGTTGTGGATATGGTGGCTCCTGCTTCCCTAAAGATGTGCAGGCGCTGGTTCGCAGTGCAAACGGTGTGGGTTACACCGCGCGCATTTTAGAATCAGTAGAAGCCGTCAACTACGATCAGAAAGAAAAGCTGTTCGAATATATTATGCGTCATCATAATAATGACGTTAAAGGTAAAACTGTAGCGCTGTGGGGCTTATCCTTTAAGCCAAACACAGACGACATGCGTGAAGCATCCAGTCGTGTATTGATGGAGCGGTTATGGGACGCTGGCGCTATTGTGCAGGCGTATGATCCTGAAGCGATGGAAGAAACACAGCGTCTGTATGGTGACCGCGACGACTTACGTCTTATGGGAACCAAAGAGGCGACATTAAATGGTGCTGATTTTATGGTCATTTGCACAGAGTGGCAGATGTTCCGGGCACCCGATTTTGAACTTATTAAGTCAAAGTTATCCGATGCGGTTATTTTTGACGGACGTAATCTTTTCGAACCGAAGCGCATGACTGAGTATGGTATAAAATATTATGCTATCGGTCGCGGATTATCAGTAAAAGGAACGCAATAGACATGAGTCAGGTACAAAAAGCAGTTATTCCGGTTGCAGGACTGGGAACACGTATGTTGCCAGCAACTAAAGCCATCCCGAAAGAGATGTTGCCGGTAGTCGACAAGCCACTTATTCAATATGTCGTTAATGAGTGCGTTAAAGCTGGTATCAAAGAAATTATTCTCGTGACTCATGCCAGTAAAAACAGTATCGAAAACCACTTTGATACATCCTTTGAGCTGGAAGCCACGCTGGAAAAGCGGGTTAAGCGTCAGTTACTTGAAGAAGTACAGTCCATTTGTCCTAAAGATGTAACCATTATGCACGTCCGGCAGGGACATGCAGCTGGTCTCGGACATGCAATTTTGTGTGCACGCCCGCTGGTAGGCGACTCACCATTTGCTGTTGTATTGCCCGATGTCATCATTGATGACGTAGCCAGTGATTCCAGCAAAGATAACCTTGCTGACATGGTGGCTAAGTTCAACACCAGCCGGGTAAGTCAGGTCATGGTTGAGCAGGTACCACAGGAAGAAATCACTAAATTTGGTATTGTTGATTTGGACGGTATGGAAATTTCTCCGGGCGACTCGGCGAAAATTCACAAGATGGTCGAAAAGCCCTCGCTGGAAGAAGCACCGTCTGACCTGGCCATTGTGGGTCGTTATGTGCTTTCAGAAAAAGTCTGGGACTTGCTGGAATATACGCCACCGGGCGCCGGCGGTGAGGTACAGCTTACTGATGCTATTGACTCATTAATGCGCATAGAGCAGGTTGATGCCTATTATATGAAAGGCATGAGCCATGACTGCGGTAGTAAGTTAGGCTATATGAAGGCGAATGTTGAATATGCATTGCGCCATCCTGCACTTGGTGATGAATTCAAAGAGTATTTGTCTTCTTTGAAATTCTAAATGGAAGCTCCCGTCAGG
>CAZOYR010000135.1:0-7893 GCA_964584105.1 uncultured Alteromonas sp.
ACAGCTTATTCAGTCGGGCGACCATCTCAGCATCTTCTGTTTTAGTTTGTGATGGCGGGATAACCAACGTTGTATGCTGATGTACCTTTGCACTACTCAATTCATTTAGCGCCAGCCACTCGATACGCACATCTTCAATCGGCAAGACGGCAGCTTCATACAATGCAACCTGGTGTGAGTCAGGATAGAAAGTCTGCAAACATTCCTGAAGCAAGGCTCGATAGCGATTGTCAGATGTGAATGCTTTATGGGAGCGGTCCCCGGCCATCCCCACCTGCCATAAAATCAACAATGCTGATGTATCCACCACCTTACGATTCACCATAAATTGTGTAGCTTCGTAGTGAATACAGCCGGACGTACCCGGATCCAACCCCATATCCGCGTACAGGCAATCTTCGGCGGAAATACCCGGTTCCATGTGCGCGTGGTACCCTTCCTGTCTGGCTTGGTGAATAACCTTATGCGGCGCGAGGGCAAACACACCGGGATGGCCATAAAAAGCCCCCACCACTTTTTTACCGGCACGCACTTCGGTCATCATTGCATCGATCATCTCGCGATATGTTTGTCGACGATCTTTGCCCTCTGCGTAAAACGGTTGCAGGCTTCTCACATCCTGGTTCATTTCTTTTATCCAAAGCTCAACATAACTGTCAGAGGCACTGGAGAAAACAACATCTGCCTGTTCAATGTGACTTCTGGAAAGTGGCGTAATGTGTGAGCCCAGTGTCATCCCTACGCCGACACAGACTATGCTGCCTTGTTGTGTTGTCATGTATTTGTTTTACCTTTGCTGGCAGGTTGCAACGCGTGATGAACGGCCTGAATCATATGACCCGGAATATCAACTTTGGTGGCAAAGTGTATCTCGCCGGTGTCACCTGCGCTGCGATCAAAAATGGTGTAGTAGTTATTTAACAGGGGTAATCCCAGAATGATTTGGTTTGGCCAGCCTGGCAGGTAGCAGAACTTAAACGTTGCTTTGCCGGGTGCAGGTGCGTGTACCTGCCAGTAAGTGTCCGGCGTTAGCGTCAGCGTGATTACTTCGTCGCTACTCCCCTGACAGGTAATGTGAATAGCTGGCCACTGGCTCAAATCAAGTGACGCGGCATCGATGCCAACTTCCTCGCCCGTGAAGGCTTCGTAGTGCGCTAACAGCGGTGCGAAATCTGCTTTGTACGCTATCAGTTGCCTCTTCACTTCTTCGAAAATTGCCTGAGGCAGCACTATGGCCGATGCACCGCTATCGACAATGCCATTGGTGCAGTAGCTTTTTACATGTTTATCATCAAGCACCGGGCCGCTAATCGGCTCGCCGTCACCAACCCGAATGCTCAGCACATTCACGTTGTAGTATTTGTCGTGTAGCACAGCCAGGGTTTTAACTGGCTGCGTATACAGGTCGCGGTGAAGTAGTGGGTCACCCAGTACAAACAGGCCATGATTTAAGTGATGCGCCAGCAACTTTTCAACAGGCTGATGCGTTTTCGTATGATAAATGCTGGATCGATGGGTCAGTAGAGCGAACTGATTGGCTACCGCGCCGCTTTCTTCCAATTGGGTAAAGTACGGTGCGAGCCGGGTTTTCGGATACTTACGCAAAAAGTGCGAATAGTGTGATACGCCCTGTTCGGCATGCTGCATAACATAGGGATAAGTTTCGCGTGGATTGACGTTTTCAGTAGTGAGAAATTCAGTAAGGTCATAGGCGTTGTCCAGGGGCGTATAGGCCAGCCCCAGGATCCCGTCAGCATTTAGAAAGCTGGCCACCTGCGTTTGCGATGTTAGCGCGATGGACACGCCATCCAGCGCCACGTGATGGCCAGGCAATCCTGCACGGATACTTGTTTGCACCACGGGGCCATACCAGCCACCTTTACCATACTGCACGTCCTGCACCAGTGTCGTGCCTGTTAAATGACTGTCCTGACCGGGCTGGTAACTGTCATCATGGACGACAAGCGCACTACTGCCAGTATCTAAAATGAGGTTTACGGGGTGATGTTGGGCGCCAACATAAAGGCGCGCGGTGTATCCCCCTTTAGCATACACATTGGTTACCGGTACTCTGATGGATGTCACATCAGCCACCCTGTCTGAACAGGCCAGCTGCAAACAGGCAGACGGTTATCAGATCGCCTGCATTGAGAAGTCACAGTATAGTGCAGCGCCATAGTCGTTTTAGAGCTTTGTCAGATACGCTTACGTCATTAATGCGTTATCGGCAGCAGCCACGATTTCTTTAGGATCTTTTCTGCCCCAGCTCACATTTTGTCATCGTCAGCTTTCAGCAATAGCTTTTTACTGTCCTAAAAAAACTTACGCGCATAGGGACCAGACCACCGTGCAATAGTAATAAACTGCTTAACAAACTCTGACTTATCATTTTTATCTAATAACGAAAGTGCCTCACCAAAAGGCTAGCCTGTTTGCGTTTTAAATCGTGCGACCAGTTCGTTAGCTTTTATAGCAATACGTGAAAGTTCTTCGGCGGAGACACTCGTATGCTCGGCACCCATTTCAATGCTGGACGATGACTGCGAAATTTGCTGAATGTACTGATTAACATCGCGAGCTGTTGCTTCCTGCTCTTGGGTGGCAGTAGCTACTGAAATGGTTGTGTGCTGAACCTGCTGTAATGTCGCTGTCAATTCACCTGTGGCTTCATTTACAGATTCCACTAACTGGATGCCTTCGTCGGCGGTTATCGCTGCACTTTCCATTGCCTCCACGGCTTTATCTGAAGCGCTAGTCATTTTTTCAATAATCTTAGCTATTTCAGTTGTATTTTCCTGAGACCGTGTTGCCAAAGCACGCACTTCATCTGCTACCACAGAAAAGCCTCGTCCTGACTCACCAGCCCGAGCCGCTTCAATTGCTGCATTTAATGCCAGTAAATTAGTTTGATCTGCAATAGCGGTTATTACATTCAACGCCGTGGTCACCTGGTTTACTTCATTTTTCAACGAACCAATCACTGCGCTTGAGTCGTTTACTTTATTAACTAATAAACGAATTTTCGCATTCGCCTCATCAGCTTTGTGGCGGTTTTGATTAAGGCGGGCTATCGCGCTGTCACCTTGAGAGCGCGCCTCTTCAGTGGATCGATTAACATTGACTATCGACGCGGACAACGCATCCATTGATGAGGCTACCGCTTGCGTCTTACTGCGCTGTTCTTTGGTCGACCTGACACTGTCACTGGTAATAGAATTTAACTCTTCCGACGCCGAGGCCAGGGTAACTGCGTCACTTTTGATTGCACTAACAACTTCATGTATCTGTGAAATAAAATGATTGAAGTGTTTAATGATGCGATTTATTTCTGGCACAGATGACGGTGATAATTGGCGGGTCAAATCCCCTTCCCCATCGGCAAGACTTTCACAAGCGTCACCCAAATCATCCAGAGGTGCAACTAATCGCCGGGCAATCCAAATAATTAAGCATGCTGTAATCGCCGTTATAACGATGACCAGAACAGCCGTGGTCATAGATAGTCTACGGCTGAGCTTGTATGCCGGTGCCATGGCTTCATCAACATCTATTTCTGCCAGTATCGCGTAATTTCTGTCACCTATTGTTATTGGCGAGAAAGAAGAATAGACGTCGATATTCCGATAGTCCTGAATTTCTACAAATCCGGATTTTCCTGTCAACGCCTGCATTGCGGCGCTGGATTCAACGGGCTGCAATCCAACAGTCGTACCGGCGCTTCGAATATCCCGCGCCTGTGCCGGATATTTTCGGCCCAGCGCCTCAAAGTAAGCAGTCTCGTCTTCCAGATAAAACCGGCTCTCTGTAACTAATAAGTTATCCGGACTTACCAGGTAGGTTTCTCCGGTTTGTCCAAATCCCCGCTCTGACCATGCCTGATTATGTGTAAGAATATCACTGATTCGATTAAGGGGAATTTGAAAAATCAGAATGGCTGTTTGCTCTGTACCTGAATAAACAGGCGAAGCGAGAAAGCCGGCCATCGCATTATATGAGGGGAAGTAGGTTGTCAGTTCGCTTACCGCAACCTGGTTATCATTAAGCGCTTTAGCCTTTTTGAAAACATCGCCCAGACCCGTGTCACTAAATTTGCCCTTCAGAAGATTTGTTGCAAAATCAATCTCTTTATAAACGCTGTAAATGATGTCACCGGTTTTCGCATCGACCAGAAATATATCGTAATAGCCGAACGACTTGAGCAAATTGCGAAACTCTGGATGATAACGTGCGTGGATATCTGCATAATCACTGCTGTTGGACGGCCGTTCCAACAAATCCTTCTCACCCATAGGGTGAGGCGAATGAACAATAAAATCCTGTTGAAAGGCGCGGCTGTTTTCGTCGAGCGCATCAATCAGATCTTTTAAAGACTTCGGTTTTTGTCCATTTCGCTCTGTGTACTTGTCACTAAAATCTGATTCGTAAAATTGAGCTAATGAAGCGTTATTTTCCGTAGACAAATTCTTACGCTGGGATGCATATTTTTGAAAAGCAGGACGAAACTTTTGCACTGCCTCTTTAACAAATTTTGTCTGTGACTGGCTCACAACCTGCGTTTCAAGAAAATGCAAATAATGTGTTATCGCTTCATGTGTTTGCACATTCTGCTGCGTTAGCTTCTCTTTTGCTGCATGCTCCAGTGCATCAGACGAAGACGTTACGGCTATATTCCAGATTGTGGCAGACAGAATAAGTAAGGTTAGTAAAACGACAGGCAATATAGTGAGTAAGAGACGGTTCTTGAACGACATAGCTGCTTCCATGTGAGCCAGGTAATCAGAATGAAATATTTCTCACTATATCGGTAGATGCTAATAATAATTTAGCAAAAGTTTAAGGTGCTAAGCCGCGCTCACATTTTGTCATCATCAGCTTTCAGTAACAGCTTTTTACTGTCCTTTAGAGACTTTCGCGCGTAGGGACCAAACCACTGTGCAATGGTATTGAACTGCTTAACAAACTCTGACTTATCATTCTTATCTAATAACGAAAGCGCCTCACCAAAACGCGCATGAAAACGCTTTAGCAACTCAAAGTTTTCGGGGTTATTAAAAATGATATCCCCGTAGAGCTCAGGGGGCTGGGCGAACAATCGGCCTACCATCGCCAGTTCCAGCCGGTAAATCGGCGAACTGAAGGTTTTAAGTACTGACAAGTCCGGATTTTCGCGGCTCAGGTGGGCACCATAAACAAATGTGTTGAAATGGCGCATAACCTGAATATACGCCATTGCCTCATCATGCTCTGTGGCGCCGCTCTTATGTAGCGTGGCCCCCCAGGTGGTCATCTGGTCCATCAGCCACTGACACTTTTGCGTATCGCGGCCTTCGGTAACCACCACCACCTGCTTAATCATACCCGGCGCATCGGGTCCGAACATAGGATGCAATCCGATGACCGGTCCGGCATGCGTCGCCAGCATGGCTTCCAAAGGACGCTTTTTAATACTGGTAACATCAGCGAGAATGCAGTCGGGTTTTAACATGGTCAACGTTGAGATAACCTGCTCGGTAACATTAATCGGTACTGCCACTACGACCACATCAGCCTGAGACAGCCTTTTTTGCGCCAGACCATTATCCCAGTCAGTCTTTTCTACCGAGGCAACCGAGTACCCACTTTTCGAAAACAGCGAAACAAATACGCTGCCCAGCGCGCCACCGCCGCCGATAACGACAATATTGCCAACATCCGGATTTACACACCGGTAACGGTTATTTTGCGTGTGATAGGATTCGCGCATGATGCGACGCAACAGGTCTTCTACCAATTCAGGAGAAACCCCGGCATGTTCAGCCTGTTCGCGACGTGAGGCAATCAGGCTTTTTTCACGCTCAGGCACATAAACCGGTACGCCTGACTCTGCTTTAATTTTGCCTACTTCAGTGGTCAGCGCCGCCCGTTTTGCCAGCAGCTCTACAAGTTGCGAGTCTAACGCATCAATGCCCTGACGCAATTGGTCAAGGCGTTGTGATGTATCTGTCATAAAAGTCCGTGGTTGGAGTTTCAGGCCACCTGAATACGTTTATCCTGGCGCATCGGCAGCACAGTAATAAGCCTGTCGCGCATTTGCGTAAGCAGTTGCTCTGTGGTGGCCCAGTCAATGCAGCCATCTGTAATGGATACACCATAATCCAGCTCATCCGGCTTTTTGCCGTCAGCTTTCTGATTACCGGCAAAGATATGGCTTTCCAGCATAATGCCGATTATAGACTGATTCCCTTCAAGAATCTGGTTAACCACGTTTTTCGCCACTGCCGGCTGACGGCGATAATCTTTACTTGAGTTAGCATGGCTGCAGTCGACTACCAATCCGGCGGTTAATCCGGCCTGCGATAATTCTTCCTCACAGTCTGTTACGCAAACAGAGTCGTAGTTAGGTTGCTTACCGCCGCGTAAGATGATGTGCCCGTCAGGATTGCCCTTGGTACCGATGATACTGACCTGACCTTCCTTATTGATACCCATAAAACGATGCGGCGATGCCGCTGACTTAAGTGCATTGATAGCAATATCCAGACTGCCATCAGTACCGTTTTTAAACCCTACCGGCATTGACAGGCCGCTGGCCATTTCACGGTGGGTTTGTGATTCAGAAGTACGCGCACCGATGGCGCTCCAGCTGAAAAGCTCTGCCAGATACTGCGGGCTGATAGGGTCAAGCGCTTCAGTAGCCACTGGCAGCTCCAGCTCAGCAAGCCAGATCAGCAATTCGCGGGCTTTTCGCAGGCCGGTTTCAATATCGAATGTGCCATCGATATGCGGGTCGTTGATGAGCCCTTTCCAACCAGTCGTGGTACGCGGCTTTTCAAAGTATACCCGCATCACAATAAACAGCGTGTCCTTGCAGGACTCATGCATTTCTTTTAAGCGCAGCGCGTAATCTTTGGCAGCGTCGATGTCATGTATAGAACAAGGGCCGCAAATGACCAGCATGCGGTGATCCCGGCCATGAATGATATCTGAAATTGTATTGCGAGCCTCAGAAATGGCGCTAAGGGCTTTGTCGGAAACGGGCAGCGCCTGACTTAAATCTTCCGGTGTGACCAACACATCTTCGGTACTGATGTGCACATTATTAACGGTATCTTGAATCATATTTTTACTCATACAAAAATCGGAAAAAGCGCACCACCTGTAAATTTATGGTTACAGAAGAAAATGATGCTTAAATTTCTACATATTGACTTTTTATCAATTTATTTATAAAGGCGCAACCACTCATTTGGCGTGACTTCATCTTATGCGACAAGCGTCTGATTCAAACGGTGAAGCTGTCGGCAAGCGCACAGGTGAAACGACATGATAATCAGGAACAACGGCATCATCGGGCACCTCCGCCCCGGGCAAAAGCGTCACATACTGGCCCAGAATAACATTATTGCCGATATTGACTGGCTTCGCCTGTTGCATGCCTTGCAATCGTTGCGTCGGTTCGTTGTGATGCTGCAGTGTTGCGATGACACAGCCCTGCCCGATTTCAACCGACTCACCGATAGTCACCGGTGCGGCATCCAGTATGACCACATTTTTATCAATTCTGACTGTGTCGCTGGCAAAGATACTCATTCCGTAATCGCAAAAAAAAGGGGGCGATATAATAGCGGTAGCATGAGGCAACAGTGTATGTAACAGCGCTGCGCGTTGCTCACTATCCGGACAGGAATTAAATGCAACACACACCGCTTTTGCTGACTGTCTGGCACGGCGCAAAGGCTTGGCATTAGTCTGATACCAGCGACCTTTGACCATATCCTGCCATAACGGTGTGGTGGTGATGCTGTTGTGCATTTTCATTCCCCTGAAACGAAAAAAGCCCGCAATCTGCGGGCTTTCGAAAAGTTAACAATAACGCAAGGATTAGTAATCTTAGTTAAGCTTCTCTTTGATACG